>JAGTJW010000001.1:1800000-2100000 GCA_023657425.1 Ideonella sp. WA131b
CGGCAAGCTCATCCAGCCTGCCGAGATCATGGCCGCGCGCAAGTGACCGACTGAATCTGCAAGAGGCATCCGAACCATGAGCGCAGTCCTTCCCCCGCACGGCCACGTTGCCGGTCACGACCACGCCCACGACGACCACGACCACAAGCCCACCGGCTGGCGCCGCTGGGTCTTCGCGACGAACCACAAGGACATCGGCACGATGTACCTGTTGTTCAGCTTCGCGATGCTGATGGTGGGCGGCGTCCTGGCGCTGGGCATCCGCGCCGAGCTGTTCCAGCCGGGGCTGCAGTTCGTGAACCCGGAGCTGTTCAACCAGCTCACCACGATGCACGGCCTGATCATGGTGTTCGGCGCCATCATGCCGGCCTTCGTGGGCTTCGCGAACTGGATGATCCCGCTGCAGATCGGCGCGAGCGACATGGCCTTCGCGCGCATGAACAACCTCAGCTTCTGGCTGCTGATCCCAGCGGCGCTGATCCTGGCGGGTTCGTTCTTCATGCCCGGCGGCGCGCCGGCCGCGGGCTGGACGCTCTACGCCCCGCTGACGCTGCAGATGGGCCCGTCGATGGACGCCGCGATCTTCGCGATGCACATCATGGGCGCGAGCTCGATCATGGGCTCGATCAACATCATCGTGACGATCCTGAACATGCGCGCACCCGGCATGACGCTGATGAAGATGCCCCTCTTCTGCTGGACCTGGCTGATCACCGCCTACCTGCTGATCGCGGTGATGCCGGTGCTCGCGGGCGCGATCACGATGACGCTGACCGACCGCCACTTCGGCACCAGCTTCTTCAACCCCGCGGGCGGCGGCGACCCGGTGATGTACCAGCACATCTTCTGGTTCTTCGGCCACCCCGAGGTCTACATCATGATCCTGCCGGCCTTCGGCATCGTGAGCGCCATCATCCCGGCCTTCGCGCGCAAGAAGCTGTTCGGCTACACCAGCATGGTCTACGCCACGGCATCGATCGCGATCCTGTCGTTCATCGTGTGGGCGCACCACATGTACACGACCGGCATGCCCGTCACCGGCCAGCTGTTCTTCATGTACGCCACGATGCTGATCGCGGTGCCCACGGGCGTGAAGATCTTCAACTGGCTGGCCACGATGTGGAAGGGCTCGATGACCTTCGAGACGCCGATGCTGTGGTCAGTGGGCTTCCTGTTCGTCTTCTCGATGGGGGGCTTCACGGGGCTGATCCTGGCGATGGCGCCGATCGACATCCAGCTGCAGGACACCTACTACGTGGTGGCGCACTTCCACTACGTGCTCGTTGCGGGCTCGTTGTTCGCGCTGTTCGCGGGCGTGTACTACTGGGGCCCCAAGTGGACCGGCGTCATGTACTCCGAAGTGCGCGGCAAGATCCACTTCTGGGGCTCGCTGTTCTTCTTCAACATCACCTTCTTCCCGATGCACTTCCTCGGGCTGGCCGGCATGCCCCGCCGCTACGCCGACTACCCGATGCAGTTCGCCGACTTCAACATGATCGCCTCGATCGGCGCCTTCGGCTTCGGGCTGATGCAGGTGTACTTCTTCGTGTTCGTCGTCGTGCCCATGATGCGCGGCAAGGGCGAGCCGGCGTCCCAGAAGCCCTGGGAGGCCGCCGAAGGCCTGGAGTGGGAGGTGCCGTCTCCGGCGCCGTTCCACACCTTCGAGAACCCGCCCAAGCTCGACGCCACCGCCACCCGCGTGGTGGGCTGAGCGGGGCGCGAGACGACGCGATGGCACGCACCCCCGAGCAACGCAAGGCGAACCTGCGGCTTGCGCTGATCCTGGCGTCGCTGGCGGCGTTGCTCGGCGGAGGCTTCGTCGTGCGCATCGCCTTCTTCGGCGCATGACCCAGAGGCAGGCACCATGAAGCGACTGCTCGCCGACAACCGGCGCATGCTCGGCAAGCTGCTGCTGATCGTGCTGCTGATGTTCGGCTTCGGATACTCGCTGGTGCCCATGTACCGGGCCATCTGCGAGGCGCTGGGCATCAACGTGCTGACGCTGTCGCAGCAGCGCGCGGCCACGGGCGTCTGGACGGGGGCCCACGGCCGGACCACCAACACCCAGGTCGACACCACGCGCTCCATCACCGTGGAGTTCGACGCCAACGTGCGCGGACCCTGGGACTTCAAGCCTGCGAAGCGCTCGATCCAGGTTCACCCGGGCGAACTGGCCACGGTGATGTACCAGTTCACCAACATCCAGAAGCGCACCATGGCCGCGCAAGCCATCCCCAGCTATGCGCCCAAGCAGGCCAGCCCGCACTTCAACAAGCTCGAGTGCTTCTGCTTCAACGAGTACACGCTCAGGCCCGGCGAGTCGCGCGAGTGGCCGGTGGCCTTCGTCATCGACCCCAAGCTGCCGCGCGACGTGACCACCATCACGCTCTCCTACACCTTCTTCGAGGTCGGCGGCAAGGTGCCGCCGCAGCCGCTGGGCACGGTGGGCCAGCAGACCGCGGCCGTGGTGCCCGGCCTGGGAGCCGGCTCGTGACGGACAGCGCGCGCGGCCCGCTCGCCAGCGCGACACAGCGCCCACTGTCCTTCGGGCAGACGATGAGGGCGGTGTTCTGGGGCTTCTTCGGTGTGCGCCGCGCGCGCGACATGGGTGCCGACGTCAGCCGGCTCAATCCGGTCCACCTGCTGATCGGCGGCCTGCTCGGGGCTGCCGTGTTCGTCGTCACGCTGGTGCTGCTCGTCCGCTGGGTGGTGGGCAGTGGCGTGGCCGCCTGACCGCAACGATTCAAGTTTCTGCAGTTCCGAGGGTTCGAGGAGATACACAAGCCATGGCAGCCACTACCCCCGCGGGCCAGACCCCGTACTACTTCGTTCCCGCGCCTTCGCGCCACCCGGCGCTGATGGCGGTGGGCCTGTTCCTCGTCATCCTCGGTGCGGGCCAGTGGGTGAATGACCACGCATGGGGCGCCTGGGTGCTGCTGGCCGGCATCGTGGTGTGGCTGACGGTGATGTTCCAGTGGTTCAGCCAGGCCATCGCCGAGAGCGAAGGCGGCCTGTACTCGCAGCGCATCGACGTCTCGTTCCGCTGGAGCATGAGCTGGTTCATCTTCAGCGAGGTGATGTTCTTCGCGGCCTTCTTCGGCGCGCTGTACTGGGCCCGCGTGCACACGCTGCCGATGCTGGGCAATCTTGACCACCAGCTGCTGTGGCCCGACTTCAAGGCCATCTGGCCGAGCGCCGGAGGCGGTGCCACGGCCTCGCCAGCCGGCATCGTCGAGCCGTTCCAGACCATGGGGCCCTTCTGGCTGCCGACGATCAACACCGCGCTGCTGCTGTCCAGCGGCATCACGCTGACCATCGCGCACCACGCCCTCATCGCCGGCCAGCGGGCCAAGACGATCACCTGGATGTGGATCACGGTGGCGCTGGGCGCCATCTTCCTGTGCGTGCAGGCCTATGAGTACCTTCACGCCTACCGCGACCTGAACCTCAAGCTCAACAGCGGCATCTTCGGCAGCACCTTCTTCATGCTCACCGGTTTCCACGGTTTCCACGTGTTCGTGGGCATGCTGATGCTGATCTTCATCACGCTGCGACTGATGAAGGGCCACTTCACACCCGAGCGCCACTTCGGCTTCGAGGGCGCGGCCTGGTACTGGCACTTCGTCGACGTGGTGTGGTTCGGCCTGTACATCCTGGTGTACTGGCTCTGACGACACCGGGGCGGCCGCGGGCCCGCCGCTGCTCGCCGACAACGCCGCCGCTGCCGCGGCGTTGTTCGTTTTCAGGCCGGCACCGGCAGCCCGCCGGGCCGCACCCAGCCCATCGCCCAACCGATCAGGATGACGATGAACAGCGCCACGCACAAGCCCACGCGCACCGCCAGCGCCCTTGCCATGCGGCGGTCGCGGGCAGCAGGGTCGTCGCTCGTCGCGCCGGGGTCGCGCTTGAGCATGAAAAAACCGGCGCTGGCCAGCGCACCCAGAACCGCCACGAGCACCAGCACCATCAGGACCTTCATGCCGCCGGATTATCCAGCCCGGCCCCGGGGTCGGCCGTGAGCAAACGGCGCCTGCACCCGGTCGTCCTGCTGGCTGCCGTCGGCTTGACGCTGCTCACGGCCCGCCTGGGCTGGTGGCAGCTCGACCGCGCCGCCGAAAAGCAGGCGCTGGAGCGCCAGCGCCAGGAGCAGCTCGCGCAGCCGGTGCTCGTGGGCGAGGAACTGCCGCACCGTGCCGAGGCCGTGGAGCCGCTCGTGCAACGCCGCGCGCAACTGCAGGGCCGCTGGCAGGCCGAGGCCACCGTGGCGCTGGAGAACCGTCCCATGGGCGGCCGGGTGGGCTTCTACATCGTCACGCCGCTGCAACTGGCCGACGGCAGCGCGGTGCTGGTGCAGCGCGGCTGGATCCCGCGCGACCTGCAGGACCGCACGCGCCTGGCGCCCTTCGACACGCCCGCCGCCGAGGTGAGCGTGCAGGGGCGCATCGCCCCCCGCGTGCCGCGGTTGTACGAGCTTGGCGAGGCGGGCGGCGGGGTGCTCCGGCAGAATCTTGAGATCGACGCATTTGCGCGTGAACGGGGCCTGAGTCTGCGGCCGTGGGTGCTGATCCAGGACGACAGCCCCGGCGCGCCGCCCGACGGCCTGCTGCGCGAGTGGCCGGCCCCGGGCAGCGGTGTCGACAAGCACCACGGCTATGCCTTCCAGTGGTTTGCGCTGTCGGCGCTGACGCTGGGCCTTCTTGTCTGGTTCCAGTTTTTCCGGCCCGCCCGGCCCGACCATGCCTCCGAACGCCCTCCCACCTGAGCAACCGCTGGCGATGACCGTGCACGACATGGCCACGCCCGACCTCGCCGAGCCGGTGCAGGCCGGGCAGCGGCGCACGGTCAGCGGCCGGCTGAAGATGCTGCTGGTGCTGCTGGTGTGCGCCTCGCCGGTGATCGCCTCGTACTTCACCTACTTCGTCATCCGGCCCGAGGGTCGCACCAACTACGGCGAGCTCGTCCTGCCCCCGCGCGAGCTGCCCACCACCCTGCCGCTGGCCACGCTGGACGGCGTGCCCGTGGCCCCGGCCTCGCTGCGCGGGCAGTGGCTGCTGGTGGTGGTGGTGGACCCGGCTTGCGGCGAGGCCTGCGAGCGGCGCCTGTTCATGCAGCGGCAGCTGCGCGAGATGCTGGGGCGCGACCGCGACCGGCTCGACAAGATCGTGCTGGTGGCCGGCGACACCGCGCTCAAGCCCGAGCAGCGCGCTGCGCTCGAGGCCGCCCCGCCGGCCACCTTGCTGCGCGCCCCGCGCGAGGCGCTGGCCGGCTGGCTCGCGCCGCAGGCCGGGCACGCGCTCGACGAGCACCTCTACGTCGTCGACCCCATGGGCATGTGGATGATGCGCATGCCGCCCGCAGCCGAGCCGCAGCGCGTGATTCGCGACCTGCGCAAGCTGCTGCGCGCCTCGTCGAGCTGGGACAACGCGGGGCGCTGAAGCACAACGCGATGGACGGCTCCGAGCAGGCCCTGGTCGATCTCGCGCCGCTCTTGCGGCTGCTGCTGCTGGCGCTGCTGCTGGCCGCCTTGCCGCTCGCGTGGTGGTGGCTGCGCGCCCGCGGCGCCGACACGTGCGGCCGCATGGCCACGCTGACCGCTCTGACGCTGTTCCTGACCTTCGACCTCATCGTCTTCGGCTCCTTCACGCGGCTGTCCGACAGCGGCCTGGGCTGCCCCGACTGGCCGGGCTGCTACGGCGAGGTCAGTCCCTTCGGTGCGCGCGAGGACATCGTCGCCGCACAGACCGCCGCACCCGGCGGACCCGTCACCTGGAGCAAGGCCTGGATCGAGATGGTCCACCGGTATCTGGCGATGACGGTGGGCGTGCTCATCCTCGTGATGGCCGTGTTCAGCTGGGTCGGCCGGCGCCGGCTGCCGTTCTCGCCGTGGTGGCCGACCGTGACGCTGGCCTGGGTGATCGTGCAGGGGATGTTCGGCAAGTACACCGTCACGCTCAAGCTCTACCCGGCGGTGGTGACGCTGCACCTGCTGGGGGGGCTGCTGCTGCTGGCGCTGCTGGCGGCGCAGCACGCGGCGTTCCGCCAGCAGCCGCTGGCGCTGGCCGACACCCGGCCGCTGAAGCGTGCAGCGGCCGTCGTCATGGCGCTGCTGGTGGCGCAGATCGCGCTGGGCGGCTGGGTGAGCACCAACTACGCGGTGCTCGCCTGCACGGGCTTGCCCACCTGCAACGGTCAGTGGTGGCCGGAGATGGACTTCGGCACCGGCTTCACGGTGTTGCGCGGCCTCGGCGGTGACGACGGCGTGCTGCGCACGGTGCCCTCGCAGGTGGCCATCCACATGGCGCACCGGCTCGGCGCGCTGGTGCTCACGGCCGCGATGCTGGGTCTGGTCTGGGCCTTGTGGCGGCGACGCGCGGCTTGCGCGGCCACCGGCCGCTTCGCGCTGGGCCTGCTGGCGCTGCTGGGCCTGCAAATCATGACCGGGCTGTCTAACGTGGTTCTGGGCTGGCCGCTGACGGCGGCCTTGGCCCACTCCGCGGGCGCCGCGGGGCTGGTGCTGCTGATGACGCTGCTGCTGGCGCGCTTGCCCTCGGCCAGTGGCGTGACGCAAGCGCACGGCCCGCGGCCGGCCACTGCCTAGAATCCCGGCCTACGTCCCGCACACCATGGCCCAGAGCATCGCCGCCCCCGCCGCCCCGGCCCCCCGGGGTTCCCTGTGGCGCCAGTACAGCGCGCTCACCAAGCCGCGCGTGGTGCAGCTGATCGTCTTCTGCGCCCTCATCGGCATGCTGCTGGCCGAGCCCGGCTGGCCGCGCTGGGGCCTGGTGGCCGTGGCCTCGGCCGGCATCTGGCTGGTGGCGGCGGCCGCGGCCGCCTTCAACTGCCTCGTCGAGCAGCAGATCGACCGCCGCATGGCCCGCACCGCCTGGCGCCCCACCGCCAAGGGTGAGCTGACCACATCGCAGGCGCTGGTGTTCTCCACCCTGCTGTGCGCTGCCGGCTGTGCGCTGCTGGCGATGGCGGTGAACCCACTGACGATGTGGCTCACGCTCGCCACCTTCGTCGGCTACGCCATCGTCTACACCGTGGTGCTGAAGCCGCTGACGCCGCAGAACATCGTCATTGGTGGCGCCAGCGGGGCGATGCCGCCGGTGCTGGGTTGGGCCGCGATGACGGGTGAGGTCGGCGCCGAGTCGCTGATCCTGTGCCTGATCATCTTTTTGTGGACGCCGCCGCACTTCTGGGCCCTGGCGCTGTACCGGGTGGAGGACTACCGCCGCGCCGGCCTGCCCATGCTGCCGGTGACGCACGGCGCCGACTTCACCAAGCTGCAGGTGCTGCTGTACACGGTGGTGCTTTTTGCGGCGACGCTGCTGCCCTGGGTGTTCCGCTTCAGCGGCTGGGTCTACCTGGCGGCCGCCGTGGTGCTGGGCGCACTGTTCGTCGGCTACGCCTTCAAGCTCTGGCGCGACTACTCCGACGCCCTGGCCCGCCGCACCTTCCGCTTCTCGATCTGGCACCTGTCGCTGCTGTTCGCGGCGCTGCTGCTCGACCACTACCTCGACCCATGGTTGTTCGGCGCTCCTTGATCGCCCTTGGCGTGTTTGGCGGCCTGGCCCCGCTGCTGGCGGCCTGCGACCGCGCCGCCCTGCCCGGTGTGGCGGGCGGCAAGCCGGCCTTCAAGGCCATCGACATCACCGGCGCCGAGTACGCGCAGGGCCTCGAGCTCACCGACCCCGACGGCCAGCGGCGCACGCTGGCCGAGTTCAAGGGCCAGGTGGTGGTCGTGTTCTTCGGCTTCACGCACTGCCCCGACGTCTGCCCGACCACGCTCGTGGAGCTGGCCGGCGTGAAGAAGCAGCTCGGTCCCGACGGCGAGCGCGTGCAGGGCGTGTTCGTCACCGTGGACCCCGAGCGCGATACGCCCGAGCTGCTCAAGGCCTACGTCGAGAATTTCGACAAGGGCTTCGTCGCGCTGCGCGGCACGCCCGAGGAGACGCGCGCCGTGGCCAGGCACTTCAAGGTCTTCTACAACAAGGTGCCGGGCAAGACCGACACCAGCTACACGGTGGACCACACGGCCGGCAGCTACGTGTTCGACACCGCCGGCCGCATCCGGCTGTTCACGCGCTACGGCGGCGGCGCCGAGGCGCTGGCGCACGACCTGCGCATCCTGCTCAACGAAAAACCGGCCTGAGGCCGGTTTTTCGGGGGAAAGCCAAGCGTCGTCGTCAGGCCAGGGCCTTGCGCATCTTCTTGAGGGCGGCCACCTCGATCTGGCGGATGCGCTCCGCACTCACGCCGTATTCGGCGGCCAGCTCGTGCAGCGTCATGCCGCCGTGGCCGTCGTCGCGCACCTTGAGCCAGCGTTCCTCGACGATGCGGCGGCTGCGCGCATCGAGCACGCCCAGCGCCTGCGCGATGCCGTCGCCCGCCAGCCAGTCGCGGTGCCGCGCCTCGATGCGCTGTGTGGGCTCCTGCGTCTCGTCGGCCAGGTAGGCGATCGGGGCGTAGCTTTCCTCGCCGTCGCCCTCCTGCGGCTCCAGCGCGGTGTCGCCACCGGCCAGCCGCGTCTCCATCTCGACGACCTCTTCGGGCTTGACGTTCAGCTCGCGCGCCACGTGCGCCACCTCGGCGGGCGTCAGCGTGTTGCGGAAGGTCTCGGCATCTTCACCGGCGCTGGCCTTGAGCTGCTGCTTCATCGAGCGCAGGTTGAAGAACAGCTTGCGCTGCGCCTTGGTCGTGGCCACCTTGACCATGCGCCAGTTCTTCAGGATGTACTCGTGGATCTCGGCCTTGATCCAGTGCATGGCGTAGCTGACGAGGCGCACGCCCTGCTCGGGGTCGAAGCGGCGCACCGCCTTCATCAGGCCGACGTTGCCTTCCTGGATGAGATCGCCCTGTGGCAGGCCGTAGCCGACGTACTGGCGCGAAATGCTGACCACCAGGCGCAGATGGCTCAGCACCAGCCGCCCGGCCGCCTGCAGATCGCCCCGATCGCGCAGCGCGCGGCCAAGCTCCACCTCTTCGGGGGGGCTCAACATCGGCAGGCGGTTGACGGCCGAGACGTAGGCATCGAGGTTGCCCAGCGGGGGCACCAGCGACCAGGGGTCACGGACGGCCAGGGCGGCGGACGCGGTGGTGTTCATGCTGACTCGGAGATTCCCCAAGATCGGAAGTTCCGAAGATATTAGCACTCGCACCTGGCGAGTGCTGATCAAGATGTGCAGGAAAGCCGCCTTCCAACCGTCCGTCAGACAGAACCCACGACCCGGCCGGCGCGTTTGTCGCCTTCCTGGCACGCCTGCGGCTCCTTCATTTCCCTCTTGAGCTTGTGCTTGCCGTCTGTGCCGTGGCACTGGAAGCGGCTGGTCGCGAGCAGCTGGCCCGGCGGCGGCTTGGCCGCCCGTGCGTTGGCGCGCGCAGCTCTGAGCGGCGGGTGCGTTGGCGAACAGATCGGACGCGGTCCCGTGCCTACATTGGGCTGCGCCGCCATTGCGGCAGCGAGCCGGCTGAAGGGCGTAGGAGCGCGGTCACACCCGCTCAGCCGACGTGCAGCCCGAGAAGCGCCCGACGGCGGTGACCGCCCGTCTGCCGGGCAAGGTCTAGCAGCCATGATCAAGCGCAGACAGTTTGTGGCCTCCACGCCGTGGCTGGTGGCCAGCCCGCTGGTCCTGTCGGGTTGTTCCCCGGGGCCTGAGCTCGACGGCTACGAAGCATTGGCCGAGCGCACCTGGCAAGTGGGCCGGCCGGCCGGTGTCAGGGGCGAGGCGCTCGGCCGGGAGCTGGTGCGCTGCGCCACCCTGGCGCCGTCCGGCCACAACACGCAATGCTGGAAGTTCGCGCTCGACGCCGATGGCCGTTCCGTCGCCATCCACCCCGACTTGGCGCGACGCTGCCCCGCGGTGGACCCGGACGATCACCACATGTTCGTTTCGCTGGGCTGCGCCACCGAGAACCTGGCTCAAGCCGCGCTCGCCCACGGCCTGATGGCACAGGCGCGTTTCGACGCGACTGACGGCGCCGTTCGCGTGCGCCTCGAACCCACACGGGCCCAGGAGACGCCCCTGTTCGCCGCCATCGCCAGCCGCCAGTGCACGCGTGGCGACTACGACGGCAAGCCCTTGTCCGCCGACGAGCTGGCCTTGCTGCAGCGTGCTGGCAGTTCCGACATGGTGAACCTGCTGCTGCTGACCGAGCGCCCGGCCATCGAGCTGACGCTGGACTACGTGATTCACGGCAACACCGCGCAGCTGGCCGACGCCGCCTTCATCAGGGAGTTGAAGGCCTGGATCCGCTACAACCGAGCCGATGCGGTGCAGACGCGCGACGGGCTGTATGGCGAGTCCGCTGGCAGCCCCAACCTCCCGGCCTGGATCGGGGACCTGGTGTTCGGATGGGTCGTCACACCACAAGGCGAGACCGACAAGTACGCGCGTCAGGTGCGCAGTGCCGCCGGGATCGCTGTGTTCGTCGGCCAGGCCGCTGACAAGGCGCACTGGGTGGAGGTGGGACGGTGCTACGAGCGCTTTGCCCTGCAAGCCACCGCCTTGGGCATCCGCAACGCTTTCTTGAACCAGCCGGTCGAAGTGGCCGCACTGCGCCCGCCGTTTGCGGCCGCGTTGGGCCTGGCCGGCCTGCGGCCGGACCTGGTGGTGCGATTCGGCCGCGGCCCGGTGCTGCCACGCTCCCTGCGGCGCCCCGTTGACGCCGTGCTGGCTTGACGATCCGGGGCAGTTTGCGGACACCCGGGCATACCGGCCCATCCTGGGGCTCGCTTCGGGGCCGAGCCCAACGCCGGGCGCTTGCAGTTCACAGCAACCAGCGTGTCTCGGTGTTCGCGAGCGCTTCGTCGAAGTGACGCAGGAACAGCGCCACGTCGACCGGCTTGGTCAGGTACTGCAACGCGCCCAGCGTGAGAGCCGCCCTCAGGTGGTCGGGCGTGGCGTCGGCAGAGACCACGATCACCGGGATCTGGGCCAGCGCGTCGTCGTTCTTCATGTGACGCAGCAGCTCAACGCCAGAGATGTCGGGCAGTTGCATGTCGAGCAGGATCAGGTCGGGCGGCTCGCTGCGGATCGCGGCCAGCCCGTCCAGGCCGAGCATGGACACGGCCAAGCGCACCTGCGGCCGTTGCCCGAGGATGCCCCGCATCACCTCGACGTTGGTCGGGTTGTCCTCGATGTAGTGCACCAGGCGCTGGGCGTAAGGCGCGGGCCTGCTCACGGCGGCCTCGGGCTCGACGGCCACGCGCTCGTGGGTGGCCGGCAGCGTGAAGGTGAAAGTAGAGCCGACCGCCAGCTGGCTTTCCACCGCCAGCGAGCCCCCCATCAAGCCGAGCAGCCCCTGCGAGATCACCAGGCCGATGCCGGTGCCCTCGATCCCGCTGTGCTCTCGTCCCAGTCGGTTATAGGGCTGGAACAGGCGCTCCATCTGCGCCGCGTCCATGCCCAGTCCGGTGTCCCTGACGGCCACGCGCACGGCGGTGTTGCCAGCGCGCGCCACGTGCACGCGCACCGAGCCCCCGGGTCGGTTGTACTTGATGGCGTTGGTCAGCAGGTTGGTCAACACCTGCCTCAAGCGCATGGCGTCGCCCATGGCCGCCGGCACGCCCGGCTCGGCGATGACCTCGATCTGGATGCCGCGTTGGCTGGCCGCCGACGCAACCAGGGCCAACGCCGCCTCGGCCAGCGCCCGCATGTCCACCGGCTCCAGCGCCAGCGACACCGAGCCCGATTCGATGCGCGACAGGTCCAGCGTCTCGTTGATCAGATCCAGCAGGTGCCAGCCGGCACGCTGGATCAGGCGCACCCACTCCTGCTGGTGCGGCGCGAGTGCCGGATCGCGGTCCATGCCCAGGAGCTGGGCGAAGCCGATCATCGCGTTCAGCGGCGTGCGCAGCTCGTGGCTCATGCGCGAAAGGAACTCGTTCTTGGCGCGGTTGGCCTCCTCGGCGCGCTGCCGTGCCTGCTCCGAGGCCTGCAGCCGCAGCTGGTCGGCCACGTCTTCGACCACCGCGACCACGCGCAAGACGCGACCGTTGTCGTCCCGCAGCGCGCTGGCGATGACGCGAACCGGTGTCCACTGCCCGTCCTCGCCCGGCGCCTGCAGGCGCAGGCTGGCCACGGTGCGGCTGGCGGCGCCGGCCACCAGGTCGCGGCGCACCGCGACCAAGGGCTCGCGGTCGTCCGGGTGGGCGAACTCCAGCACGGAGGTGCCGACCAGCCGGTCCGGCGCCAGGCCGGTCATCTGGCAAAAGCGGGCGTTGCCCTCAATGACCTCGCCCCGGTGGTCGAGGAACAGCACGCCCAGCGGTGCGTTGTCCAGGATGCCCTGCAGCCGCTCGCGTGTTTCCTGCTGCGCCGCTTCGGCGCGCCGCCGCTCGGCCACCTCGGCGCGGAACTGCGCCGTGCTGGCGGCCACCGCCAGCACGGTTCGGCGGGTGTGGCCGGTCACCACCAGCAGCAAGGCCCCCAGCAGCGTGGCGGCCGCCAGGCCGGTCAGGCTCAGCAGGCCGGCCTCGCCGCTGACCCGCAGCGCCGGCATGACCGGCGCCGACGCCCGCAGCAGCCAGCTCCGGCCGGCCCAGTCCAGCCTCTGTTCGTGGCGATGACCGTCTGCCGCCGGTCCGCAGGCCGAGGCCTCGCCGCTGCCGGCCAGCCGGCGCAGACGGGCAGAGGGATCGGCGTCGAGCAGGCACCACGAGACCCGGCCTCGGCCGCGTTCGTCTATGCCGGCCAGCGCGAGCTCGATGCTCAGGCTGATGAACACGACGCCGGTCCAGCGCTCCCGTCGTTCCAACGGCGTGCCGGGTTCGGTGGCTCCCGGCCTGTACAGGGCCTGGTAGAGCAGGACGCCAGGCTCGTCGCGCCCGGACTGGCCCAGCGCCAGGGCTGCCGACGCCCGGGGTTGGCCGCTGTCGCGCGCGGCCTCGATCGCCGGCCGCGCCACGTCGATCGACAGCGCGTTGACGCCCAAATCACCGCGGTTGCGGTCTGCCGGTGCGAGCTGGCGCACCACGAGCAGCTCGCCGCGCTCACGGCGGTCGCTTCCGCCGTCGCGGTCGACCACGCGGAACTCGGCACGGCCCTGACGCCGGGCCTCGTTCTCCAGCGCGGCAACGCCCGCCTCGGCCACGCGCTGGCCCACGCCCGTGGCCTGCAGTGCGTCGAAGCGTGCCAGCCAGCCGGCCGAGGCGGCGTTCAGCCCGGCCTCATCCAGCGGCCGCCCGGCCACCCGGGCCGCCGACTGCAGGCCCTTCAGGGCCAGCGAGGCGTTGTCCAGCCGTTGCCGCACCTGCGCCACCAGCTGTGTGGCGGCGTAGTCAAAGCGCTCGGCTTCGCGGGCGGCGTCGAGCTGTCGGAGCTGATGCACGCCCAGCGCCAGCACCGCCAGCGCGGCCAGCAGCGGCAGCGCCAGCGTGCGCCGCCTCGGCCGCCAGTCGGCGCGCGGCTGGCCGATCAGCGTCAGCACCAAAGGCGCCGTGATCAGCACGCCCACGGTGTCGCCCATCCACCAGGTGGACCAGTTCGGCAAGACGTCGTCCGCGTCGAGCACGCCCCCCAGTGCCAGCGCTGCGGTGCCCACGCTGGCGCTGACCGTGCAGGCCAGGAAGCCGCCCAGCAGCCCGGCTCGGGCGATTTCGCGCGGCTCGCTCAGCACCAGCGGCATGGCCACCGCACGCCGCACCATCCAGGCGCCGAGCTGCGCCTGCAACACCGCTCCCAGGCCGATGAGGGCCGGGATCGACAGCAGCGTCACCCAGCCCTCGGCGCCGCGCGCCGCCCCCAGGCCGGCGTTGAGCAGGGTCGCGCCCACGAACACGCCGACCAGCGCCGAACGCCCGGCCACCAGAGTGGCCGCCAGCGCGACGCCGGCCGACGGGAACAGCGGCGAGGCGAAACCCGGTGGTCCGGCCAGCATCAACGCCAGCGCGCCGAAGGCCAGGTAGGCCAGGGCCGTGAGCCCGGCCTGCTGCCAGGCAGGGGCACCGAGGCCCGGGCCGACGCCGGCAGCCCCGGGTGCGCCGTCGGCCATCAGACGTTGAAGAGAAAGTTCATGACGTCGCCATCCTTGACCACGTACTCCTTGCCCTCGGCCCGCATCCTGCCGGCATCCTTGGCGCCCTGTTCGCCCTGGTGGGCGACGTAGTCATCGTAGGCGATCGTCTGCGCGCGGATGAAGCCCCGCTCGAAATCAGTGTGGATGACCCCGGCCGCCTGCGGCGCCGTGGCGCCGATCGGCACCGTCCAGGCCCGCACCTCCTTGGGCCCGGCCGTGAAGTAGGTCTGCAGGCCCAGCAGCGTGAAGGCGGCGCGGATCAGGCGGTTCAGGCCCGGCTCGTCCTGGCCCATCTCGGCCAGGAACAGTGCCTTGTCCTCGTCGGCCATGTCGGCCAGCTCGGCCTCGGTCTTGGCGCAGATGGCCACCACCGGCGCGGCCTGTTTCGCGGCATAGCCGCGCAGCTGCTCGAGCAGCGGGTTGTTCTCGAAGCCGGTCTCGCTGACGTTGCCCACGAACATCGCCGGCTTGGCCGTGATCAGGCACAGCGGCTTGAGCACCACCAGTTCCTCGCGGCTGAAGGCGATGCCGCGCACCGGCTTGGCCTCGTTGAGCGCGGCCTCGCACTTCTTGAGCACGTCCACCAGGCGCGCGGCCTCCTTGTCCTGCCCGGCTCTGGCCACCTTGCTGTAGCGCGCCAGGCTCTTCTCGACCGTGGCCAGGTCGGCCAGGCAGAGCTCGGTCTGGATGACCTCGATGTCGGCGACGGGGTCGACCTTGCCGGCGACGTGGATGACATTGGGGTCTTCGAAGCAGCGCACCACATTGACGATGGCGTCGGTCTCGCGGATGTGGCTCAGGAACTGGTTGCCCAGGCCCTCGCCCTGGCTGGCGCCGGCCACGAGACCGGCGATGTCGACGAACTCCACGATGGCCGGCACGATGCGCTCCGGCTTGGCGATCCCGGCCAGCTTCGCGAGCCGCGGGTCGGGCAGCTCGACGATGCCGACGTTGGGCTCGATGGTGCAAAACGGGTAGTTCTCGGCCGCGATGCCCGCCTTGGTGAGCGCGTTGAAGAGGGTGGACTTGCCGACGTTGGGCAGGCCGACGATGCCGCACTTGAGGCTCATGTCGCGGGTGCTTTCAGGAAGAGCCCGCCAGCGGGCGGGCGAACGGACGCGTCTGGATTTTCCTACACTGCCCCGCATGGCCCTCACGCTCATCCACCCCCATGCCAAAGACCTCGGCGGCGGCTTCGTCGTGCGCCGTCTGCTGCCGGCGGCCGCCCGCCAGGCGGTGGGGCCCTTCCTCTTCTTCGACCACTTCGGCCCGCTGGCCCTGCAGCCCGCCGACAACCACGACGTGCGGCCGCACCCGCACATCGGGCTGGCCACGCTGACCTACCTCTTCGACGGCGCCATGCAGCACCGCGACAGCACCGGCGCCGTGCAGCGCATCGAGCCCGGCGCCGTCAACTGGATGACCGCGGGCCGCGGCATCGTGCACAGCGAGCGCACGCCGGCCGACCTGCGCGGCCGCACCCACACCCGCCATGGCCTGCAGCTGTGGGTGGCCCTGCCCGCGGCCGACGAGGCCATCGAGCCCTCGTTCGCGCACACGTCGGCCGCCGCCATCCCCGAGCTCGAGGTGGGCGGTGCCGTGGTGCGCGTGCTCGTGGGCAGCGCCTTCGACGCCACCAGCCCGGTGGCGGTGCGCTCGCCGACCCTCGCCATCGACATCGCGCTGGCCGCCGGTGACGCGCTGCCGCTGCCGCCGGCCGCCGAGCGCGCGGTCTACGTGGTCGACGGCCCCGTCACGTTGGACGGCGAGCTTGTGCCGCCGTTCACCCTGGCCCTGCTCGCGCCCGGCGACGAGCCCCTGCTGGCCGCCGAGGGCCCGGCGCGCGCGGTGTTGATCGGTGGCGATCCGCTCGGCCGCCGGCTGCTGTGGTGGAACTTCGTCGCCACGCGGCGCGAGCAACTGGCCGAGGCCGCCGCCGCGTGGGCCGCCGGCCCCGGTGCGGCAGGCGATGCCGCGGCGCGCTTTGCCCAGGTGCCGGGCGAGACCGAGTTCATTCCGGCGCCGCCCTTCCCGGCGGCCTGAGCTGTGAACGCAGGTTCACAGCTCAAGAGCAGCGCCGGCTTGGCCTTCAGCCGAAGGCGTGGCGCACCGCCACCGTCTGGCCCGTGCGCAGCACCAGGCCCGCACCGGCCACGACGACGGCGTTGATGCCGAAGGTCAGGCCGCCGCTCATGCGCGGGTCGGCGCGGAAGCCGGCCAGCGTCTGTGCCACGGCGGTGCCGGTGGCGGCCGTGGCGGGGTCGACGTCGGGGATGCTGCAGCGCACGCAGGGCTTCACCAGCCGCAGCGTGGCGATGCCGGCGCCGGTGTCGATGTCGATCTCGTGCAGGTGGTCTTCGTCCCAGGGCGCCAGGCCCTCGAGCACGAGGTTGGCGCGGAAGCGCTCCATGCCCACCGGCGCGTGGCCGGCGGCGGCCAGGCGCTGGTTCAGGTCGGCCAGCGACGCGGCATTGGCCACCAGCAGCGGGTAGCCGTCGCTGAAGGTGTTGGGCGCCTTCAGCGTGCCGGTCCAGCGCTCGCTGCTCAGCCGCTCCTCGTCGGGGTCGAAGCGCACCAGCCGCAGCGCCGCGCCGGCCACCGGGCCGAGGAAGTCGCTGAACCACTGCGCCGCCAGCGCGCCCATGTCCCAGGCCTTGACCACGTCGTCCCACACGCGCACGCGCGTGCGCGCCTCCACGGTGTCGAGCTTGAGGTGCAAGGCCAGCATGCCGGGCGCGCGCAGCACCAGCTCGCCGCCGCGCAGCGTGGGGCGGATGAGCGCCATGCGGGGCCACTCGCGCTGGGTGAGCATGTCGCCGTGGCGGTCGACGACCATCCAGGTGCGGTCGAGGTCGAGGCCGGTGTCGACGAGCTCGGCGCTGTCCAGCGCCAGCGCGCCACCGGACTTGACGGGGTGGATGGCCAGGGCCGAGAGGCGGGCGTTTTGGGCAGGTGACACGGCGTTCACGGCGGAGTGCGGGGGTGGAGCCCGGGGCAGGGCGGGGGCCAGGCGGGGGGTGTGCCCAGCCCGTCGCTTCATTGTGCCTGGGGGCCCTTGCTACGATGGCGGGCTGCCCCGCAAGCACCCGATGCCCGACCCGAAGCCCCAGACGCCCGCAGGCGCCGCCCGCCACGATGTGCTCGTGCGCGGCGGTGGTGCCGTGGGCCTTGCGGCGGCCCTGGCGTTGGCGCGCCAGGGCCTGCGCGTGGCCTTGCTGGCGCCGGCTGCGGCAGCCCGGGCCGAAGACGTGCGCGCCTATGCGCTGAATGCCGCCTCGGTGTCGCTGCTGCGTACGCTCAAGGTCTGGGACGCGCTGCCCGCCGATGCCCGCACCGCCGTGCACGACATGCACGTGCAGGGCGACGACGGCTCGGCAGCGCTGCACTTCTCGGCCTGGGTGCAGGGCGTGCCCGAGCTGGCCTGGATCGTCGACGCGGCCGAGCTCGAGCGCGCGTTGGCCACTGCCGCCGGCTTTGCGCCGCACCTCGAGCAGGTCGCGGCCCCGGTGCCCGCGGCCCTGACGGTGCTGGCCGAGGGCAAGGACTCGGCCACCCGCGCCGCGCTGGGCGTGCACTTCACGCGCCACGGCTATGGCCAGCGCGGCATCGCGGCGCGCCTGCTCGCCAGCCAGCCGCACGTGCAGCAGGCGCGGCAGTGGTTCCGCAGCCCCGACGTGCTGGCGCTGCTGCCGCTGGACCGCCCGCAGCCGGGCCATGGCCTGGGCCTGGTCTGGTCGCTGCCCGACGAGCGCGCCCAGGCGCTGATGGCGCTGTCCGACGCCGCCTTCGAGGCCGAGCTGATGGCCGCCACCGCGGGCGCCGCCGGCAGCCTGTCGCTGGTCAGCCCGCGCCAGCAGTGGCCGCTGGCGCTGGCCGAGGCCAGCGCCGTGCACGGCCCGGGCTGGGTGCTGGTGGGCGACGCCGCGCACGTGCTGCACCCGCTGGCGGGCCAGGGCCTGAACCTGGGCCTGGCCGACGTGGCCGCGCTGGCCGAGGTGCTGGCCGCGCGCCAGGCCACCGAGTCCTGGCGGCCGCTGGGCGACGAGAAGCTGCTGGCCCGCTACGCGCGCCAGCGCCGCGCGCCCACGCAGGCGATGGCGCGACTGACCGATACCCTGCTGCACCTCTTCGCCCACCCCCACCCGCTGCTGCGCCAGCTGCGCAACCGCGGCCTGGCCACGGTCGACCGGCTCGGGCCGCTGAAGAAGCGGCTCACCGCGCAGGCCCTGGGCCTGTGAGCGGCCCGTGCACCCTTCCGTCCTCGAGGCCCTGCCTGCCATGAAGTCCTTTCTGCGTCGCGCCGGCCTGCGGGTCGGGGCCGCCCTGCTGCTGGCAGCCGCGGCGGCCAAGAAGTGAACGCCACCGCGCGCTGGCTGGGCCATGCCGGGCTCGTGCCCTTCGTGGGCGGCACCGCCCTGGTGTGGCTGGTGCAGGGCGAGGCCCGGGTCTACGCGGCGATGGCGCTGCTGGCCTACGCCGCGCTCATCGTCAGCTTCCTCGGCGGCATCCACTGGGGCCTGGCGATGCGCCAGCCCGAACCGCCGCCAGCCACCCTGGCCTGGGGCGTGGTGCCCCCGCTGGTGGCCTGGCCTGCGGTGATCATGCCGGCCTACGCCGGCCTCGTGCTGCTGGGCCTGATGCTGGTGGTGTGCTACGTCGTCGACCGCCGCAGCTACCCGCGCCTGGGGGCCGCGGCCTGGTTGACGCTGCGCTTCCGGCTCAGCGCCGTGGCCTCGATCGCCTGCTTCGTCGGTGCCGCCGGCAGCTGAGAGGCTCCGCCGCGCCGGCCTGGCCACGCTGGTGGTGGCCGTGGCGGTGCTCCACCTGGCCGTGCTGCCGGCCCTGCTGCCTTCCGATTGGCCGGCCCGCCTGGGCGCGGGTGCGGCGGCCGACGTCCGCCCGGCGCGGCTGGCGGTGCAGTTCGTGCAGGTGCTGCAGCCGCGCCAGCCGGCACCGGCTGCGCGCCGCCTGGCCAGCGCGCCTGGCCGGGTGGCCGCGGCGGCCGGGGCCGGCGATGCGGGCCTTGCGGCCCTGCCCGAGCTGCCGCCGCTGCCCGAACGCGCGGCGCTGGCGGCCGTGCCGCTGCCCGCGCCCGCAGCGCCTACACCGCCCGCGGCCGAGGCACCGCGGGCCGCCGCCTCGGCCCCGCCCGACGCCACCGCCTTCGACTGGCCACCATCCACGCGCCTGAGCTACCGCATCAGTGGCGACGTGCAAGGCCCGGTCGAGGGCCATGCCCGGATCGAGTGGCTGCGCCAGGGCCTGCGCTACCAGGTGCACCTTGATCTGACGGTGGCGCTGCTGGCCACGCGCCATGTCAGCAGCGACGGCCTCATCACCCCGGCCGGGCTGGCGCCACGCCGCTACGACGAAGAGACGCGCATCCTGCTGCGCGAGCCGCGCCGCGTGGCCATCGAGCTCGGCCCCGAGCAGCTGCTGCTGGCCGATGGCCGCGTGCTGCCGCGGCCCGAGGGCGTGCAGGACAGTGTCAGCCAGTTCGTGCAGATGACCTGGCTGTTCAACGCCCGGCCGGAGCTGCTGCAGCCCGGGCAGTCGCTGAGCTTCCCGCTGGCGCTGCCGCGCCGCGTGCTGCCCTGGGTCTACGACATCGTGGGCCCGGCCACGGTGGCCACCCCGGCGGGTGAGCTGGCGGCCGTGCACATACGACCCCGGCTGGAGGCCGGCGGCGGCGACCTGACGGCCGAGTTGTGGGTGGCGCCCTCGCTGCAGAACCTGCCGGTGCGCATGCTCATCCGGCAGGGCCCACAGGGCCGCCAGGCCATGCTCGAACTGCTGCTGGAGCGCCTGCCGGAGCAGGCAACCCCGGCGCGCTGAGCCTGGGCCCGACCGGGGCCGCCTTATAGTGCTCCGGCGTCCCTGCGCGGCAGGGCGCTTGACCGCCAGGACCCGACCGATGACCGACGAAGCCCTGATCCTGACCGACCTCCGTGGCGACGGCCCGCGCCGCACCGCGCTCGTCACGCTCAACCGCCCCAAGCAGCTCAACGCCCTGAACGACGCGCTGATGGACCAGCTCGGCGAGGCGCTCCTGCGCTTCGACGCCGATGCCACCATCGGCTGCATCGTCATCACCGGCAGCGAGCGCGCCTTCGCGGCCGGCGCCGACATCGGCGCCATGGCCGACAAGACCTTCGCCGAGGCCTACGGCGGCGACTTCATCACCCGCAACTGGGAGACCCTGCGGCGCATCCGCAAGCCCGTGATCGCCGCGGTGTCGGGCTTCGCCCTCGGCGGCGGTTGCGAGCTGGCGATGCTGTGCGACTTCATCATCGCCGCCGACACGGCCCGGTTCGGCCAGCCCGAGATCAAGCTCGGCATCATCCCCGGCGCCGGGGGCACGCAGCGCCTGCCGCGCGCCGTGGGCAAGGCCAAGGCCATGGACATGGTGCTGACGGCGCGCATGATGGACGCCGCCGAGGCCGAGCGCGCCGGCCTGGTGAGCCGCGTCGTGCCGGCCGACAAGCTGCTCGACGAGGCCCTGGCCGCCGCCGAGGCCATCAACGCCATGAGCGGACCCAGCGTGATGATGGCCAAGGAGTGCGTGAACCGCGCCTTCGAAAGCGGCCTGGCCGACGGCGTGAGCTACGAGCGCCGCCTGTTCCACGCCCTCTTTGCCACCGCCGACCAGAAGGAAGGCATGGCCGCCTTCGTGGCCAAGCGCAAGGCCGAGTGGCAGCACCGCTGAGCGCTGGGTCGCCTACCGTTCGGGCTGAGTGGCAGCACCGCTGAGCGCGGTGCCGTCAACCGTTCGGGCTGAGCCTGTCGAAGCCCTTGCAGCGGGTCGCCGGGCCCTTCGACAAGCTCAGGGCGAACGGTAGAGGGCTCAGGGCACCAGCCAGCGCGCGCCCTCGGCGCAAAAACGCGGGCGGCGGCGTGTGTTGCGAGCGGCGCCTGTTCCACGCCCTCTTTGCCACCGCCAACCAGAAGGTAGGCTTGGCCGGCTTCGTGGCCAAGCGCCAGGACGAGTGGCGGCACCGCTGAGCGGCGGGGCCGTCAACCGTTCGGGCTGAGCCTGTCGAAGCCCTTGCAGCGGGCCGCCGGGCTCGCCAACCGTTCGGGCTGAGCCTGTCGAAGCCCTTGCAGCGGGTCGCCGGGCCCTTCGACAGGCTCAGGGCGAACGGCGGAGGGCTCAGGGCGAACGGCAGAGGGCTCAGGGCGAACGGCAGAGGGCTCAGGGCACCAGCCAGCGCGCGCCGTCGGCGCCAAAGCGCGCGCGGCGGTGGCCGTCGCGGTGCAGCTCCAGCCAGTCGGTGCTCTGCACCTGGCACTCCAGCACGGCAAAGTGGCTGCGGCTGCCGCGGTCGGGCGCGGCCTGGCGGTCATCGCCCAGCGTCGTGCCGGGCGGCAGCGGCGCCAGATAGTCTTGTGCCGCGGGTGTGAGCTGCAACTGCGCCCAGCGCGACGACACCTGCAGCCCGCCGGTGTGCAGCACCAGCGCCACCTGCAGCCGCAGCTGCCAGCCCAGCGCCGCCGACCACAGCACCAGCACACCCTGCGGCCGGCGCTCGGCCTGCTGCGCCTTGGCGCTGCGCGCGTCGGTGTAGACGAGCAGGCGGCGGGCCTCGGGATCGCAGTCGCGCAGCACCACGGTGCGCGCCTCCGGGTGCACGCCGTCGGCCTGGGCCGACACGGTGGCCAGCGTGGCCAGTCGCCAGGCGTGGTCGCGCTCGCGCACCGCGCGCGCAAGCTCGTGCCACAGCGCGGCTTCGATCTCCGGCAGCGCCTGCAGCCGTGCGGGCGCTGCCATGCGCGGTTCAGCCTTCTCGGCGCAAGGCCGGCGTCATGCCGATTCCCGGCGCAGGGCCGGGAACAAGATCACATCGCGGATGCTCGGGCTGTCGGTGATCAGCATGATCAGCCGGTCGATGCCGATGCCGCAGCCGCCGGCCGGCGGCATGCCGTACTCCAGCGCGCGGATGTAGTCGGCATCGAAGTGCATGGCCTCGTCGTCGCCCGCGTCCTTGCTGGCCACCTGGGCGTGGAAGCGGGCGGCCTGGTCCTCGGGGTCGTTGAGCTCCGAGAAGCCGTTGGCCACCTCGCGCCCGGTGATGAACAACTCGAAGCGCTCGGTGATGCTCGGGTTTCCGTCGGCGGCGCGCGCCAGCGGGCTCACCTCGACGGGGTAGTCGATGATGAAGGTGGGCTGCCACAGCTGCGCCTCGACCTCGGCCTCGAAGAGGCCGAACTGCAGCTCGGCCAGGCTCCAGTGCGGCAGGGCCTCTTCGCCCGCGGCCACGATGCGGGCGCGCAGCACCGCCGGGTCGTCGGCCTCGGCTTCCGTGAGGCCCGCGATGGCGATCAGCGACTGCCGCACGCTCAAGCGCGCAAAGGGCTCGTCGAGGTGCACCTCGCGGCCGGCGTAGCTGAGCCGCGCCGAGCCGGTGGCCGCGCGCGCGGCGTGGCGCAGGATGGCCTCGGTGAAGTCCATGAGCTCCACGTGCGTCCAGTACGCGGCGTAGAACTCCATCATCGTGAACTCGGGGTTGTGGCGGACCGAAATCCCCTCGTTGCGGAAGTTGCGGTTGATCTCGAACACGCGCTCAAAACCGCCCACCAGCAGCCGCTTGAGGTAGAGCTCGGGCGCGATGCGCAGGAACATCTCTTGATCGAGCGCGTTGTGGTGCGTGGCGAAGGGCCGCGCGTTGGCGCCACCGGGGATGGGGTGGAGCATGGGAGTTTCCACCTCGAGGAAGCCGTGCTCGACCATGAAGCCGCGGATGGACGCCACGGCCTTGCTGCGCGCCACGAAGCGCGCGCGCGCGCTGTCGTCGGTGGCCAGGTCCACGTAACGCTGGCGGACCTTCTGCTCGGGGTCGGTCATGCCGTGGAACTTGTCGGGCAGCGGGCGCAGACTCTTCACGAGCAGCCGCACGTGGGTGGCGCGGATCGAGAGCTCGCCGGTCTTGGTGCGGAAGAGGGTGCCCTCGCAGCCGAGGATGTCGCCCAGGTCCCAGTGCTTGAACGCGGCCAGCAGCTCGGCGCCGACCGCATCTTGCGTGACGTAGATCTGGATGCGGCCGGAGCCGTCCTGCAGCGTGCCGAAGCAGGCCTTGCCCATCACGCGCTTGAGCATCAGCCGGCCGGCCACCACCACGGCGATGGCCTTGGGCTCCAGCACCTCGTTGGGCTCGCCCTCGTGGGCCTGGTGCAGGTCGGCGGCGTGGTGCTTGGGCCGGAAGTCGTTGGGGAAGGCCACGCCCTGGGCGCGGAGCGCGGCGAGCTTGGCGCGGCGTTCCGCCATCAGGGAGTTGTCGTCGTCGGTCGTCGTCATGCGCATCTCGAAGCCAGGGCGCGATTTTATGGGCGCGGCCTGCGGCCCCCGCCGCCTGCCGGGCCCTGCGTGAAAATGCCTGGGCCAGACCCGCACCCACTGCCTGCGCATGCCCTCGCCCCACGAACACCCGACGCTTGCGACGGGCTGCGCCGTGATCGTGCTCAACTGGAACGGCGCCGATGACACGCTGGAGTGCCTGCGCTCGCTGCGCGACGGCGGCGACCCCTGCCGCGTGGTCGTGGTCGACAACGGCTCCCGCGACGGCTCGGCCGGCCGCATCGCTGCAGAACTGGCCGAACTCGGCGTGCCCTGCGTCCGCTGCACGCCCACTGCGCCCCCGCCGGCCCTGGCCCCGGCCGCGGCCGACGGCTTTGCCGTCTGGCTGCTCGAAGCCGGCGAGAACCTGGGTTTCGCCGCCGGCTGCAACGCCGGGCTGCGCGTGGCGCAGGCCCTGGGCTGCGGCCTCGTGGCTTTTCTCAACAACGACACCGTCGTGGAGCCCGGCGCGCTGGGCCGGCTGGTGGCCCGCCTGGAGGCCGAGCCCGGCTGCTTCGCCACCCTGCCCATGATCACCGTGCACGGCAGCGACCGCATCTGGAACTGCGGCGGCACCCTCTGGCGCATCGGCCTGCGGCGCTACCACCTGGCCGGCCGGCCGCGGGCCGAGGGCGCGCGCCGCGGCGAGATCCGCTGCAGCTTCTTCACCGGCTGCTGCTTCGTCACGCGCACGGCGGCCTTTGCGGCCCGGGGTGGCTTCAGCGAGCGCTTCTTCTTCGGCGAAGAAGACTTCGAGCTCGCGCTGTGGCTGCAGGCGCAGGGCGGCCATGCCGTGTGCCTGCCCTCGGCCGTGGTGCAGCACAAGGTCAGCGCCGCCCTCGGCGCCGCGTCGGCCGCAGCGGCCGACCCGCGGCGCGCGCGCGTGGCCGTGCACTACCTGAACCGCTTCATCCACATGCGGCTGCGCCTGGGCCGTTGGCGCTGGCGGCTGTGGTGCGCCGCCTACCTGCCCTACGTGGCGCTGCTGTTGTGGCGCAGCGGCACGTTGGCGGCGCCGGCCCTGCCCGGCTTCGTGCGGCGGCTGCTGGCCCGTGCCGGCACCATGGACCGCGTGTCGCGCAGCGACTTCGAGGCCGTGATGGCCGGGCGCTGGTGATGCCTGTCGCGCCCGTGCGCCGGCTGCTCATGCTGGCCCCGGCCAGCGTCATCCACACGCAGCGCTGGGCTGCGGCGCTGGCCGGCCGCGGCGTCGAGGTGGTGCTGGCCACGCAGCACCCCGACGCGGCCTGGGCGCCGCCGGCCGGCGTGCGCGTGGTGGCGCTGCCCCATGCCGGCACGGCGGGCTACTTCCGCAACGTGCCGGCGCTGCGCCGCCTGCTGCGCCGCGAGCAGCCTGCGCTGCTGCAAGCCCACTACGCCAGCGGCTACGGCACCACGGCGGCCCTGGCGGGCTTCCATCCCTGGCTGCTCTCGGTGTGGGGCAGCGATGTCTACGACTTCCCGACCGAGAGCCGCCTCAAGGGCTGGTGGCTGCGCCGCAACCTGCGCAGCGCAGACGCCGTCGCCTCCACCAGCGAGGCCATGGCCCGGCAGGTGCGGGCTCTGCTGCCGACGGTCGGCGAGGTCGCCATCACGCCCTTCGGCATCGACAGCGGGCGCTTCGCGCCGCAGCCGCAGGCCCACGAAGGCCTGGTCATCGGCACCGTCAAGACGCTGGCGCCCAAGTACGGCATCGACGTGCTGCTGCAGGCCTTTGCGCGCTTGTCGCGGCGCTGGTCGGCGGACCCCCGCGTGCTGTCGCTGCAGATCGTCGGCGGCGGCCCGCAGCGGGCCGAGCTCGAGGCTCTGGCCCAGGCGCTGGGCATCGGCCCGCAGGTGCGCTTCATCGGGCCGGTGCCGCATGCCGAGGTGGCAGGCTGGCTCAACCGCATGGACATCTACGTGGCCGTCAGCCGACTGGACAGCGAGAGTTTCGGCGTGGCCGTGCTGGAGGCCTCGGCCTGCGCGCTGCCGGTGGTGGTGAGCGACGCGGGCGGGCTGCCCGAGGTCGTGGTGCACAACGAGACCGGCCTCGTCGTCCCAAGGGAGGACCCCGCCTCACTGGCCCAGGCGCTGGAGCGGCTGGTGGCCGACGCCGATCTGCGCCGCGCCTTCGGTGCTGCCGGCCGCAAGCGGGTGCGGCAGCACTACGAGTGGACGCGCAGCGTCGACCGCATGCTGGCGGTGCTGGAGGCCGTCAGCGGCGGGCGCCCGGCTACATCGTGACGAGCAGGTCCCGGGCGACGCTGCGCAAGCCGTCGCTGAAGCGCCCGTAGCGCCCCGCCAGCGCCTCCCGCAGCACGGGCCCCAGCCGCGCGGCCCGGGCTTGCGGCAGGCCGGCCCGCAGCCGCTCGTGGGCGAGCAGCTCCTCGACGCGCCGGGCCCGCTCGGGCCGGACGCCATCACCCAGCGCCTGCACCCGCTGCCAGAGCACCTCGGCCCGCGCGAGCCGGCCGCGGCGGCGCAGGCTGCCGCCGGGCGCCAGGGCGCTGCGCATGGCCTTGAGCCAGGGCACCGGAGACGGCACCCCGATCACATTGGCCCCGTGCTGCCGGTAGTCGATGAGCGCCGACTCGACGACATCCATGCGGCCGACCGTCGCGGCGATGAGGGCCAGCCACTCGTCGTGCCACCACTGGGCAGGAAAGGGCAGCGCCGCCTCGAGCAGGCGCCGCCGGAACAGGGTGGTCGCGCCGGTGACGCAGCTGCGCCGCAGCAGCACGCTCAGGGCGTCGCCCGCATGAATGCGCGCCAGCTCCCAAGGCTGCAGACCGAAGCCCTGGAGCAGCGTCCGGCCCAGCGGCTGCCCCTCGGCGTCGACCAGCCGGGCATCGGAGTGCACCAGGTCGAGGTCCGGCCGTGCATCCATGCAGTCCACCAGCGTGCGCAGGCGGTGCGGCTGCCAGACGTCGTCCTGGTCGCACAGCGCGATCAACTCACCCCTGCACTGGCGCACGGCCTGCTCGAAGTTTGCGCGCGCACCCAGGGGCTGGGCGTTGCGCAGCACCCGCAGCGCGATGGGCCGGGCCGCGTTGCCGCCGGAGCTGGCGTCCAGCAATCGGCAGACGAGCTCGACACTGCCGTCGGCAGAGGCGTCGTCCGACAGAAGCACCTCGTCAGGCGGGAGCGTCTGGGCGCAGATGCTGCGGATCTGCTCCTCCAGGAAGCGCGCGCCGTTGTGGGTGCACAGCGCTACCGAAACCGATGACATGCCGTGCATGCGGAGCGGGGATCGCAGGTGTCGTGGCGGTGGGCGATGGTAGTCGCTCCGTGTGGGGCAGCACCCGAGCCGGCGCTGCCGGGCCCCGATACGATCAAGCCGTATGCAGTTGCCGCAGTCCTGGATCAGAGGCACGGGCCTTGCCTTCTGGCCGGTGCTGGAGTTACTGGCCGTCGTGGCGGCGCAGTTCGTGCTCACGCCGCTGCTGCTGCATCGGCTGGGGCCTGGGCAGTTCGGCGTCTGGGTGCTCGTGCAGAGCACGCTGTTGGCGTGCAGCTTCATGTCGCTGGGCGCCAGCACCGGCCTTCTGCCCGTGCTCTCCGCGGCCGTGCACCGCGGCGACCGTGCCGGCGCCGCCGCCGCCCTGCGGTGGCTGATCCGCCGCACGGCGGTGGTTTCTGCCGCCGTGGTGCTGGGCAGCCTGGTCGCCCTGGGGCTGGGCTTGCTGACGCCCGAGCTCGTCGGCGGTGGCGATCACGCCGGGCTGCTCGTGCTGTGTGCAGTGGCGTGGATGGCGGCCACCGAGCTTGACGGCGCGTTTGCATCGAGCCTCAAGGCCTGCGGACGGTTCGCGTTCGCCGCCCGGCTTGAAACCGCCGCGCGCGGGGCGCAGGTCGCCGTGATCGCGTGGGTGGTCCAGGACGGCAGCCACGCCTTGCTGCCCATCGCGGTGTCGCTGGCCGTCACCCTGGGCAAGCTGGCTTTCCGGCTGTGGGCGCTGCGCCGCGAAGGCTTGCTGGCGCCGATGCCGGCGCCGGCAGCCGGCCCCGCAGGGCAGGTGTCCCGCGACCTGGCGCGCACCAGTGTCTGGTTGTGGATCAGCCTGCTGGGCAGCCTCGTGTTCAATGCCTTCGACCGCTGGTTCGTCGGCGCCTGGTTCGGAGCTTCCGTGCTGGCCGCCTACGCCGTCTGCGTTCAGCTCGCGCAGGTGCCGCACGCACTGGCGGCGGCGGCGGGCCAGGTGCTCGTGCCCTGGGCGGCCCGGCAGGCCGGCCCGGGCGCAGGCAGCCACCGGCGGCTGCTGACGACGCTGGGGTGGACCACCGCGTTGGCTGCACTGCCGTCGCTGCTGCTGCTGCTGATCGTCCAGCCCTTGCTGGGGCTGTGGATCTCGCCGGCCTTCGCGGCGGAGCATGGCGGGCTCGCACGTCAGCTGACGCTCGTCTTCCTGCTGCTGTCGCTCAACGTGCCGGCCTACTTCCTGCTGCTCGGGCTGGGCCATGCGCGGTTCCCGACCATCGTCATCGGGGCCTGCGGCATCTTCTTCGTCGTCGGTGCCATGCTGCTGCCCCGCGAGCTCTCGACCTTCGTCAACCTGAAGGCCCTCTTTGCGCTGCTCTCGCTGGCGCTGCCCCTCGGTTGTGCCCTGGTGCTGCTCGGTCGGGCCCGCACGGCCACCTGACCGCATGAGCCCTTCCCTGCCACACACCGCCACCGCGTGCCGCACCTGCGGCAGTCTGGACACCCTGCCCATCGGCAGGTTGCCCGATGTCGCCGAATTTGCCGGCACCCGGCTCGAACGCCCGCTCGCGGGCGGCTGCCTGCAGCGTTGTGGCGCCTGCGGGTTCCTGTTCCGCACGCCCATCTTCGATGACGACGCCTACCTCTCGCTCTACGCCCAGGGCAGCCCCGAAGTCTGGGAGCCGCGCGACGATCGCGAGGACTTCCGCCTGATCCGCAGCCGCGTCGGCGATGCCCCGCTCGATGTGCTGGACGTCGGCTGCTACACCGGGCATCTGCTGGCCACGCTGCCCAAGCCTTGCCGTCTTTACGGCGTCGAACCCAACGCCGCGGCCGCGGCCATCGCCGAGTCCCGCGGCGTGCGCGTCATCGCCGGGCACTGGCATCAGCTGGCATCCGCCGGCCAGCGTTTCGACCTCATCACCGCGTGCGATGTCATCGAGCACTTCGGCAACCCCCTGGCCTTCCTGCAAGGGCTCGCCAGCCTTCTGCGCGAAGACGGCCGTCTCATCATCACCACCGGCAACGCCGAGGCCTGGCTGTGGCGGCTGCTGAAGGCCCGCTTCTGGTACTGCCAGTACGCCGAGCACATCAGCTTCATCGGGCCGGGCTGGCTCGCGCGGATGGGCGGCCGGGCCTCGTTGCAGGTGACCGAGCTGCAGTCCTTCTCGCACAGCCGGCTGCCGCCGCCCGTGCGGCGGATCAAGACCTTGCTCCGGACTGTGCGGGCCTTTTCCACCGGCACATCGCTGCCGCGACGGCGCCACGCCGCGGCCGACGCGGCCGGCGCGGCCAACGCTGCCGACGCGGACCCCGGTCCGCTCGGGGCGGGCCTGACGAAGGACCACATCCTGTGCGTCCTCAGGCGGGTGTAGAGCCATGACGATCCGCTCATGCTGATCGGGCCGGTGCTTCAGTGCAACGGGTTGTTCCGCCGTGTCTGAGCGCATCCCGCAGACGGCCGAACGATGGACCGATGCCGCCGCGCTCGGTGCCGCGGCCGTGACCGTGGTCACCGTGTGCCGCAATCCCGGCGCGCTGCTCGGGCAGGCCATCGCCAGCGTCCAGGCGCTGCAACGCCCCGATGTCGCGCACGTGGTGATCGACGGCGCCTCCAGCGACGGCACGCTGGCCTGCCTGCGCGCCATGCGCGGCCGGCTCGCGCATTGGCAGAGCGAGCCGGATGCCGGCATCTACGACGCCATGAACAAGGGCTGGGCCCTTGCGGAGGACGAGTCGTACATCCTCTTCCTGGGGGCCGACGACCGGCTGGAATCGCTGCCCTCCGCGGCCGAGCTGCTGCAGGCGCGCAGCCGCGGGGTGGTGTTGATCTACGGCGAGGCGACCGTTGGCGAAACGCCCTTCGTGTCGCGCTACACCGACGAGCTGCGCTTCGGCAACACGCTGCACCACCAGGCACTGCTGGTGCACAAGCGGGCCCATCTGCAGCCGCCGTTCGACCCGCGTTTGCGCGTCTATGGCGACTGGGACTTCAACCTGCGCCTCTGGAAGCAAGGGGCGCAGGCCGAGCACCTGCCTTCGCTGCGCAGTCGGGTGGGGCCGGGCGGTCTGAGCAGCTCCTTGCCGCTCGGCGAGACGCTGCGGGTCGTGCACCGCCACTCGGGCCCGTGGCAGGCCGCCCATCTGGCTGGCTGGATGGCCTGGAAGTGGCTTCGCGCGCTCATGAGGCGGCCAGGCGGCAGGCGCAGCGGCCTGTAGGCGCGTGGGCGGCAGCCATCCAGCCCCGCGCGCGCCCCGCCCTGGGCGAGAATCCGCGCCCACGCCCGCCCCGGGCCCGCCTGCTGCCTGCTGCCCTGTGCGTGTCTCCGTCATCGTGCCCTGCCGCAACGAAGCCGCGTTCATCGACGCCTTCGTGGCCGCCGTGCGGGCCCAGCGCCTGCCCGCGGGCAGCGAGCTCGAGCTCGTGGTGGCCGACGGCGCCAGCGACGACGGCACGCGCCAGCGGCTCGACGCGCTGGCGGCGGCGGAGCCGCGGCTGCGTGTGCTCGACAACCCCGAGCGCATCACCCCCGTGGCGCTGAACCGCGCCATCGCCGCCAGCCGCGGCGAGGTGCTGGTGCGCATGGACGTGCACACCCGCTACGCCCCCGACTACGTGGCGATGTGCGCGCAGGTGCTGGCCGAGACCGGCGCCGACTGCGTGGGTGGCGCCTGGCGGCCGGTGGGCGAGGGCGCCACCGGCCGGGCCATCGCGGCGGCCTTCCGCAGCCGCTTTGGCAGCGGCGGCGCGGCCTCGCGGCGCGAGGGCTATAGCGGCCCGGTCGACACCGTCTACCTCGGCGCCTGGCGGCGCGAGACGCTGCTGGCCCTGGGCGGCTTCGACGAGGCGCTGGTGCGCAACCAAGATGACGAGCTGGCGCTGCGCATCACCCGCGGCGGTGGCCGCGTCTGGCAAGACGCGCGCATCGTCAGCCACTACACCCCGCGCGAGAGCCTGGGCGCGCTGGGGCGGCAGTTCTTCCAGTACGGCTACTGGAAGCTGGCCGTCATCCGCAAGCACCGGCTGCCGGCCTCGGCGCGCCACCTGGTGCCCTTTGGCTTTGTGGCCACCTTGCTGCTGCTGGCGCTGGCCGCGCCGTGGTGGGCGCCGGCCGCCGCGGCCCTGGCCGCGCTGGGCGGTGCCTACGCGCTGGCGCTGCTGGCCAACGGGCTGCTGGCCGCGCCGCGACTGGCCCTGCGCGTGGCCCTGGCCACCGCCTGCATGCAGCTGGGCTACGGCCTGGGCTTCGGCCGCGCGCTGTTCGAGCGGGTGGTCCTGCGCCGCGGCCCGGCCGCGGCCATGACGCGCCTCACGCGCTGATCGCCTGAGGCCCGCCATGCAAGAGCCCGACGACGACGTCGCCGCGATGGCCGGCCGCTACGCGCGCCGCGCGGCGCTGGCCGGCCTGTACGGCCCGCTGCGCCCCGAGGTGATGCAGGCCCGCCACGAGCGCCTGCGCGTGCTGGCCGCCTTGCTGCGCCGCCACGCCCGCGCCCCGCTGGGCGAGCTGCGCCTGCTTGAGGTGGGCTGCGGCCAGGGCGGCAACCTGCTCGATCTCATCGGCCTTGGTTTCGAGCCCGCCCACCTGCTGGCCAACGAGTTGCTGCCCGAGCGCGCCGCCGCCGCCCGCGCCCGCCTGCCCACCGCCGTGCGCGTGCTGCCGGGCGACGCCCTGGCCCTGCCGCTGCCCGACGCCGGGCTCGACCTGATCCTGCAGAGCACCGTCTTCAGCAGCCTGCTCGACCCCGGCTTCCGCGCCCGCCTGGCGGCGCGCCTGTGGGCCTGGCTCAAGCCCGGCGGCGCGGTCATCTGGTACGACTTCGCCGTGGGCAACCCCCGCAACCCCGACGTCGCCGGCATGCCCTTGGCCGAACTGCGGCGGCTGTTCCCGGCCGCTAGCATCGATGCCCGCCGCGTCACGCTGGCGCCGCCGCTGGCGCGCCGGGCCGCGGCGCTGCACCCGGCGCTGCCGGCCCTGCTGAACACCGTGCCGCTGCTGCGCACCCACCGCCTGGCGTGGATCGCCAAACCCGATGCCTGATCAGCCCGCCCCGCCCCAGCCACCCTTCCTGCCCTTTGCCCTGCCCGACATCGGCGAGGCCGAGATCGCCGAGGTCGTGGACACGCTGCGCTCGGGCTGGGTGACCACCGGCCCCAAGGCGGCCCGCTTCGAGCGCGCCTTCGCGCAGTTCCTGGGCGACGAGGCTCTGCACTGCATCGCCGTCAACAGCGCCACCGCCGGCCTGCACCTGGCGCTGGAGGCCGTGGGCATCGGCCCCGGCGACGAGGTCATCACCACCACCCACACCTTCACCGCCACCGCCGAGGTGGTGCGCTACCTCGGCGCCGACGTGAAGCTGGTGGACGTGGACCCGGCCACGCTCAACATCGACCCGGCCGCGGTGGAAGCCGCCATCACGCCGCGCACCAAGGCGATCATCCCGGTGCACTACGCCGGCCTGGCGGCCGACATGCCGGCCTTGCTGGCCATCGCCAGCAAGCACGGCCTGAAGGTGGTGGAAGACGCCGCGCACGCACTGCCCACCACCTGCCAGGGCCGCCTGGTGGGCACGCTCGGCAGCGACGCCACGGTCTTCAGCTTCTATGCCAACAAGACCATCACCACGGGCGAAGGCGGCATGCTGGTGACGCGCAACGAGGCCCTGGCCCGGCGCGCCAGGCTCATGCGCCTGCACGGCATGAACCGCGACGCCTTCGACCGCTACACCGCCAACGTGCCGGCCTGGTACTACGAGATCGTGGCGCCGGGCTTCAAGTACAACCTGACGGACATCGCGGCGGCGCTGGGCATCCAGCAGCTCAGCCGAGCGCAGGCCTTCCATGCGCAGCGCTGCCAGCTGGCGGCGGACTACGACGAAGCCCTGGCCGGGTTGCCGCTGGTGCTGCCGCCGCAGCCCCTGGCCGGCGACCAGCACGCCTGGCACCTCTACGTGCTGCGCCTGGCCGAGGGCGCCGGCATCGAACGCGACCGGCTCATCGAAAGCCTCTACGCAGCCGGCATCGGCTGCAGCGTGCACTACATCCCCCTGCACCTGCACCCGTACTGGCGCGACCGCTACGCCCTGCACCCCGCGCAGTTTCCGCACAGCCAGAGGGCCTACGAGCGCATGCTGAGCCTGCCGCTTTACACGCGCATGGGGCTGGCCGACGTGCAGCGCGTGGCAGCGGCCGTGCGGCAGGCGCTGGGCGCCCGGTCTGGATCTGTACAATTTCAAGATCCAACTTTGAAACAGTACAAGTAGCCGGCCCACCCCGGCCCTTCCATCCTTGCCATGATCACCCGCCAGGCTGCGACCACGCTGCACCAGCTCGCCCTGGGCTTCCCGGTGCTGGTGATCACAGGCCCGCGCCAGTCGGGCAAGACGACCCTGGCGCGCCAGGGCTTCCCGCAGCTGCCCTATGTGAACCTCGAGGATCCTGACACGCGCGCGCTGGCCAGCTCCGACCCGCGGCGTTTCTTCGGCCGGCTGGCGGGTGGTGCGGTGCTCGACGAGGTCCAGCGCGCGCCGCAGCTGCTGTCCTACCTTCTCGGCGTGGCCGATGCGTCACCGCAGATGGGGCGCTGGGTGCTCACCGGCTCGCAGCAGTTCGGCCTGATGGACGGCGTGACGCAGTCTTTGGCCGGCCGGGCCGGCCTGCTGACGCTGCTGCCGCTGAGCAACGCCGAACTGCAGGGGCGCCCAGGCACGCTGGAGCAGCGCCTCTGGCAGGGCAGCTACCCGACGCTCCACGCCGAGGGCCGCCAACTGCGCCCCGAACACTGGTACGCCAGCTACATGGCCACTTACGTCGAACGTGACGTGCGCCAGCTGCTCAACGTGGCCAACCTGCAGCTCTTCCAGCGTTTCGTGGCCATGTGTGCGGCGCGCAGCGGGCAGCTGCTGAACCTCAACGCCATGGCGTCCGACTGCGGCATCAGCCAGCCCACCGCCCGCCAGTGGCTCACGGTGCTCCAGGCCAGCCATCTGCTGACGCTGCTGCCACCGCATCACCGCAATTTCGGCAAACGCCTGGTCAAGACACCCAAGCTGTATTTCCTGGACACCGGCCTGCTGTGCTGGCTGCTGCGCATCGGCTCGGCGGAGGAGCTGCTGATCCACCCCGCCCGAGGTGCCGTCTTCGAGACCTGGGTCGTGGCCGAGGCCCTGAAGCACCGATACAACCTCGGCCTGCCCGCGGACCTCTACTTCTGGCGCGACAACCACGGCCTGGAGGTGGACCTGCTCTTCGAGTCTGCCGGCCGCCTGCACAGCGTGGAGTGCAAGTCGGGCACCACCTATGTCGCGGACTGGATGGACGCCGCCCGCCGCTGGCGGGCCGCCGCCGGTGCCCAGGCGGCGGGCACCACCTTGGTCTACGGTGGCGACGAGGGCTTCGATCGCGAAGACCACCGCGTGCTGAGCTGGCGCGAGCTGGGTGCGGTCGCATAGCGCGGTGCAATGAGCCCATGGCCAAGCGTCTGTTCGACATCGCCGTGAGCCTGCTCGTGCTGCTGCTGCTGGCCCTGCCCATGCTGGCCATCGCGGCCTGGATCCGGCTCGACTCGCCCGGGCCGGTGTTTTTTGGCCAGCAGCGCGTGGGCCGCCACGGTGTGCCGTTTGTCATCCACAAGTTCCGCACCATGCGCCATGTGGCGGAAGCCGGTGCCACGGGTCTGCCGCTCACCGTGGGGAACGATGCCCGCATCACCCGCGCCGGCCGCTGGCTGCGCCGCACGCGGCTCGACGAGCTGCCGCAGCTGCTGAACGTGCTCGCGGGCCACATGAGTCTGGTGGGCCCGCGCCCCGAGGTGCCGCGCTACGTGGCGCTGGTCTCGCCAGAGTTGCGCGCGCGCGCTGGCCGTGCGCCCTGGCATCACCGACCCGGCCTCGCTGGAGCACCTTGATGAAGCCGCGCTGCTGGCCGCCGCGGCCGACCCCGAGCGCGAGTACGTCGAGCGCATCCTCCCGCGCAAGGTAGCGCAGGCGGCGGCCTACGCCGAGCGCGCCACACTGGCATCAGACCTGGCCGTGCTGGCGCGCACGGTGCGTGCGCTGCTGCGGCGGCGGCCAAGCCCATGAAGGCCGCCGCCGCTTTAGGCCTCTGGCACCGGCTCGACCTGCTGCTGGCGCGCCTGCGCCGCCACCGCGAGCCGCTGGCGCTGTGGGCGCCGGCTTGAATTTGTCTTCTTTCAGCCGGTCTGAACGTGCGTGTTCTTGCTGATCCGTCTTCTTCGGATCACCGTCTCTGACGGTCTTCTTCAGCTCCGTTCTCCTTCTTCTTCAGACTCTGCGCCGACGAGTGTTCGCTCGAGGTGGTTGTCGCGCTCGACGGGTTCGTTGGGGAGCGACGATGGCCAAGGCGGGACAGCGCAAGTGCATGTCGTGCGGGGAGTTTTTCCTCCCCGACCATCGCAGCGGTGAACGTCAGCGCTACTGCTGCGCCGTCGATTGCCGGCGCGCGAGCAAGGCAGCCAGCCAGGCCGCCTGGTTGTCCAAGCCATCCAACCGCGACTACTTCAGCGGCCCCGTGCACGTCGCCCGCGTCCAGGCTTGGCGCGCCGCGCATCCCGGCTACAGCTGCGACCGGGTGCGCCCGCCGCGGGCGTTACAAGATCTCTTGCCGCTGCAAGTGCCTGATTCGATTGAGGAATCGGCCAATCGTGTCGAGGCTCCCGGGGCGCCCCCGACCGTGGCGTTACAAGATCTCTTGATCGCCGAATCGCCTTTGCTGGCGGGGCTTGTGGCCCATCTGTTCCAGCCGGCGCTACAAGATGACATGGCCAGCACCACCCGGCGCCTCGTACAACTTGGGCGCGACGTGATCAACGGGAGGTGCGGTGAAGGCCATCAAGCAGCTACTTCGGCCCGAGCGGCTGCGCCAGGTCCCCGAGCAGTTCAGCTGGGTTGACCAGGCGCTCGTGCAGCAGCACTTCATCGACCGCTGTGAGGCCCGCTCGGCGGCGCTGTACCTGTTCCTGGTCACGGTGTCCGATGCCCAGGGCCTGAGCTACTACGGCTCGGCCACGCTCGCCCGGCGGCTGCACCTGAGTGACGAGCAGTTCGCCGCGGCACGCCAGCAGCTCATCGAGCTGGATCTCATCGCCTATCGCTCGCCGCTGTACCAGGTGCTGGCCCTGCCGGGGACCGTGGCGGCGCAGCGCCCGGCGCCGCGTCCACCGGGCGTTGCCGGGGCCAACACCGGCGGCCAGCCCGTGAGCCTGGCCGCGCTGCTGCAGCAGGCTCGAGCGCGCCGTGGTTGACTACGAGACCTACTGCCGCATCCGTGACCACCTGGTGCGCCAGCAACTCACGGTGGCGCAGACCGCGCGAGCGCTGGGCCTGGATGTACGCACCGTCGCCCGGTGGGCGCAGGCCGAACAGTTCCGAGCGCGCAAGGCCGTGCTGCGCGCCAGCAAGCTCGACGCCTTCAAGGGCCAGATCGTGCGCTGGCTCGACGCCCACCCGTACAGCGCCCAGCAGATCTACCAGCGGCTGCTCGAGGCCGGCTACGGCGGCGGCATCACCATCGTCAAGGACTACGTGCACCGCATCCGCCCGCGACAGCGGCCGGCCTTCCTCAAGCTGGACTTCGAGCCGGGCGAGTGCGCGCAGCTCGACTGGGGTGAGTTCGGCACCGTCGCCGTGGGCAACACGCGCCGGCGCCTGAGCTTCTTCGTGATGGTGCTGTGCTACAGCCGGCGCATGTACCTGGAGTTCACCGTGTCGCAGGAGATGGAGTTCTTCCTGGCCTGCCACGAGAACGCCTTCGCCGCCTTCGGTTCAGTGCCCGCGCGGCTGATGGTCGACAACCTGAAGTCCGCCGTGCTCAAGCGCCTGGTCGGTGAGGCGCCGGTGTTCAACCCCAAGTACCTCGACTTCTCGCGCCATTGGGGCTTCCAGATCACCCCCTGCAACGTGGCTTCGGGTTGGGAGAAGGGACGCGTGGAGAACGGCGTGGGTTACGTGAAGAAGAACTTCCTGGCCGGCCAGGAGTTCATCGACTTCAGCGCCGTGCAGCCCGCCGCGCAGCTGTGGGTGGACACGGTGGCCGACGTGCGCGTGCACGGCGCCACCCAGCGCCGACCCGTGGACATGTTCGAGGAAGAGCGCGCCCGCCTCAAGCGGCTCAACCCCGTCGGGTTCGACCTCGCACGCGTGCGCACGGCAAGCGTCAACAAGCAGTTCCGCGTCGCGCTGGACTCCAACACCTACTCCGTGCCCTCGCGCCATGTGGGTCAACGCCTGACCCTGAAGGCCTGGGCCGACCGCTTGTGCATCTATGCCCACGACCAACTCGTCGCGCTCCACGCGCGAAGCATGCAGCGCAACAAGGACTTCGAGCTTGCCGAGCACGCCCAGCAACTCGCCCAGCAGCGCAAGAGCGCCCGCGAGCAACGCCTGCTGGTGCAGTTCCTGGCCCTGTCGCCGCGCGCCCAAGCCTACCGCGAGGGCCTGGAGGCCCGGCGTGTGAACGCCCGGGTGCACCTGCGCCAGATCCTCGCCCTGGCCGAGATGCACGGCCGCGAGGCCGTCGAGCGCGCCATCGACGACGGTCTGGAGCTGCAGGCCTTCAGCGCCGAGTACATCGCCCACATCCTGGCCGCGCGCCGGCGCATCGGGGCCGAGCCCGCCGCCCTGCAGCTCACCCGCAGTGCCGACCTGCTCGACATCGAGATCCCCGCGCCCGACCTGTCCATCTACGACCGTGAGTGAAGGAGCGACAACCATGCGAGCACGCCACGCCCACCCCGATGCCCTGTCCGCGCAGGCCAAGCTCACCGCGCTGAACCTGCCGTTCATGCGCGAGAACTACCAGCCACTGGCCAAGGCCGCCGCCGACAAGCAGTGGTCGCACTTGGCCTACTTCGCCGAGCTGCTCAACGGCGAGGCCGCCCAGCGCGAGGACCGACGCGTGCAGCGCTGCATCCGCCAGGCCCGCTTCCCCGTGCTCAAGACCATCGACAAGTTCGACTGGAACTGGCCCACCAAGATCAACCGGCCGCAGATACAGAACCTGTTCCACCTGGACTTCGTGGCCCGGCACGCCAACGTGGTGTTCATCTCCGGCGTCGGCCTGGGCAAGAGCCACTTGATGACGGCCCTGGGCTATGCAGCGTGCCAGCGCGGGCACTCGGTGCTGTTCACCGGCGCCATCGACATCATCAACACGCTGGCCACCGCGCAGGCCGCCGGCGGCCTCAAGCGGGCGCTGGCAGCCTACGTCAAGCCCGAGGTGCTGTGCATCGACGAGCTGGGCTACCTGCCCATCGACAAGTTCGGCGCCGACTGCCTGTTCCAGATCATCAGCCACCGCTACGAGCGCGGCACCACGCTGTTGACAACGAATCGCCCGTACAAGCAATGGGCCGGGATCTTCAACAACGACGCGACCCTGGCCTCGGCACTCCTGGACAGGCTGCTGCACCACGTCGAGACCGTCGTGATCGAAGGCAAGAGCTACCGCGGCCAGTCACACGCCGAGATCTGAAGCACGCCGGCATCCACTGCGTGCCGCGTCAGCGCCGGCATCACGCCACTCCCTCCGCGATCCCCTCAGCATTTCGAAACCGGCCAGAACTCAACACGTTCGCACCGGCGCCCACAGGCGCTGCTCGTCGACGCCGCGGTGGTGGCGCTGTGCTGGAACGCCACCTACCTGTTCCGCCTGGGGTTCGAGCGATGGTTCGTGGCACGCGCCGGCTACGACACGTGGGTGCTGGCCGGCGTGGTGCTGGCCTACGTGGCGGCCTTCTGGCTGCTGCGCGTGCCCCGGGGGCTGTGGCGCTTCTCGGGCTTTGGCGACGTGCAGCGCTTCGCGCTGGCCTGCGCGCTCGCCGGTGGCCTGAGCGCGGCGGTGATCATGGCCGCGGGGCTGGTGAAGATCCCGCGCTCGGTGCTGGCGCTGCACCCGGTGGTCACGCTCATGGGCCTGGCGCTGGTGCGCATGAGCTACCGCATGTTCTACGAGCACCTGCGCGGCCGCATCGCCGGGCCGGTGGGCGAGGTGCGGCGCGCCGTGGTGCTGGGGGCCGGCGCGGCGGCGCGGCTGCTGCTGGCAGGCCTGCGCGCCCAGGGCTGGGCCGTGCTGGGCCTGCTGGACGACGATCCCGGCAAGCAGGGTGCCGTGGTCGGCGGCGTGCCCGTGCTCGGCCCGCTGCACACGCTGCCGCATCACGCCGGTCCCGGCAGCGAGGGCGCGGCCACGCACATCGTGGTGGCCATGCCCTCGGCCACGCGGGCCGAGCGCCGCCGCGCCTTCGACCTGGCCGCGGCCACCGGCCTGCCTGTGCTCACCGTGCCCAGCGCCGACGAGCTGCGCACCGGCGCGGCCCGCGTCGAGCGGCTGCGCGACATCGAACCGGAAGACCTGCTCGGCCGCGAGCCCGTGGTGCTGGACGAAGCCGGCGTCGCGGCCACGCTGCGCGGCCGTGTGGTGCTGGTCACCGGTGCCGGCGGCAGCATCGGCAGCGAGCTGTGCCGGCAGGTGGCGCGCTTCGGGCCGGCGCGGCTGGTGCTGGTGGAGCTGTCGGAATTCAACCTCTACACGCTCGAGCAGGAGCTGGCCGAGGCCTACGCGCAGGTGCCGTGCGTGCCGCTGATCGGCGACGTGAAAGACGCCGCCTGGATGCAGGCCACGCTGGCCCGCTGGCGGCCGACCGTCGTCTTCCACGCCGCGGCCTACAAGCACGTGCCGCTGATGGAGGGCCGCAATGCCGCCGCCGCCCTGGCCAACAACGTGCTGGGCAGCGTGTTCACGGCCGAGGCGGCGGCGCTGGCCGGTGTGGAGCGCTTCGTGCTCATCAGCACCGACAAGGCCGTGAACCCCAGCAACGTGATGGGCGCCAGCAAGCGCGCGGCCGAGCTGGCCGTCACGGCGCTGGCCGCGCGCCACCCGGGCACGCGCTTCATGGCCGTGCGTTTTGGCAACGTGCTGGGCAGCAGCGGCAGCGTCATCCCGCGTTTCAAGGAGCAGATCGCACGCGGCGGCCCCGTGACCGTGACGCACCCGGACATCATCCGCTACTTCATGACCATCCCCGAAGCCGCACGCCTGGTGCTGCAGGCCGGCGCGCTGGGCGAGAGCGGGCAGGTGATGGTGCTGGAGATGGGCGAGCCGGTGAAGATCGTCGACCTCGCGCGCGACCTCATCCGCCTGTCGGGCCACACGGTGGATGAGATCGCCATCGAGTTCACCGGCCTGCGCCCCGGTGAGAAGCTCTACGAGGAACTGCTGGCCGACACCGAGGCCACGCTGCCCACCCCGGTTGAGCGGCTGCGCGTGGCGCGCATCGCGGCCGGCGATGCGGCGGCGCTGGGCAGCTGGTTGGCCCAGGCGCAGGCCGTGGGCGCCGACGACGAAGCGGCGCGTGCGCTGCTGCGGCGCTGGGTGCCGGAATACCGCCCGGCTGCCGATGATCCCGCCCGTTCAACCCACGGCAGCACATGAAGAGTGCCCCGATCACTGGCATCGCCGGCCGAGACGGCCTTGCCAAGGTTTGCCAAGACATCTAGGCTGCCGGCATGAGCACAATGAACATTTCCTTGCCCGACAGCCTCAAGGCATTCGTCGACGAACAGGTCAGCCAGCGTGGCTACGGCACCAGCAGCGAGTACGTGCGCGAACTGATCCGCCGCGATCAGGATCGGCTGCAACTGCGCAACAGGCTGCTGGCGGGCGCTTCGTCGGCATCGACAGCGCCGGTGAACGAGACCTACTTCGAAGGCCTGCGCGAGCGGGTTCGCGGCGCGGCCCAGGTGGCGAGCAAGACACGCAGCCGGTCGTGAAGCCCAAGCCCGTCGTCCCGCGCGACAAGGCCCGGCAGGATGTCGAGGATGCACTCAGGACCTACATGGCCGAAGACGCCGAGGCTGCCGCGCTCGGTTTCATCGACGCCTTGGAGCAGGCCTACGCGCACATCGGGCGCTATCCTGCGACTGGGTCACCTCGCTACGCGCATGAACTGAATCTGCCGGGCCTGCGCTCCTGGCCGCTGACGCGCTACCCCTACCTCGTCTTCTATGTCGAGCGCTCGGACCGCGTCGATGTCTGGCGTGTGCTGCACGGCCAGCGCGACATCCCTGCGTGGATGCAGAACCCGGAAGACATCTGAGGCGGCAGCAAGCCTGCGGGCTGCGTGGTCGTGCGCGTCATGCATCAAGGCGCCATGCGCGCCACCAGCGCTGCCAGGCGTGTTTGCCAACCCGGGCCACTGGCTCGCCATCGTTCCAGGGCCTGGGGCTCCACACGCACGGTCAAACGGGCCTTCACCACCGCCGACTTGGGCCGACCACGCAGCTTGGCTTGCAGCGTGGCGGGCAGCTCGGGCAAGCGCCTGGCAGCGGCAGCCTCGTCAGCCGTCCATTCGGGGTTGTCGTCGTCAACCGGATGGGTCTTGGGTTTCCTGCTCATGGATGCGCACCTCTCCGAAATCGAGCTGCCCTGCGAGTGCAAACGACAGTCCGCGTTCCCGGATGTTGCGTTCGTTCTTTGCAGGGTCGAAGCTGACCTCCATGGCTATTTATTGTGCGCACGAAAAGTCGACTGTCAAGGCCCGGGCGTCATGGCTGCCCGCGCGCGCTGCCGCGGCGCTGGGTGCCGGCTGACCACCCGGCCACCGATAATCCCGCCAGTTCAACCTACGGCATCGCATGAAGAAGGCACTCATCACCGGCGTCACCGGCCAGGACGGCAGCTACCTCGCCGAGTTCCTGCTGGAGCAGGGCTACGAGGTGCACGGCATCAAGCGCCGCGCCTCGATGTTCAACACCCAGCGTGTCGACCACATCTACGAAGACCCGCACATCGACAACCGCCACTTCGTGCTGCACCACGGCGACCTGACCGACGGCAGCAACCTCACGCGCATCCTGCAGCAGGTGCAGCCCGACGAGGTCTACAACCTGGGCGCGCAAAGCCACGTGGCCGTGAGCTTTGAGGCGCCGGAGTACACGGCCGATGTCGACGCCCTGGGCACGCTGCGGCTGCTCGAGGCCATCCGCCTGCTGGGCCTGAAGGACCGCACGCGCTTCTACCAGGCCAGCACGTCCGAGCTCTACGGCCTGGTGCGCGAGACGCCGCAGACCGAGACCACGCCCTTCCACCCGCGCAGCCCCTACGGCGTGGCCAAGCTGTACGCGTACTGGATCACCGTCAACTACCGCGAGGCGTATGGCCTGTACGCCTGCAACGGCATCCTGTTCAACCACGAGAGCCCGCGCCGTGGCGAGACCTTCGTCACGCGCAAGGTCACGCGCGGCCTGGCCCAGGTGGCGCAGGGCCTGGCGCCGTGCCTGTACATGGGCAACCTGGGCGCCCTGCGCGACTGGGGCCACGCGAAGGACTACGTGCGCATGCAGTGGCTGATGCTGCAGCAGAGCCAGCCTGAGGACTACGTCATTGCCACCGGCGTGCAGCACTCGGTGCGCGACTTCATCGGCTGGACGGCCCAGGAGCTGGGCCTGCAACTGCGCTTTGAGGGCGAGGGCGCCGACGAGCGCGCCGTGGTGGCCGCCGTGCACGACGCCGCCAAGGCCCCGGCGGTGAAGCCGGGCGACGTGGTGGTGCGTGTCGACCCGCGTTACTTCAGGCCCGCCGAGGTGGAGACGCTGCTGGGCGACCCCGCCAAGGCCAAGCGCCAGCTGGGCTGGGAGCCGCGCATCACCGCGCGCGAGATGTGCGCCGAGATGGCCGCCGAAGACCTGAAGCTGGCGCGCCGCGCCGCGCTGCTGCGCGCCCACGGGCACGACGCGCCCGTGGCCAGCGAGGAACGCGGCGCGTGAACGCCGCCGCGGACCTGGACGCGCCGGTGTTCGTGGCCGGCCACCGCGGCATGGTGGGCTCGGCCATCGTGCGGCGGCTGGCGGCGCTGGGCCACCGCCGCATCCTCACGGCCCCGCGCGAGCAGCTCGATCTGGCCGACCAGGCCGCCGTGCGCGCCTGGCTGCAGCGCGAGCGGCCCACCGCCGTGGTGCTGGCAGCCGCCAAGGTGGGCGGCATCCAGGCCAACAACAGCTACCCGGCCGACTTCATCGCCGAGAACCTGCAGATCCAGCTCAACGTCATCGACGGGGCCCACCGTGCCGGCGTGCAGCGGCTGCTGTTCCTGGGATCGAGCTGCATCTACCCCCGCCTGGCGCCGCAGCCCCTGCGCGAAGACGCGCTGCTCACGGGCCCGCTCGAGCCCACCAACGAGCCCTACGCGGTGGCCAAGATTGCCGGCATCAAGCTGTGCGAGAGCTACAACCGCCAGCACGGGCGCGACTACCGCAGCGTGATGCCCACCAACCTGTACGGCCCGGGCGACAACTTCCACCCCGAGCACAGCCACGTCATCCCGGCGCTGATGCGCCGCTTTCACGAGGCCGCGCAGCGCGGCGACGCCGAGGTGGTGGTGTGGGGCAGCGGCACGCCCATGCGCGAGTTCCTGCACGTGGACGACATGGCCGCGGCCAGCGTGCACGTGCTGCACCTGCCGGCCGAGGTGTACCGCCAGCACACGCAGCCCATGCTCAGCCACATCAACGTGGGCACCGGCGTGGACTGCAGCATCCGCGAGCTGGCCGAGACGGTGGCCCGCGTCACGGGCTACGCTGGCCGGCTGGTGTGGGATGCGAGCAAGCCCGACGGCACGCCGCGCAAGCTGCTGGACGTATCGCGCCTGGCCGCGCTGGGCTGGCGCGCGGGCATCCCGCTGGAACAGGGCCTGCGAGAGACCTACGCGTGGTTCTGCGCGCACGCGGCGCACGTGCGCGGCTGAAGCGGGGCTTGCCCTGCTTGCCAAAGCCCCCGCGGGCACTTCGACAGGCTCAGTGCGAACGGTTTTTTGGCGACGGCGCCCGGCGTCTTGCAAACCATCCGTTCTTGACCCCGAGCCCTCGCAAACCATCCGTTCTTGACCCCGAGCCCTCGCAAACCATCCGTTCGGGCTGAGCTTGTCGAAGCCCCTGTGGGCACTTCGACAGGCTCAGTGCGAACGGTTTTTTGGCGACGGCGCCCGGCGTCTTGCAAACCATCCGTTCTTGACCCCGAGCCCTCGCAAACCATCCGTTCTTGACCCCGAGCCCTCGCAAACCATCCGTTCGGGCTGAGCTTGTCGAAGCCCCTGTGGGCACTTCGACAGGCTCAGTGCGAACGGTTTTTTGGCGACGGCGCCCGGCGTCTTGCAAACCATCCGTTCTTGACCCCGAGCCCTCGCAAACCATCCGTTCTTGACCCCGAGCCCTCGCAAACCATCCGTTCGGGCTGAGCTTGTCGAAGCCCCTGTGGGCACTTCGACAGGCTCAGTGCGAACGGTTTTTTGGCGACGGCGCCCGGCGTCTTGCGAACCATCCGTTCTTGACCCCGCGAGGCCAAGGCGCCCGCCAGCAAGCCGGCGGACCCCGATGTCCTCCCGTAGCCTGCCCGTCAGGCTCTCCAAGAATGCGCGCCAGGACTTCATCGACATCCATCACAAGGAGTGCCATCACGTGGGCAAGCGTATGGCGGTCGGGCAGGCGGCCGAGCCGGAGATTTCGCAGCCCAAGGCAGAGAGCCTGGCCTGAGCTTCAGGCACAACATCCAGGCGCGAACATGACGACGGTGCAAATCAACTTGCCCGATGAACTGGCACAGAAGGCGGCCAGCGCATCGCTGCCCGCAGCGCATCAACAGCTGCCGGATGGGCGGCAAGAAGCTCCTGCAGCGCAGGCAGCCGCGTCCTGGCCGCCTCCATGACGGGCCCGGGGGCCGCCGCGGCGGCTTGCTCCAGCGCCCCGTCTTCCAGGTCTGAGAGCACCGCGGCCAGAACGGCTGCCTGCTGCAGGTCTTTGCGGGCCTTGGCCGTGTCAGAGTGCCGCTGGGTGCTGGAGTACAGCTTGTGCCACAAGAAGCGTGCGGGGTCAGGCAGGTTGGCCGGTACGCAATGGCTGCCCGCCAGCACGGCACCGCCGCGTGGCGCCTGCAGCAGGTAGTCGAAGAACGGCACGGTCTGCGCATGCCAGGCCAGCTCGGGCACGGGCACGACGCTGCCCAGCACGGCGCCCGGCACCAGCACGTCGACCCTAAGGCCTTCTGCCCCGGGCCTCTTCACGGAGGTCGACGGTGCGCCGGACGCGAGGCCGGGCACCGGGAAGAACTCCAGAAGCGTGGCCTGCACCGTCTGCAGGAAGGAAACCGGTGCTGCCAGCTTCAGCGCTTGCCGTCGCGCCAGGTCGATGTCTTGCGTTCTGGCGGCAACAGCCACCGCGCCCAGCTCGTTGAGCAGCGACACGAAGGCCAAGGAACCGACGACTGCCAGCCCCCCGGCAAAAAGCTGCCGGTTGTGCAGCTCGACGAGCAGCCGCGCCGCGTCTTTATCGGCAACCTGCATCCCGAGTGCGCGAAGCTGCCGCACCTGGGACTGCATCCAGACAGCTGCATCCATCCGCGTCTGCATCGCCTGCAGGGCAGCGCTGTCGGATTGGCGACAGACGAAGTCTTCCACCTCCTTGCCCGCAACCGACTTGTAGCGCCGATACCAGTAGCCTTGCCCCTTGATGGATCGCAGCGTCAGGGTCCCGGGGGTGCCGGGCAGCAGCTCAAGCTCTGTCCGCGCCCGTTCCTTGACCTCGGCATACTGGGTGTGGAAGTTCAGCTCGAGGCGGCGGTAAAGGGGCGTCGCGGGCATAGGCGTTCTGCTGTGGCGGCGCGAGTCTAGCCCATCTACCCCGCTGAATTCCGCTTTGCGGGGTAGACGCGATCTTCCGGCTGGCCTGCCCCCATCCAGCAGCAAGGCCGGGCGGACTCGCTCCATCACAAGGAGTGCCATCACGTGGGCAAGCGTATGGCGGTCGGGCAGGCGGCCGAGCCGGGGATTCGCAGCCCCCGCGGGCACTTCGACAGGCTCAGTGCGAACGGTGTTTTGGCGACAGCGCCCGGCGGCCCACCGCCTGGCTTTCCCCAGCCAAGCGATGCGGTAAGGCCGGCGTGCACGTGATGACCTGCACTTTGACCCTAAACTCCTGCAGGTTGATGTCTGGGCGCAAAACCTTGCGTCTCTCACCGCCGGCAACATCGCCGCCTCTCCGCTGGGCCGCCTTTGCAGGTGAACCGGTCGGATTTCAACTGATCCTGGTTCTGCGAAAGAGCGCCTTGCCATGAAAACGCAACTCCCCCCGGCCGCTTCCGCCTTGGGCCGGCGCGTGCACCTGCTTCGATTGGGGCTGACCGCAGCGGCCTTGCTTGCAATGGCAGCCTGCGGCGGTGGCGGCGGCGATGCGGCCGGCAACGCCGCAGCCAACACCAACCCCACGGTGAGCGCGCAGGTGCAAGACCTGCAGCCCAGCGACCCGGCCGACTCCGTTGGCGTCTTCGTGCAGCTCCAGACCGCAACACCCACCAGCGGCGCCAGCGTCACCGCCGACGATGCGCGCGAGCTGGCCCAAAGCCAGTTTCTGGCCGATCTGGCTGAGGCCGCCAAGCGCCCGGCCGTCGGTGCGAGCACCGGCACCAGCTGTGACGTGAGCGCCTTGTCGGCCCGCATCGCCCAGGCCTACAAGCCCAAGAGCGGCACGGCGGTGCGCATCGAACTCTCGGCCTGCGAACTCGGCCTGCTGCCCAAGATCGGCAACGTCAAGGGCGTGTTCGCCGACATCCCGCTGAGCACCAACCAGGTTGCCACCAGCAACACGGTAGCCGCCCTGAACAAGGCGGTGGTCGACGGCTTTGACGGCAGCAAGGCCTGGCCCAGCTACACGGTAGGCGGCAACGCCCTGCAAGCCGTGGGTGCCGGCACCGTGATCGCGGTGCTCGACACCGGTGTGGACGAGCGGCACCCCGCTTTCAACGGTACTGGCAAGGTGCTCAAGGGCGCGTGCTTCTCGACACCTTCGACGGGCGGCATCGGCTTTTGCCCCAACGGCGCCACCGTCGACACGGTCAGCGCGGAGGCGGGCCGCAGCTGCGTAGACAAGTTCGGCAGCGCCAACGGCGCCCAGGCCCTGGGCGGTGGTTGCGGCCACGGCACCAGCATGGCGGCCACCGCGGGCATGGCCTACATCAACGGCGCGGTCACCGCAGGTGGCCTGGCCAAGGCGGCCTCGATCCTGCCGGTGCAAGTGTTCAACGGCAGCACCGGCAACGGCAAGATCAGCGTGTCTGCCAACTCCGGCGATCTGCTGGCCGGTATCGAGTGGGTCACGGCACAAGCCCAGGCCCGGCTTGCTGCGGGCCAACCGCCCATCGTGGCCATGAACCTCAGCCTGGGCGGCGGAAGCTTCAGCGCCGCCTGTGATTCAGATTACGTCGGCAGCCTGTTCTTCACCGCCTTCTCCAACCTGCGCGCCCAGGGCGTGGTGCCCGTGGTGGCCGCAGGCAACGCCTACAACACCACGGCGATCTCGTTCCCGGCCTGTGTGAGCAACACCGTCAGCGTGGCCGCCACCAAGCTGGGCGGCACCACCCCGGCGAGCTACACCAACTTCAGCTCGCAGGTGAAGCTGTTTGCCATTGGTGGCGACATCGAAGCCCGGTACAGCATGCCCACGCCCTGCCCGTCGGCCAGCCAGGGCTTCGAGTGCTGGGCCCCCGGCGCCGGCACCTCGCCGGCCACGGCCATGGTCTCTGGCGCCGTGGCGGTGCTGCGCAGCCTGAAGCCCGGTGCCAGCCTGGCCGAGATCGAGGCGGCGCTGCTCACCAGCGACAAATCGCTCACCCTCAACGGCCAGACCCGGCCCTTGCTGCGCACCTCCAAGGCGGGAGCCCAGCTCTTGGGGGTGGCGGGTGTGGACACCCCCCCAGCGCCGCCGCCACCACCGCAACAGCCACCACCGCAACAGCCACCGCCACCGCCACCGCCCGTGGCCGCGGAACTCACCCGGCTGTGCGTTTACAGCGGCACCAACTACACCGGCCGCCGCGCCTGCGGGGTGTTCGCCAAGGGCAGCGCTTTGGTCTCCACGGGCTCCTGGCAGGTGGCGTCGCTGCGCTTCTTTGCCTTTGACGTCGCCAACCCGACCGCCGCAGCCCCGCTCGCCGCCAACCCCTTCCCCACGGTCACCCTGTACGACACCCTGACGCGGATCTCCCGCAACGGCGCTCAGGGCGTGGTGGTCAAGGCTGACTCTGCCGATCTCACCGGCATCCTGCCGTCCAGGGGCCAGGTGCGAATGCTCAGTTTCGAGTGGCCCGCCAACTGATGGCCGGCGCGCCGTGGGCCGGCGCGCTGGCTTGCGGCCTGGCAGGGCTGGCGCTGGCGCCCGGTGCGTGGGCGCAGAGCGCACCGGGGGGGCTGCGGCTGGGCTTGTCTGCGGGCTACACCCACTACAGCGAGCCGCAGATGCAGCTTGCTGGTGCCCACCTGGGGCTGCATCTTCGGTGGGCGCAACCCCGCGGGCTGGAGAACTGGGCGTTCGAGGCCCATGCTCTGCTGGGCGCGCCCGACTACAGCAGCCCCGTCAGCGGAACGATCGACCGACGCCCCACCGTCCAGACCGCGTGGCGCGCGCTCTATGGCAAGCCGGTGGGCACCGAGCCGGCGGCCCGCTTCGAGGCCGGGCTGGAATGGCAGGCCTACTACAACGACCTGCGGGGCACCACCAGCCGTGGCGATGTGGGCTACGAGCGCGAACGCTACGGCCTGTGGGCGGTGGCCGCCTACCAGGCACCGGTGGCGGGCGCGCAGGCCTGGGGCGCACAGAGCTGGCGGCTCGAGGCAGCGGTGCTGTTGCAGGGCTGGGCAGTGTCGCGGCTTTCGCAGGTATCGACCGTCTACGACGACACGGTGAACCGCCAGAACCGTGGCCTGGCGCTGCGCGCGCAGCGCAGCTACCGCCACGCGCCCGGCTGGTTCACGCCCTACGTCAGCGTCAGTTGGCTGGATGATTCAGACATCAAGCGCAAGCCCAGCTACACGGTGAAGGAACCCACCAACACCACCTGGCAGCTCGGCGTGAAGTGGTTCTGGCAGTAGCCGGCAGGCCGCGGGGCCGTGCACGCCGATTCCAGGCTGCGCTGGTGCGAGCCGCGCAAGAAGATGCCGAACGGGCCGCCAACCCCAAGGCCCCCGCGCCACGGCCCACGGCCTGCGCGCCTGGGCCTGAGCGAGGTGAGCGAACTCGCGCGCGCGGCCGGCTCTGCGAGGGCGATGCTGCGCGAGCAGCTGCGCCGCCGTGCAGGAGCGTATATTGAACTGGTCAGGACACCAGTCATTGTGAGGTGAGCCATGCAGACGTGGCCTATCCAAGACGCCAAGGCGCGGTTCAGCGAGTTCCTTGAGACTTGCCTTGCCGAAGGCCCGCAGATGGTGACGAAGCGGGGAGCTGAGGTTGCGGTTCTCGTTCCGGTGGACGAGTGGCGCCGACTCCAGGCTGCGGCGCGGCCGAGCCTCAAGCAACTGCTGCTCTCCGAGCAAGGACGTGGCGACCTGGTGGTTCCAGCTCGAGGTGCCGCGCGTCGACACGCGCTCAGCTCGATGCTGGCTGTGCAAGGCCTCTTTCCAGGCGCAGGCCCCACCCGGTCAGAGAGAAACGGCATCCCGCTGTTGCTTGGCCGCCGGCCTGCGGTGCCCGTGACCATGGAGTTGGTCAACCGACTCCGCGACGAGCAGCCATGACGCGCTTCGTCTGGGCGTCAACGTCCTGATCGCGCTGGTGGACAGCCTCAGCTTGGTTGACAACGCCTTGGTGGATGCATCAGTGCTGTCGAGCCACAGCCGCGTGACGGACTGGCTCTGCCAGTAGCCACCAAGCCACGGGCCGGCGCGGTTTTGGATAAACCCCGCCCATGAAACCCGCACGTCTTCTGCTGGCTGCAGCCTGCCTGGTGGCCTTGCCCGTGCCCGTGCACGCCAACCCCCTGCAAGAGCTGCGCGACACCCTCGGCCGCCTCGCCGGCCACACGCCGCTGAAGGCCAGCGTGCACATCAAGAGCGAAGACCGCAGCTCCGACGGCGACGAGACCGAGACGAACACCGGCCTGGCCAGCGTGCAGCTGGAAGACGGGCCGCAAGGGCTGCGCCTCATCTACCCCCAGGCGGCGCTGGTGCGGGCCGCGCAAGAAGGCGCCGAACGGGCCGCCAACCCCAAGGCCCCCGCACCCACGGCCAACGGCCTGCGCGCCCTGGGCCTGAGCGAGGTGAGCGAACTCGCGCGCGCGGCCGCCACCCTGCAGCGCGAGCTTGCCAGGGCCGTGTTCAAGGCCGAACGCAACGAGCCCTGGCAGGGGCGCCCGGCCCGGCTGCTGGTGTTTGACGTGCCCCCGGCGAAGAAAGACAAGTACGTCAAGAAGCACGAGTCGACGCTGGAGGTGTGGATGGCCCCCGACGGCACGCCCCTGGCCAGCCGTGCGCGCCACCGCATCGAGGGCAGCGCCTTCGTCGTCATCAGCTTCGAGGCACAGAGCACCGAGGAACAGGTCTTTGCCGTCCTCGGCGAGCGCCTGGTGGCCACGCAGCGCATCAGCGCCCAGAGCGGCTCGGGCATGGGCCACAAGGGATCGAGCCGTAGCGAGTACACGCTGCGGGCGCTGGATTGATGCGGGGGGCTCTTGAGCCCATGAACGAGCCGTATGCGATTGCCAGAATTGCCGGCATCAAGCTGTCCGAGAGCCACAACCGCAAGCACGGCGCGACTACCGCAGCGTGATGCCCACCAACCTGTACGGCCCGGGCGACAGCTTTCACCCGGAGGACAGCCGCGTCCTCCCAGCGCTGATGCGCCGCTTTCACCAGGCCGCGCAGCGCGGCGACGCCGAGGTGGTGGTGGTGGGGGGCAGCGGCACGCCCATGGGAGAGGTCTTGCACGTGGATGACATGGCCGCGGCCCGCGTCACGGGTTTTGGTGGCCGGCTGGTGTGGGACGCGAGAAAGCCCGACGGCCCGCCGCGCAAGCTGCTGGACGTGTCGCGCCTGCCGGCCCTGGATTGGCGCGTGGGCATTTCGCTGGAACAGGGCCTGCGCGACACCTCTGCGTGGTTCCGGGATCACGCGGCGCACGTGCGTGGCTCAAAGGGGCTCGCCAGTTTTGACTGGGTGGCGCCCTAAGCGCCGGAGCCGGCGTGCGCGCCGCGCAGGTAAACTCATTGGGCTGCTTCGCCTAGCTGGCGCTGGAGGGAGCGGTTCGATGGCCTGCGCTGATTTCGCACCAGTCGCGAGCGACCCACCCGACGACAAGACTCCCAGCCGATGACCCAAGCGTTGTTCGATCCCGCCGCCCGCATGCTGGGCGAGTATCTCCCGTACGACGGCGGCATCGAGTTCTTCGGCCGTGTCGCCACCGTGCTCAAGCCGAGCGACGTCGTCGTTGACCTGGGCGCCGGCCGGGGCGCCTGGTTCTACGAAGACCGCAGCGAGCCGCGGCGCCGCCTGCGCGACTTCAAGTCGATGGTAGCGCGCGTGATCGGGCTCGATGTCGATCCAGTCGTGCTGACCAACCCCACCACCACCGAGAACGCCGTTATCCGCGACGACCGACTGCCGCTGGACGACGCCTCGGTCGACGTCATCGTCTCCGAGTACGTGCTAGAGCACATCGAGAAGGTGCCAGTGTTCGTGGCCGAGATCGATCGCGTGCTCAAGCCCGGTGGCTACTTTTTCGCCCGCACGCCGCACAAGTACCACTACGTCTCGGTCGCGGCACGCTGGGTGCGCAACGCCAGCCACGTGGCCTTCCTCTCGCGCGCGCAGCCGCACCGCAAGGCCGAGGACGTCTTCCCTACCGCTTATCGCCTCAACACGATGGCAGACATCCGCCGTAACTTCGAACGTTATGAGGACTTCAGCTACCTTTACGCGTCAGAGCCGAGTTACTTTTTCGGCAGCCGGCTCGGCTACCGACTTTTCTCGCTGCTGCACGCGCTGCTGCCAGCGGTCTGTGTCGCCAACATCTACGTCGTGATGCGCAAGCCGCTGTCGGCGGCCCGCGCCCGCTAGCCTAGGCAGGCATCGCCTTGGCCGAACCCGACGACGTGGTCGCAAGCTGGCCAACGGCGCCGACACTTTGGGGCTGGCGGCGCTGCCGCGTTCACTGGTGTTCATCAGCGGGGTGTTTGGCATCCCGTACTGCGGCCACGTCAGCTACCTCGCCGGGGCGCAAGCACTCAGCGCCCTCCTGCGAGAGCACGTCAAGAAGCACGAGTCGACGCTGGAGGTGTGGATCCGAGCCATAGAGGCGGGGCGGCCCTGGTCCAGCAGCTGGCGTTGACGCTCGGGACTGCGCTTGGCTGAGCTCGCTTGAGTGACCGATTCGCCTTGGCTGCGGCGCCTCGCAGGCCCTGCGTGGCCGCACGTGCTGTCCGCCAAGCGATCACTGCAGTCAGATAAGATTCTGGGTCGCCCTGCGTTTTCGCAGGGTAGGTTCTTGTGTAGATGAACGGGAGAGATGCTCTGTGGGCAAACGTGATGTTGTCGTGGTGACGGGTGCGGGCGGGTTCATTGGCGGTCACCTGGTGAAGCGCCTCATCGACGAGGGCCATGTCGTCCATGCCGCCGACATCAAGCCGTTGGAGGACTGGTATCAGGTTCATCGGCAGGCGAAGAACTTTGCGGGTCCTATCAAGGGGGACTGCCGAGATTTCAAGGTCTGCAGGACGATCTGTGCCGGCGCGAAGGAGGTCTATCAGCTAGCGGCTGACATGGGTGGCATGGGCTTCATCGAGAACAACAAGGCCCTGTGTATGCTCAGCGTCCTAACCAATACGCACATGTTGCTCGCGGCGCAGGAGGCCGGCGTCAGGAGCTTCTTCTATTCGTCCTCTGCCTGCGTCTACAACGCCGAAAAACAGACCGATCCCAGAGTCACTGCACTCAAGGAAGCCGACGCATACCCGGCGCTGCCTGAGGATGGATACGGTTGGGAGAAGCTGTTCAGCGAGCGCATGTGTCGTCACTTCCGTGAAGACTTCGGTATGCGCACACGGGTTGCGCGCTTCCACAATGTCTATGGTCCACATGGAACGTGGGAAGGCGGCCGTGAGAAGGCTCCGGCCGCTATCTGCCGCAAAGTGATCGCCGCCAAGATTTCCGGCAAACACGAGATCGAGATCTGGGGCGACGGGCACCAAACTCGGTCGTTCATGTATATCGACGACTGCGTTGATGGCGTTCTGAAGATCGCGCACAGCCAGGTACTCGAACCGCTGAATCTGGGTTCAAGCGAGCTGGTCAGCATCAACCAGCTTGTCGATGTTGCTGAAGAGATTGCAGGCATCAAGCTGAAGCGCAGCTACTTGCTCGATGCACCCAAGGGTGTGGCCGGCCGCAACAGTGACAACACCAAGATCATTGAACAGCTGGGTTGGGAGCCAAGCACGCGGCTGCGTGACGGAATGGCAAGAACCTACGCTTGGATTGAGGCTCAGTTTGCAGCCAAGTACTCCGCCCGGACTGCACACAAGAGCAGCATCAGTACGTTCAAGAAAGGCTCGCACCCGATTCCGGGAGATGGATTTAACCCCGAGTCGCGCCGCATGAGCACGTGGAAGCAGGGCATTCCAGCGGGCTATGGCCTGCCTAAGCCAAAGGCCGTGAAGGTGGCGAAGACGACGGTGTCCGGCGGACGCAAGAAGGTCGCCTGAAAACGTGTATGCGTGCCTGCGCAGGCACCTAACTGATGCTTGGTGTCGATGAAGCGCAGCGCCCAGTGAAACCGAGTTTCCTAATCATTTCGCAGGTCTACGTGCCGGATCCGGCCAGCGTGGGCCAGCACGTAGCTGACGCCGCGGCTGAGATGGCGCGGCGCGGATATCGAACGATCGTCTACACCGCATCACGGGGCTATGACGATCCGTCGCGCCGTTACCCAGCGCGGGAAGTTCTAGATGGCGTCGAGGTGCGTCGCCTACCCTTCTCGTCCTTTGGCAAGTCGTCCATCGCTGTGCGTCTGCTGGCGCAGTCGATCTTTCTGTTGCAAGCAGCCGTGCTGGGCATATGCACGCGTGGCTTGTGCGGTGTCATGGTCTCGACCTCCCCGCCGTTTTGTGGGATTGCGGGTGTCATCATCGGCGGGATCCGTCGGGTACCAGTCAAGTATTGGTTGATGGACCTCAACCCTGATCAGATGGTCGCGATGAAGCTCCTTCCCGCGAGTTCCCTGCCGGTAAGGATATTCGATGCCTTCAACAGAGCGATCCTCAGGCATTCGGCCAGCGTGATCGTCCTCGACCGGTTCATGGCCGCAAGGGTTTTGCATAAGCTGCCTGGTGTAGCGACCAAGCTGGAAGTCATGCCCCCCTGGCCACATGACAACCATCTGGAGAACCTTGCGCACAGTGACAACCCCTTTCGGCAGGCTAGGGTGTCACCCGGGAAGCTCGCGGTCATGTACTCGGGAAACCACTCGGCGGCGAACCCGCTCAGGACGCTGCTTGATGCAGCAAAACGGCTTGAGTCGGACCCTCGGCTGCTCGTGATCTCGATCGGTGGCGGAGGGGCCAAAAGCGAAGTTGAAGACAGGATCGCTGCTGGTGCTTCGAACATCGTCTCTCTCCCCTATCAGCCTCTGGACCAGCTGCGGTTCTCGCTGAGCGCCGCTGACGTGCATGTGGTGTCAATCGGTTCCGATGTTGTCGGCATCGTGCATCCCTGCAAGGTCTACGGAGCAATGGCGGTCTCAAGACCCATCTTGCTGCTGGGCCCCAGTCCAAGCCATATCAGCGACCTGATCAAGCAGTACGGCATTGGCTGGCAGATAAGCCATGGTGATGACGAGGGTGCGATTCAGGTGCTTCGCCAAATTCTCGACACGCCGGCCAATATCTTGGATGAAATGGGGCGCCGAGCCGCCGACGCAGTTGCCCGAACGCTCAGCAGAGCGCAGTTGCTGAACCGTTTCTGTGACGTACTGCAGCGTGGACTGCCCGCACCCACGGCCTAAACCAGCTGAAGTCGCAGACGGCTCCGTTCACGATGAAGGTGATGAATCTTGGCTTGGTGCGCCGAGCACGGAGAATTGATCGGCTTTGGTCGGTAGTGGCGTTCGTACGCCGCTTGTGGCAACCATCCTCCAGCCCAATGGCACTCGGACAGCCAACATCGTTTCTGGTGCTCGATCTTCATCTGATCGGCGATGCAGTGATGCTTCTGCCCTTCTTGGCAGCGATAAAGCGTCGCTATCCAACCGCTCAAGTCACGGTTGTGGCAGGGCCGTGGAATCGACCGGTACTCGCGAGCGATCCTTCGATCGACGAACTGATCGAGTTTTCGGCGCCATGGGTCAAGGGACAGGGCATACGAGCTTCCTGGACAGCATCGCGCAACCTCGTGCGACTATTGCGTTCGAAGCGGTGGGACGTTGGTATCGACACACGCGGCGATATACGCAACATCCTCATCCTCTACTTTGCCAACTGCATCAGGCGCGTAGGCTTTGACTTCACTGGCGGCGCCAGCCTCCTCACGCAGGTCGTACCAGATGACGGGCGTCTGGCGTCGCTTCTTGAGCATCACGAGCGCTTAGCGGCATGCCTCCACGCTTTCGACGGGCAGCCTTTTGTGTCTAAGCTTACGTTGACGGATCAAGAGCGAGACAGCGCGTGGTCCATTGCACCCTACGTCGGATTCCATTTTGGGGCATCGTTGCCGCTTCGCCGCCTCCCGGTCGATGAAGCGGCTAAGCTTGTCGCGGCAAGCCTCAGCGATTGGAGCGGGCCTGCGTTGGTCTTCAGTACCCCAGATCTCGAAGCCTACGTAGAAACTTTGATGGCGGCCTTAAGCCCCGCATTGCAAGGCCGGTTGAAAGTCTGGCGCGGCGATCTGCGCAGCTTTATCGTGGCGGCAAGCAGAGCGCACGTTCTGTACACTATGGACAGTGGCCCAGCACATTTGGCCGCAGCAACAGGGAGTCCAACGGTAGTGATGTTTGGACCCAATAGAGCAGAGTACGCGGCGCCACGTGGCCGCAACGTAGTGAGCGTACAGTTGGATCCGCCCTTGACCTGTCAGCCATGCGATCAGCATAAATGTGTGCACCCCAGTGACGTGCAGGCATGTTTGCGAGGCCGTGTACCCGATGCAGTTGCGGCAGGGCGTCGGCTCGTTGTTTCCGGCGAATCACTTCCGGCCTTGAGCCAAAAACCATGAGCCTGTTTCTCTTTAACCTGCAGGAACATACTCGGCTGGTGGAACAACTGCATCTACTCGACCGAGAAGTGCAGCGGGCCATTGACGCCCTAACCGCGGTTTTGGCCAGCGGCGGCAAGCTATTGCTCTGCGGTAACGGCGGGTCGGCCGCTGATTGTCAACACATCGCTGCCGAATTCGTAGGCCGATTCATGGATGAGAGGCGACCATTGCCGGCCATCTCGCTCAGCACCGATACCTCGGCGCTGACGTGCATCGGCAATGATTACTCCTTCGACGCAGTGTTTAGCCGCCAAGTGCGAGCGCTTGGCACGCCAAAGGATGCGCTGATCGCGATCTCAACTTCAGGTAACTCGAGCAACGTCGTCAAAGCTGTTGAGGCGGCGCGTGAGATTGGCATGCTCACGCTCGGCCTTAGCGGGCGAGGTGGTGGCGCTTTGAGCCAGCGAGCGGAGCTGAACATCGTTGTTCCCCACGAAGTCACGGCGCGCATCCAGGAGGCTCACATCCTGATTGGGCACACGCTGTGCGGTGGCGTTGAACAGCAGTTAGGCCTAGTGCCAAAGACCGCGGAAAAACGCCCATGAGCGGACCAGTCCCCTCTGTCACCGTGGTTGGTGACTGCATGCTTGACCGGTATTGGGACGGCCGCGTGACGCGAATATCGCCAGAGGCGCCTGTGCCCATTCTTCACATGGGTAGTCAGAGCGACCGCCTCGGCGGCGCGGCCAATGTAGCCCTCAACGTCAGAAACCTCGGGGGAGCCGTGCGCCTGCTTGGCGTCGTCGGGGATGATGCCAACGGCCGCGACTTTCTGAATCTCTTGAGCGCAGAAGGGATCGGCCACGAACTGATTGTCGATGCGCGGGCGACGACCATCGTGAAGCTCCGCGTGGTCAGCCAGCATCACCAACTCCTGCGTGTTGACTTTGAGAGGCCGCTAGCAAAGGCTCTGGCTTCTGCAGTTGCGGAACGCTTTCGAAGCGAATTGCCTCGCAGCGGTTGCGTGGTGATGAGCGACTATGCGAAGGGCGCTCTGAACGAAGTCGGCATGATGATCCGTGCGGCCAAGGAGCGAGGCCTGTCGGTTGTCGTCGATCCAAAGGGTGACGAATTCAGTCGCTACACGGGAGCCGACGTCATCACGCCCAACCAGGGCGAGCTCGCACAGGTTGTAGGCGCGTGGATCGATGAGGACGATCTTCAAGAAAAGGCGACAGCACTGCGCACGAGGCTCGGTATCGCCAGTTTGCTTTTGACGCGCTCAGAGCGGGGGATGAGCCTGTTCTCCGAGGCCTGCGGCGAATCTGGGCGCATGGACTTTCCGGCTGAAGCGCGCGAGGTCTATGATGTCACGGGTGCTGGCGATACCGCTATCGCTACCTTGGCAGTTATGCTTGCTGAAGGTCGTAACTTAATCGAGGCCACGAGGCTGGCAAATAGGGCTGCCGGTGTCGTGGTCGGGAAGTTCGGCACCTCCTCTGTGACACGTGGTGAATTGCTTGACTGACTGATCAATTGCGCTGCTAGCCTGTTAGGCTCGTGGAACTAGCACTCTGAAGCGCTGAGCGAAACTGGCCCCTCGTCATTTCGTGTGGAACCCAACAGACAGAATGGCCGGTCGTCGTCGAGCCCGGTGGGCATGTGGGCAGGCTGCCTTTGAGCCTGTCCATATGTCCACGGGGCGGTAGCCAGGAGTACTGATTTGAACGTTGGCGTGGAGGCGCTGTTCACCGGCGCATTGGGTCTGCAAGCACCATGGGTGGTGCGGGAGGTTCGGCTTGACACCGCCAAGCACCGCATCGATTTCGACGTTGAGTGCAAGCAGTCGCTGCTGGCGTGCCCGGCTTGCGGTGCGGCCTCGCAGAAGGTGCATGACCGGCTGCCGCGCTCGTGGCGGCATCTGGACTTTTTCCAGTACGAGGCGTGGCTGCACGCCGAGGTGCCACGCGTGGGGTGCACGGCCTGCGGCAAGACGACGCAACTGACAGTACCGTGGGCTCGCCAGGGCAGCGGCTTCACGCTGCTGTTTGAAGCATTGGCGCTGACGATGTGCAGGGACTTGCCCGTGCGCCAGGCGGCCAGGGATCTGCGGGTGCGCGACAAGCAGTTGTGGCGCCGCATCGAGCACTACGTGAGCCAGGCGCGGAGCAAGCAGGACATGAGCCAGGTCCGCATCGTGGGCATCGACGAGACCAGCCTGCGCCGCGGGCATGACTACGTCACCGTGGTGCACGACCTGGATGCCAAGCGGCTGCTGTTCTGCACGCCCGGACGTGAGCACCAGACGGTTCAGGCCTTCACGCAGGATCTGCATGCCCACGGCGGTGAGCCCACAGCGATCGCCCACGTCTGCATGGACATGAGTGCGGCGTACCTCAAGGGGGCTGCCACCTACCTGCCCAACGCGCTGGTCAGCTACGACCGCTTCCACGTCGTCAAACTCGCAGGCGAAGCCATGGACGAGGTGCGCGCAGCCGAGTGGAAGACCGAGCAGGCGCAGGTGCAGCAGGAACTGGGCGTGCTGACGGCCAAGCAGCGCCGCTCCATCCTGTGGGGCATGCGCAGGAATCCTTCGGGCTGGACGGCCACGCAGCTTCAAGCCATGCACTGGTTGCAGCGAGCAAACCTGAAGACTGCGCGTGCCTGGCGGCTGAAGATGGCGCTGCGCGAGGTGTTCGCCAACGCACGCCGCCACAACCAACCCGAGCTCGCTTGCGCCGAGTTGAAGGCCTGGCTGTCGTGGGCGCGGCGCAGTCGCCTGGAGCCCTTCAAGCGGCTGGCGGCCACGCTCAGAGACCACTTCGATTCAGTCGTGCGAGGCATGCTCGATCACCGCAGCAACGCCTTCGTCGAGGCGATGAACGGGCTGATGCAGCAAGCCAAGCGCGCGGCCCGCGGCTTCAGGACAGCAGCCAACTTCATCGCCATCGCTTATCTGCGCCTGGGCAAGCTCACCCACTTGCCGGCATCGCCCTTCGTGCCGGCAATGGCACTGTCAGCGGGCCTGACACAGCATCGGATGTGCGGTCAAGTTCCACACGGAACGGCATAGAGCCAGCACGTCGCCGTGACGGATCCGCACAGCGCCTTGTGGGTCAAGCGTGGCCTAAACGACAAACGGGGGCAGAAGACCCGAAGCTTCACCTGACTTGGTAGAAGCGCATCCTCGAAGAAAGCCAGGGTGTTACGAACATCCCGTCAATTGGGAGGGAATCTTAGTTATTAAGATTCGGGCGAATTGTCTGAAGCGCAAGCAACATGGTGATCAGCGCCGCCAGACGCGACGGTTGACGAAGCCGGTATAGCTGATGATGATGCGCAGCACCTTGTCTGACACATTGGCTGGCTCGTAGTCTTTCACCAGTCTCAGCGAGCGTTCAGTCCCTCGCGATTGGGTTTCCAGGACTTTCAGGCCTTGAAGGACGCGCTCGACATCGAGCCCGACTAGCATCACGGCAGCTTCCTCAAAGCCCTCGGGACGCTCCTGAACCTCGCGCAGATTGAGTGCAGGAAAGTTCAGAATCGAAGACTCCTCGGTGATCGTTCCGCTATCTGAGAGCGTGGTGCGTGCATCCTTTTGCAGGCGCACATAGTCGAAAAAACCGAACGGCTTGTGAAACTGAACCATGGGGTGGGCGAGCAAGCCCAGAGCTTCCATGCGCTTTCGCGTCCGCGGATGTGTGGAGACGATCACGGGATCAGCGTAATGCTCAGCCAAAGCGTTCATGATCCCGAAGAGTTTGGCGAGGTTCTCCGGCACGTCGACGTTCTCCTCGCGGTGGCAACTGACCACGAAGTAGCGACCGGTCTGCAGCCCAAGACGCTGTACTGCTGTGGAGGCCTCAATGCCGGGCAAGTAGTGCTCGATTACCTCGCGCATTGGGCTGCCAGTCTTGATGACCTGATCCGGCGGCAATCCTTCGCGAAGCAGGTACTCGCGGGCGATCTCGCTATACGTCAAATTGATGTCGGCGATGTGGTCAACAATTCGCCGATTGATCTCCTCAGGTACCCTGAAGTCGAAGCAGCGGTTCCCTGCCTCCATGTGGAAGATCGGAATCTTTCTCCGCTTGGCGGCGATCGCGCCCAGCGCACTGTTGGTGTCGCCCAGCAGAAGTAGAGCATCCGGACGGTGCTCGTCCAGAACACGATCGGTGGCAATGATCACCTGGCCGATGGTCTCCGCCGCCGTTGCACCTGCTGCGTTCAAGAAGTGGTCGGGCCTCCGGATGCCAAGCTCGCTAAAGAAGACATCATTCAGTTCGTAGTCGTAGTTCTGTCCTGTATGCACCAACACGTGGCTACAGTGAAGATCCAGCTTCTCAATCAGCCGTGAGAGCCTGATGATCTCCGGCCGCGTGCCGACGATCGTCATCACCTTAAGCACGAACGGCCTCCCGCACCAGATCCAGCGACATAAGCACGCGCTTGACACCTTCCCCGTCGAGCCGGTGGGTGTTGTGAGAGGTGTAATCCTCGAGCTTGGCGATCGTGAGTTCGCCCTCAACAAAGTACTTGTCGTAGTTAAGGTCTCGCGAGTCGGCTGGGATGCGGTAGTAGCCACCAAGATCCTCGCAGCGCACCATCTCCTCTCGCGAGACCAGCGACTCGAAAAGCTTTTCTCCGTGGCGGGTTCCGATGATCTTGATCTCGCTCTTGGCGCACAACAGATCTCGCATCGCCTGCGCGAGGTCGCCCACCGTGCAGGCGGGTGCCTTCTGCACGAAAATGTCACCTGGCTGCGCGTGCTTGAACGCATAGAGAACGAGCTCGACCGACTCCTCCAGTGACATCAGGAACCGGGTCATGTTCGGGTCTGTGATCGTCAGCGGCTTACCTGCACGCAGTTGCTCCAAAAACAGGGGAATCACCGAACCCCGCGAAGCCATGACGTTGCCGTAGCGGGTGGCGCAGAGAACCGTTCGCTGCGGATCGCACAGGCGCGAATTGGCGATCATTACCTTCTCCATCATCGCCTTGGACATGCCCATTGCGTTGATTGGGTACACAGCCTTGTCCGTGCTCAGCACCACGCAACGGCTGACGCCTCTTGTGATCGAGGCGCGGATCACGTTCTCGGCGCCGATCACGTTCGTGCGCACTGCCTCCATAGGGTAGAACTCGCACGAAGGTACTTGCTTCAGTGCGGCTGCGTGGAAGACGTAGTCCACTCCGATCAGCGCGTCGTAGATGCTGTCGTAGTTGCGGACGTCGCCGATGTAGAACTTAACCTTGTCGTTCTTCAATGCGATGCGCATGTCCTCTTGCTTCTTCTCGTCGCGGCTGAAGACGCGGATCTCGGCAAAGTCGCCTGATCGCAAGAAGCGCTCAAGCACCGCGTTGCCGAACGAACCCGTTCCGCCGGTGATGAGCAATACCTTGTCGTTGAACATTCTGGGGTCCTGTCTGGAAATCAATCGGCCGCGGCGGCCTGGAACGCGTGCATGCGGGCGACAAGCGCTGGCCAGTCGTCCGGCGCGTAGCCAGTCTCCGTGCGGAAGCGGGTGGAGTCGAGCGAACGGTCGATGAGCACCGCGTCGTCTTCGACGATCTCGATCTCCTTGCCGTAGGTGCGCGCGACAAGTTTGAGAAGGTCGAACTTGTTGATGGGCGATGCCGATACATGGTAGGTGCCGCGCAGCGCAGGCCGCGGCAGAACATGGTCGCGGATGACGCGCGCGAGCTCAATCGTTGGGAGCCCGGAGAACACCGCACGCCGATAACCGCTTACCCGCCCTTGCTGTGCGAGGAACCAGCCCACCAGTCCATTCGCGCTGCTGAGCTCGTGCCCGATGATGGAGGTGCGAAGCGTGACCGCGTGGGGGTAGTCCACCTCGCCCAGCAACTTGCTCCGCCCATACAGGTCTTGTGCGTCCGGTGAGTCGCCCTCGATGTAGTTGCCTCGGGCGCCGGAGAAGACGCAGTCGGTACTAACGTGCACGAGCCGCGCACGGGCGACGTCGCACAACCGCGCCAAGCGGTGCGGCAGCATCGCGTTGATTGGCAGCGCGAGAAGCGGGTCGTCCGCCTCTGCGAGCTGCTTAACAAGGCCGATGCAGTTGATCACCACTTGGGGCCGAACGGCCGAGAAGAGGCGCATCAGGCTGTCGGTGTTCTCAACGTCGACGCCAGCAATCACTCGCCGCCGAACGGCGGACGGCAGCTTCGCCAGTTGCGAGGTCGTCCGCATCGAGCCAAAGGCGGTGTAGCCGGGGCTGGCCGCAAAGAACCGCAGTACGGCGTTGCCTAGCATGCCAGAGGCGCCCAGAACAAGCACGGTGGTAGGCATGGGGTTGATCATCGTCGGGACTCCAGACTGCGCGAGGACGCCCGCTCACCACGGGGTGGCCTTGAGGTGCGCAGCGACCACCTCAAGAAGACTGACGCCATGGCCATCGGCGCCACATGATCGGGTGTCGACTGCGCCACCGATCAGCCAACAGCGGCCCAAGCCAGCTGCTCGCCCTGCTTCAATGTCACTCGCCTTGTCACCGAACAGGCACGAGCTACCGAGATCGAGGCCGTGAACGGCGGCGGCACGAAGAATCAGGCCCGGCTGCGGCTTGCGGCAATCGCAGTCTCGGCGGTAGGCCGCCACCGTGCCTTGCGGGTGGTGAGGACACGCGTAGATGCCGGTCAGCAGCACACCTTGGCGCTGAAGCTCGGTCTCGATGAAGTGGTTCAGGCGCCCAAGATCAGCCTCCGAATACAGGCCGCGTGCGATGCCAGACTGATTGGTAACGACGACCAGCGAGTAGCCGGCCGCCTGCAACTGTTGCAGCGCCTGCACCGCGCCAGGCAGCCATTCGAAGTCCTCGATTCGGACCACGTAGCCGTGATCGGCGTTGAGAACGCCGTCGCGGTCGAGGAACGCAGCGCGCCGCGGCCCGGTCATCGTGCCGTGTCCTGGCCCAGGATGCGGCGAACAAGCGAGGTTGTCGAATAGCCATCGACGAATGGCAGCGCCAGCGAGCGCCCACCCCAGCTACGCACCAGCACTGTCTCGGTCAGCGTCTCGATATCGTAGTCGCCCCCCTTTACGTAAGTGTCGGGTCGGCACTGAGCCAGCAGTGCCACCGGCGTCGATTCGTTGAAGAGCACAACGGCATCGACCGACTCGAGCGCCCCCAGGACGCAGGCGCGGTCGAGCTCGCGGTTCAGTGGCCGCCCAGGGCCCTTGCCCAGCCCGCGCGCTGAAGCGTCGCTGTTGACCCCAACGACCAAAGCCGCACCGAGTGCGCGCGCCGCGGCGAGGTAGCTGACGTGGCCGCGGTGGAGGATGTCGAACACGCCGTTGGTGAAAACCAGCGGTCGAGGCAGCGTTGCCAGGGCCGCGGCGTTGCTGCGGTCAATCAGCTTGTGCAGAAGGTCGTCGGGATCGGCCACGAGCAGCCTCAGAGGGTCACGGGCTCGTTGAGAGTGCATGCCGCATAAGCAGGTGGTGAGCCGCGGGTACCAGCACAGCAGCCCTCTAGACCTGCTTGAGAGCGCACTCTGCGACGACCACTTACCAAGCGTAGCCAAGAGGCGGGATCAAGCGAAAGTGGGTCCATTGGCTGGAAATCCTGTCCTCAGGTGGGTCGCTCGCGACCGGGTGCTGTGCGTATGGCGCCAGGCCGATTCGCTGCGTGCATGTTGGCATGCCTTACCGACCCGCATTTTACCTGTCCATCAGACGCCCGAGGATTCGGCCGAAGCGTCATCTGCAGGCAGGGCCGCGCGATAACATGCAAGCCCCGAACGCTTCCGAGACTGGCCCGATGCACCTGCGTCGACTCATCAGCATAGCCTTGTATCCCAACGGCAAGGTGCACTTCCTGACACGTCTGCGGGAGGACCCGAGCGTGCTCGATGTGGGGTGCGGCAACAACTCGCCTTTCCTCGTGAAGTCGATCCTTCCGCGTTCGGCCTATACCGGCATCGACATCGGCGACTACAACCAGACCAAGCCAAACAATGCCGATCGCTATGTCTTGACCACACCCGAAGCATTCGCGAGCCGAATTGCTGATTTCGGCGAGTGCTTCGACGCGGTGATTTCTTCGCACAACCTGGAGCACTGCAACGATCGCGAGGCAACGTTCCGCGCGATGCTCCAGGTCACCCGAATGGGTGGGCTCATGTACCTATCCTTTCCAAGCAAGGATAGCGTGTCATTCCCAAGCCGGGCCGGCACGCTCAATTACTTCGATGACCCGACGCACAGAGACGCTCCGCCAGACATCGATTTGCTGCTGACAATCGCCCGAAATCAAGGTTTCGAGATCGTCTTTCTGACTCGCGGCAATCGTCCGTTGCTGGCGTGCATGCTCGGGCTCTTTCTGGAACCAGTGTCCAGGTTCCGTCGCAAGGTCATGCGGGGCACTTGGGAGCTCTACGGCTTCGAGGTAATCATGATTCTTCAACGCGTGCGTCGCGTGGGCGAGGCTCCGTCCGGCTGATCCAGCGGATCAGCGCAAAGACCAACAGCGCCGGAAGCAAGGTCTTGATAAGTGGTGTGAGGTGATAGAAGACCGAGTACTTCAACGTGATGATGGCCGTGGCGTGGCAGAACGCATAGATCACCAGACTCCACCATCGCGCGCGCCATCGAAGAAAGCACCGCACGATCACAGCGAAGAATGCGCCGTTCACGAGACCTCGAAACAGTAAATCCAGTTCGCCTCCCCAAATCGCACTGTCCGCGATCGGGCTCAGCGTCATCGGGGCCACCAGAGCATCGGGAAAATAGTTTCTCGCGTACCACTCCATCGGATTCCAGCGAGTAAAGTCGCCAAACGTCACGAGCGAAACGAAGTCGTTAAAGAACATCGGCCATTCTGTCGGTGGGATGCTCCCTTGTGCGCGCTCTGCATAGAGATGGAACCCCGTCAAGAAGACGGCGCCAAACTCGCCCGCGGTCTTGACGCCTTCGTCAGCAACGCGATCCTGAACGGCCCCAAGATCGCCTTGCGCCTCTCGGATGAACTCGACAGCCGTAAACACAGCGCCAAGCAAGATGCAAAAAACCGCCGCGCGCAGCAGTGAAACGCGACGCACTAGCAGGTGGTACAAGAACGCCGCTTGCAGGAGGATCATCAACGAAAGAATACGGGAGCCGAGCGAGTACGTTGTTTCATGAACGCACAGGGCGATGAGCACCAACGGAATCAGCCTACGGTAGCGCTCATAGTTGAGGAAAAGCAGAACGAGCAGAATGGAGTAGAAGCCAATGTTCAATCGCACGCACACCGACACGAACTTGCGGACCGGCCAGGAGAGATGGTCGTAGCGAATGTAGTGCTCGTGATAATTGGTCACCGGGGCTGACAGCAGGAGGAGGCTGGCGATGCAAACCACGATCAAGCCGAGCAGCAATGTCACCATCACATCGCTGGAATGGTTTTGATCTGGCAGAGACAGGCGCATCGGAAGCGGTGCGCGGCCACGCGCCATCAGATAGCCGATGGCGACGCTTCCGATGAACAGGACGTGACGCCACAGGTGAGTGGTCAGTTCCTCGACATCCGGCAGCAGAAGCGCCAATGGTCCGGATTGATCAGCAGTGCCCGCAGCCAAGCCGAAGCCGGGGATCGCCGTGTACACCACTGCCCAGGCCAGATAGATGAAGCCCAGTTCGCCGAATATGCTTCCGCACAGTCTGGCCCACAGCAGAATACTAAAGAGGATGAACAAGACTGTTGCGATCACTGTCGGCGCGACCAGCTTCGCCACCGCAGGCGCAACCGCCATGCTCACAGCCCCAAGCACAGCCGCCGATGCCAACAGCACCCCAACCGTCAGCAGCGCAGTACGCGCTGCCGAAGGGGCCTGTGTCGATGCTGACATGATGGAGCCCATCTCGTCGCTAGTCGATCAGGCCATCCCTAGCGGCGCCACTCGCTTTGGGGTGGGAACGCGGCCCCCTTCTTGATCGAGAGCATCCTATAGCTCAGCGAGTTCACAAGGAGGTTCCATGCGGTAGAGAGGGAAAGCTCAGGCGCCGCCTTGTGGATGTAATGCGTGACAAACGCTGCATCGTAGATGTTCTCGATGCCGAGGCGCGACGCGTTGAAGTACAGGCGCTTTGGGCTGATGGCATTGCCCTCGAGCGGCCGCCGCCGGTTCTTGCGGCGCTTGCCGGCTTCTTCACGGAAGAACGCGCCCAGGCCGTGGTGTTCAGCAATGGCGTCCAGGATAGCAAGTTCCCGCGTCATGCGTTCCGTCGCAAACTGCCCATCCTCCAGTTCCGACAGAGCTCGATTCAACATCTGCTTGAAGTCAATTGGTGGGAAGGTCCCGGGCCAGCCGGGAAGATCGCGGGCAGTGAGCAGGAAATCCACGGTCATCACTGCGATTAGCGGGGAATAGGGTTGGTGCGCCAACTCCTGGTGCATCGGGATGGCTTCGGCCTTCTCAAAGAAGGCCTCGGACTGCTTCCGAGCCGCGTCCGTACCTGCGATGTAGTTCAGGCCAGCCGAACTCGGTGAGCCTCCCCCGATGGCGAACGGAGTCCCGGAGAAAGCGTAGGTCTCGACTTCGCCAGCGAGCACGATGCCCGAGTAACCATCTGGAGTCGAAGGCACATAGAATCGATGCTGAGCCGATCGCGCGCGGACCCGGTCTATCAGGGCAGTCGACGCCACGCCCTTGATGTAGATCATTGGCGACTCGATGTCCGTAACGTAGAACAAGTCCTTTGCTTGGTTGGCTAGGAAGTCTGTGGATCGGACGATTCGGCGCCCGTGGCACGGTCTTCCCCTGCGAGCATGCAATATGAGCTGTCCAGTAGGCGAGCGCGCTCCTGCATAAAGGTAGATTGGCGCAGGCCAAGCAAGCATCTCCTGATCCGTGTCGAGCAGGGTGTCGCGCATACCCCGAATGCCATAGGGCAAGAGCCCATCGTCACCCCCAAGGGCCATCACATAGCCGGGCTTGACCTGATTCAAGGCGAATTCGAAGTTGTCGCGCATGCCGACCGAGCCGCCGGGTGTCGCGTAACGGATGCGCGGATCCTGGCGCGCAGCTTCCTCGACCACCTCGCGCGTGTGATCCGTGCTGCCGTCGTCTGCGACGATGACCTCGAAATTGTCGTAGTCCTGTAGCGCGCAGGTCCTCAACGTGTGCCGCAGGTAGTCGGCGCGATCCTTGGTAGGGATGATGACGCTGAAGCGTGGGTGGGGGTCCCTTTGGGACATGCTCGTCTTCTCCGTGCCAGAGGGTTCAGGTTGCTCGACTGCTCATGCGGGTCGCGTACCGCTGTGCCATCAGCGCAACTGTGATGGAAAGAAGCCCGGCGGCTGCGCTCCAGGCTAGCCCAGACCAACGGCCGATCTCGTTGGGCATCAGCCAGCCGGTGGCCGCGATGAGCGGCCCCGCCGACAGCAGTGGGGGCAGCAGCACCGATCGGTACCAGCGCATCAGTTCGCCCCGCAGGAGGCGACGGTGCATGAGCCAAAGGCCGAGCGTGATGTCTGACAGCCCGTGCAGCAGCCACACGGCGGTGGCACCCGCGATGCCAATCACTGGCACTGCCACCAAGATCAGCGGGACGCCTGCCAGGATCGAACCTGCCATCATTTGAGTGTGCAGCCTGGTCCAGCCGTGTGCCTGCTGGAAGGCCGCCGGCAACCAGCACAAGCCGGAGCAGGTGATGCCCAGCACCAGCAGTCGGAATGTGGTGACGATCGTTGCGTCCTGCCGGCCGAGCCACGCATGCATGAGTTCCGGTGCGAAGGCAAACGCCGTCAGGCCCAGCGGCAGCAGCAGGGTGCCCATCATGCGGCAGCCGTGAAAGTACTCGCGATTCAGTGCGTCCTGGTCGGACAAGGCCACCAGCTCGGCAAAGCGAGGAAAGAAGGTTCTGTAGAAGGGCTGTATGCCCAATTGCAGAAGGCCAGATCCTGCGAACGCCACCGCATACTGGCCGAGTGCCTCTGTACTGACCATGCGGCTCAGCATGATTCGGTCGGCGCTGGCGAGCAGCACCGCGAACAGAGCCGTGAGCGCCATTCCTGTGGTAAAGCCGCGAATTTTCGCCAGCACGCCACGCTGGAAGGTGGGCACCCCGGCTTCGGGATGAGACAACAAGTGCCAGATGAGCGAGCGAGTACACAACGTCTGCACCGCTGCGACGCCGATCTGCACGGCAAAGAACCACACGAGGTCGGCGCGCCACAGCAGGATCGCCGCCCCCGAGCCGTAGCGCAGGGTGTTGCCAGCAATCTGCATCACGTTCATGTAGCCGTGCGCCTGCATGCCTGCCAAGCCGTTTGTGTAGAGCGCGCAAGGAAACTGCAAGCTCAGGCTGAACGCCATCAGCAGCATGGCCACCGACAGACTGTCCTGTGGCAGGGTGCCAGCGTTCAGCCAGCGCTGGGCGATCGCGTCTGCGAAGGTAACGAGCACCAGGAGCAAGGCGACGGCGATCCCCCAATACAGCAGCTCCAGGGTTCTGAGCAGGTCGCGGCGCGCGCGAGTTCCGCCAGCGTCGGGCGACGCACTGGCCATGCCTTTGGTCAGCGATGCGCCAATGCCCATGTCGAGCAGGCCCATCATGACTTGGAGCATCAGCCACAGGCCTACGATGCCGTACCCCGCCAATCCCAGCTTCGACACGTACCAAGGCGTCGAGACGACGATCAGCAGTCCCGACCAGGCCCCGCCGATGAGATTGAGAGTGACGTTGCGTTCTGGAAGCTTCAAGGTGGAGTCCAGGCCCCCCGCCATGCCGGCGGGCTTCGATCGTGATCCGTCTTGGGGTGTCGCGGCACTGTGCTGAGGGCAACTCGGTGCCCTTCGTTTCGGCGCGTCTGCATGGAATGGCGCCAGGCGCGATGAGTCTTGCAGCGCGACGAGAATCCTTAACTCCCGTGCAGCGCTCTGCGGATCCTGGACCACCTCTGCGTCGCGCCCGGGCCTGTCTGGGAGCGCCGCATCAAATCGCCGATGACGAGTAGGGCAATGGCAAGCAGAAATGCAATGACTGTCGTCACCACTGCAGTCACAGCACGTCTGGGTTTGGACTTCTTCTCCGCGGGGCGCGCGACATCGACCACCTGGGTCAGAGCACCTTCCCGGCTTTCGTCCAGCCGGGCGATCTCGAACTGCTTTGCAAACAGTTCATAGAGGGTCTCCTGGTACTTGAACTCGCGGTACTTGCTGATGTAGCCAGCGCCGTCGCGCACATCGACGGAACTCTCCAGCTTTGTCAGCTCGGTTCTCAGGGCGGCGACCAGCGACAACTGCTGTTGCACTTCGAGTGTCGTATCTGCCAGACGCTGCCTGAGGGTGTGCAGTCGAACTTCGGCCGCAGTGACCTCGGCCCGCAATCTGGCGTAGCGGTCTGCGGCTGCTTTCGGCTCCGCCTTCAGCGCACCCGGATCGAATCCGCTCGACTGCAGCAGTAGCTGTGCCTTTGTCAGGTTTTCACGCGCAGCACTGAGTTGCTCCTGAAAAAAGGCCCGACGCTGCTGAGCTTCTGTCAGCGCGAGCTGGCTGGTCACCCGACGCAGCTGCTCGACGTAACGGTTGGCCATCGCAGCAGCACGTTCCGGATCCTTGTCATCCACCTCGACCGTGATGAGCCCGTCTCGCCTGCCAGCCGAGATCCTTACGTTTTGACCAAGTTCCTTGCGCGCGTCGACCCGGTAGTCCGATTCGTAGACCTCCATCAACTTGAACTCATCGATGATCCGGTCCTGAACAAGCGCACTCTCCATCAGCGCTACGTACTGATCGATGGGACTCCTGATGCCACCTGCGACGCCTGCCAGACCGGAGAGCGCTCCAAGAGAAGCAAGCGCCGACGCCGCGGCGCTCTGCTGCTGCTGAGGTGGCAGGAAGACTGTCCTCGAAGTGAAGGTCGGTGGGATGAGGTAGGTGATGCCCAGGGCCAGAAGGCCTGCACCCAGAGGAACGAAGATCAACCGACGCCAGTTGGCGATCAACAGGCAGACGAAATCGAGAAGTGCAAAGCTTGAGTCGTCCTTCAGACGGGTGGCATCTTGAGCGTCGCTAGCCCCGGAAGTCGCGCTGTCGCCGGTCGTCACTTAACTGGCTCCTCGATGCCCACGATGCCGGCGCCACTGGAATCGAACCAGAACGCGCGCCCCGTCAGTACCTCTGCTTCTTTATCGCTGACCAGTTCCCGCGCGGTGCTGTCGTCGTTGCATGCCGCCAACCAGTCACCCTGCAGCGCTGCATCTGCCAACTCAATCATCGCGTCGCACTCACAATCCCCGCCACCCCCAGCCCGAACTGGAACACGATCTGGGTCCAGTCCTTCGCCGCCTGCAGGAAGGTGGTCTTGTCCAACTCTTCCGGCACGAAGACGGTGTCGCCGGGCTCGGCAGGCAGCTGGTCCAGCCCTGTAGACCGGCCCAGCCACGTGCCGCCGCGCTGGGCGGCGCTCACCACGCTGCCGTTGCTGCGCACCACAAACACGCTGCCGCGGTCGGAGCCCTTGGTGGGGCCGCCTGCCAGCTGCACGTAGTCGCCCAGGCTGCGCCCGGGCAGGTGCAGGTAGCTGGCGGCGTTGAAGACGCTGCCAAACACGCCCACCGTGGTGGGGCGCGCGGGGATGAAGATGCGGTCGCCGTCTTCAAGGGCCAGATCGGGCAGCTCGGTGGCATCGGGCGCCAGCTGCAGCACGATGCGGCCGGTGGGCCGCAGTGCGCGCAGGCGCTCCACCAGCCGCTGCGTGCCGGCGGCCCGCGCTTGCTGCGTGGCCGCATCCTCGGCAGTGGTCACGCGTTGCGATCCGGCGGCGCGTGTAAGGTCGGTCTCCAGGTCGCGCAGGGCGCGGTCGTAGTTTTCCTGCTGCGTGCGCTGCACGCTGGCGCGTGAAAGCTCCGTGGCAAACAGGTAGGCGCCGGGGGCGTAGCCGCCGGCCGCGCGGATGGCGTCTTGCACGCTGCTGCTTTGGGGCAGCACGTATTCGCCCGGCCGCAGCACCTCGCCCTCTACCTTGATGCGCTTGGCCTGGCGCTGCACCGGCAATGCGGCGCTCACGGCGCTAAAGGCGCGCAGCAGATCACCGTGCGCCAGGCCGGCGCGCTCGTCACGCGGCAGCTCCAGCTGGGCGATGCGGCCGGTGTTGCGCTCGGCCAGGCGCTCCACCGCCAGGCGCGTGCGGTCGGCCACCGCGGTAAAGCCGCCCACCATGCGCAGCGCGTCGGCCACCGTCTCGCCAGGCTTCAGCTCCACCACGGCCGGCTGGTTGACGCTGCCGACAAAGCCCACCTGCGTGCCCACCGGGCCCACGTGCACCACATCGCCCGCGCTCAGCACGCGGTCGGCCGAGCGGTCGCCGTTCAGCAGCAGTTCATACAGATCAAACCGCGCCACGGTTTGGGCGCCGCGCCGCAGCTCGATGGCGCGGAAGCTGCCCGCCGCCGAGGGGCCGCCCGCGCGCAAGAGCGCCGTGAGCACCGTCGAAAGGCTGGTCACCGTGTACGCGCCGGGGTTGACGGCAAAGCCCGTCACGAACACCCGTATGCCGCGCAGCTGGCCCAGGGTGACGCTGATCTCGAAGTTGCGGAAGACACCCGCCACGCGGCGCTGCACCACCGCGGGCAGCTCGCTCAGCAGCACGCCCGACACCTGCACCGCGCCCACGCGGGGTATGGTGATGCGGCCGGCACGGTCTACCACCAGGCGCAGGTCGGCATCGACCGTGCCCCAAAGGGTCACCAGCACCTCGTCGCCGGGGCCGATGATGTAGTCGGCGGGCGCCAGGGGGCTGAGGTCGGTGCCCAGCAGGTCGAGTGCGCCCGTCACCAGCTCGGCGCCAAAGCGGCGCACGGTGGCGTCGCCACCAATCTGCTGCTGCACATAGCGCTCAAACTCGCCCGGCACATAAGGCGCGGCAGCGGGCGCGGGCGCGGGCGCGGGCTGGGCGGCGGGCTCGCGCGGGCCAAAGCGTTCAGCGGCCGGGGCGCGCAGGCGCAGGGGGCCGCCACCGGTGGCCTGTGGCTCCAGCGTGTCGGCGGTGGCTTGCGGCAGGGCCGGGTTGAGTGAGGTCTGCGCCTGCGCGCGGGGCCCCAGGGTGGCCAGCGCAAGCAGCCCGGCAGCAGCGGCCAGCGCAAGCGCTCGGTGAGACCAGGCAAACAGGGGCATCGTGGCGCAGCAGACGGGGATGGGTGAAGACAAGGCCGCACAGCCGGGCCCGGCGAACCTGGGGCCGCGCTGTTTCGTGAAGTGCGGCCGATCATTCTAGCCACCGGCCTCGGGCCGGCCGGCCGGCCCCTAGAATCAGCCGATGCTCGCGTTGATGATTGCCTTTGCCCTCTCGCTCGGTGTCACCCTGTTGGTGGTGCATGTGGCGCGCAGGCGCGAGCACGTGTTCCTCGATCACGATCTTTCGGGCCCGCAGAAGTTTCATGTGAGCCCGGTGCCGCGGGTGGGGGGCATCGGCATCTTCGTCGGGCTGCTGGCGGCCCTGGGTCTGCTGGCGGTGGAGCAGCCACAGGCGCGCATCGGGTTGGCGCTGCTGGCCTGCGGCCTGGTGGCCTTGGGCGTGGGCCTGGTGGAAGACATCACCAAGCGCGTCAGCCCCCGTATGAGGTTGATCGCCACCGCCGCATCGGCCTTGCTGGCGGCCTGGTGGCTGGGGCTGGCCATCACCCACACCAGCCTTCCGGGGCTCGACTGGCTGGTCTCCTTCAGCATCGGCTCCTGGCTGCTCACCCTGCTGGCGGTGGCCGGCATCGCCAACGCCGTCAACATCATCGACGGCTTCAACGGCCTGGCCTCGATGTGCGTGGTGATCATGCTGGCCGCGCTGGCCTATGTGGCCTACGAGGTGGGAGACCCCGTCGTGGGCGCCATCGCGCTGGCCGGCATCGGCGCGGTGCTTGGCTTTTTCGTCTGGAACTTCCCGGCCGGCCTCATCTTCCTGGGCGACGGTGGCGCCTACTTCCTGGGCTTTTTTGTGGCCGAGGTGGCGCTGTTGCTGCTGGTGCGCAACCCCGAGGTCTCGCCACTGTTCCCGCTGCTGGTGTGCATCTACCCCGCGTTCGAGACGGTGTTCTCCATGTACCGGCGGCGCTTCATCCGCGCGCTGCCGCCCAGCATGCCCGACGGCATCCACCTGCACTCGCTCATCTACCGCCGCGTCATGCGCTGGGCCGTGGGCGACCGCAGCGCCAAGGCGCTGACGCGCCGCAACTCGATGACGTCGCCGTTCTTGTGGCTGCTGTGCATGCTGTCGGTGGTGCCGGCGGTGCTGTTCTGGAACAACACGCCTTTGCTCGTGGGGTTCCTGGCGATCTTCATCGTGAGCTACGTGATGCTGTACTGGCGCATCGTGCGCTTCAAGTCGCCGCGCTGGATGCGCGCCTTCATCAGGCGCCGGCCCCGATAATGGGCCGATGACCGAACCGTCCCCCACAGCCTTGCCCGTTCCGGGCGATGCGACCGAGGCGCCGCTCTTCAGCAGCCTCCCCCTTGATCCCAAACTCCTGCGCGCCGTGGCCGACAGCGGCTACCTGGCCATGACGCCCATCCAGGCCAAGGCCATCCCCATCGTGCTGGCCGGGCGTGATGTGATGGGGGCGGCGCAGACGGGCACGGGCAAGACGGCGGCCTTCACCATCCCGCTGCTGCAGAAGATGCTGCGCCACGAAAACGCCAGCATGAGCCCGGCCCGCCACCCGGTGCGGGCGCTGGTGCTGGCGCCCACGCGCGAGCTGGCCGATCAGGTGGCCGAGAACGTCAAGAAGTACGCCAAGCAGACGCAACTGCGCTCGGCGGTGGTCTTCGGCGGCATCGACATGAAGCCGCAGACGCTGCAGCTCAAGGCGGGCGTCGAGGTGCTCATCGCCACGCCGGGCCGGCTGCTCGATCACATCGAGGCCAAGAACGCCGTGCTGGGCCAGGTGGAGTACGTGGTGCTCGACGAGGCCGACCGCATGCTCGACATCGGCTTCCTGCCCGATCTGCAGCGCATCTTGTCGTACCTGCCCAAGGCGCGGCAGACGCTGCTGTTCAGTGCCACCTTCAGCCCCGAGATCAAGAAGCTCGCCGCCAGCTACCTGCAAGACCCCGTGCTCGTGGAGGTGGCGCGCCCCAACGCCACCGCCAGCACGGTGGAGCAGCGCTTCTACAGCACCACCGACGACGACAAGCGGGCCTTCATCCGCCAGCTGATCAAGGCGCGCGATCTCCGCCAGGCCATCGTCTTTGTCAACAGCAAGCTGGGCGCTGCCCGCCTGGCGCGCAGCTTCGAGCGCGACGGCCTGCGCACCCAGGCCCTGCACGGCGACAAGAGCCAGGACGAGCGGCTCAAGGCGCTGGCCGCCTTCAAGGCCGGTGAGGTGGATCTGCTCGTGGCCACCGATGTGGCCGCCCGCGGCCTGGACATTGCCGATCTGCCGGCGGTCTTTAACTTCGACGTGCCCTTCAACGCCGAAGACTACGTGCACCGCATCGGCCGCACGGGCCGGGCGGGGGCCTCGGGGCTGGCGGTCACGCTCGTCACGCGGGACGACGCCCGCCTGGTGGCCGACATCGAGAAGCTCATCAAGAAGAAGATCGATCTCGAGCCGGTCGAGCTGGATGACGAGCGCCCGCGCTGGCGTGACGAGCGGCCCGCGCGCCGCGACGACGAGCCGCCGCGCAGCGAGCGGCCCGTGCGCGCCGAGCGCCCCACGGCCCCGCGCCCGCCGGCCGACCCCATCTTCGACAAACCCTACGAGCCCGCTGCGGGTGGCGAGGCCGCGCCCCCTTGGGACGCCGCCAAGCCCGGCGCGGCCGTGCCGCGGGCCGTGTCGCCCAGCATCCGGCCCAAGCGCAAGGTGGGGGCGCTGCTGGGCGGCGGTCGCTGAGCGTGAGCCGTCGTCTGTTGGGGACGAGGGCTTCGACAGGCTCAGCCCGAACGGTTTGGCGGGGAACGCCGCTTTTCAGCCCGGCAGCCAGGCAAACGCAGCCCGCACGGTTTGGCGGGGAACGCCGCCTTTCAGTTCGCCAGCCAGGCAAACCCAGCCCGAACGGTTTGGTGGGGAACGCCGCTTTTCAGCCCGGCAGCCAGGCAAACGCAGCCCGCACGGTTTGGTGGGGAACGCCGCTTTTCAGCCTGCCAGCCAGGCAAACGCAGCCCGAACGGTTTGGCGGGGGACCCCGCCTTTCAGCCTGCCAGCCAGGCAAACACGGCGGGCAGTCGGTCGGGCAGGGCCAGCGGCTGCTGCCGCCAGGCCGCCACGGGGGCGCTGCGCGTGCAGCCGCCTTCGAGCGTGAGGCCCACGCTCACCGCGAGCCGCGTCGTCGGCTGCAGCACCTGCACCAGCGCCTGCAGCAGCGCGGCGTTGCGGTAGGGCGTCTCGATGGCCAGCTGCGTCTGCCCCTGCCGGCGCGAGCCGGCCTCGAGCTCGCGGATGCGCGCGGTGCGGGCCTCGGCCTCTTGCGGCAGGTAGCCCACGAAGGCAAAGCTCTGGCCGTTCAGGCCGCTGGCGGCCAGCGCCAGCATCAGCGAGCTCGGGCCCGCCAGCGGCTGCACCGGCACGCCGGCCGCATGCGCCGCGGCCACCAGCGCGCTGCCGGGGTCGGCCACGGCGGGCAGGCCGGCCTCGCTGAGCAGGCCCAGGTCGTGGCCCTGCAGGGCGGGGGCCAGCAGGGCGGCCCAGTCCACGGCAGGCGCCGTGCCGCGCGCGCCGCCTTTGGGCGGCCGCGGCAGCTCGGCCATGTGCAGCGCCTGCAGCGGCTGCGCCAGCGGCAGGTGCTGCGCCACCCGCTTGAGCAGCGCCCGGGCCGACTTGGCGTCTTCCACCACCCAGTGCTGCAGCGCCGCGGCGCGCGCCAGCACGGCCTGCGGCAGCACGGTGTCCAGCGGCATTTCGGCGGTGCCCAAGTCCAGCGGCGCCGGCACCAGCCACAGCGTGCCCGGCGGCGTCATGCGCGGGCCAGCGGCTCGATGCCGGCCGCGCGCAACAGCGCGCAGGTGCGCATCAGCGGCAGCCCCACCAGCGCCGTGGGGTCGTCGCTGTCGATGGCCTCCAGCAAGGCGATGCCCAGGGCCTCGCTCTTGGCGCTGCCGGCGCAGTCGTAGGGCTGCTCGGCGCGCAGGTAATGCTCGATCTCGCCCGGCGTGAGCACACGGAAGCGCACGCGCACCGGGGCCAGCAGGGCCTGCTCGAAGCCGGGCGCGACGACGGCCACGCCCGTCTGGAAGACCACGCTGCGGCCCGACAGCCGTGTGAGCTGCGCCACCGCGCGCCCGTGCGTGTGCGGCTTGCCCAGGGGCTCGCCGTCGAGATCGGCCACCTGGTCGGAGCCGATCACCACGGCCCCGGGCCGGCGCGTCTGCACGGCGCGGGCCTTGGCCAGCGCCAGGCGCAGCGCCAGCGCCGCGGGGGCCTCGCCGGGCAGGGGCGCCTCGTCGACCTCGGGCGAGACCACCTCGAACGGCAGGCGCAGGCGTTGCAGCAGCTCGCGCCGGTAGCGCGAGGTGGAGGCCAGGATCAGGACCGGTGGCATGCCGCGATTGTGGCCGCCGCGCCGGCCGGGGCGGGCTGGCTACACTGCCCCGGGCCTGCACGCACCCGCTCCCACCATGGCCCGTGAACGCCCCACCGACCCCCTGGCCGCCCCTGTGGCGGCGCTGTGCCGTGCCGGCGAAACCCTGCTCGGCGCCTGGCTGCTGGCCGAGTTGCCGCGCCTGGCCGCCAGCCTGTGGGTGCCGCCCTCGGCCGACGAGCGCGTGGGCTGGCAGGCCCGCTTTGGCCAGGTGCAGCCGGCAGCCGGCCCGCCCCAGCAGTGGCTGGAACTCGAAGCACACACTCACATCGCTTTGCAGTGCCAGCGCTGCCTGCAGGGCGTGCAGCAGCCGCTGGCCCTGGAACGCCGCTTCCGCTTCGTGGCCACCGAGGCCGAGGCCGAGCGGCTCGATGCCGAGAGCGACGACGACCACCTCGTGCTGCAGCCGCGGCTGGATCTGCGCGCCCTGCTCGAAGACGAGCTGATCCTCGAGCTGCCGCTGGTGCCGCGCCACGAGGGCCCTTGCCCCGAGCCCCTGCCGCAGCCTGCGGCCGAGCCGCCCGAGGCGCAGGCCCGGCCCAAGCCCTTTGCGGCGCTGGCCGCCCTGCGCAAGGGCCGACCGCCCACCTGAACGGCGCTGGCCTGCGCTGCTATACTGGCGGGCTTTGCGACGCGAACCACGGGCCCTGAACCAGGGCTGCGGCAGGCGCGGCGCGTGGCCTGCAGCGCTGCTGCGGGCGCCCACCGCAGCCTTCGCGGCTGCCCACTTTGCCGTTTCCAGCCGCTACGGAGCCCCACATGGCCGTTCAGCAAAACAAGAAGTCGCCGTCCAAGCGCGGCATGCACCGCTCGCACAACGCCGTGGCCGCGCCCGGCACGGGTGTTGAGCCCACCACCGGCGAGGTGCACCTGCGCCACCACATCAGCCCCACGGGCTTCTACCGCGGACGCAAGGTCATCAAGACCAAGGCCGACGCCTGAGATCGCCTGCGCTGCGGCCTGCCGTGAGCGCTGAGAACTCCCCGCCCGTCCGCATCGCCGTCGACTGCATGGGCGGCGACCACGGCCCGGCCGTCACGCTGCCGGCCTGCCGCGCCTTCCTGGGCAGCCACCCCGGCGCCGAACTGGTGCTCGTGGGCACCGAGGCCGCGCTGGCGCCCGCCGCCGGCTGGGCGCGCTGCACCCGCGTCATCGCCACCGAGGTCGTCATGATGGACGACCCCGTCGAGGTCGCCCTGCGCAAGAAGCGCGATTCCTCCCTGCGCGTGGCGCTGCAGCAGGTGAAGGACGGCGCCACCACGGGTGTGCAGGCCTGCGTGTCGGCCGGCAACACCGGCGCGCTGATGGCCGTGGCGCGCTACCTGCTCAAGACGCTGGACGGCGTCGACCGCCCGGCCATCGCCACCGTGCTGCCCAACCGCGCCGACGGCTACACCACGGTGCTCGACCTCGGCGCCAACGTCGACTGCACGCCCGAGCACCTGCTGCAGTTTGCGGTGATGGGCAGCGCGCTCGTCACGGCCGTCGATGGCAAGGCCGAGCCGGTGGTCGGCCTGCTGAACATCGGCGAAGAAGCCATCAAGGGCAGCGATACCATCAAGCGCGCGGCCGAGTTGTTGCGCGCCGCCGGTGATGCCGGGCAGATCCGCTTCCACGGCAACGTCGAAGGCAACGACATCTTCAAGGGCACGGTCGACGTGGTGGTGTGCGACGGTTTCGTCGGCAACGTGCTGCTGAAAACCAGCGAGGGCCTGGCCTCCATGCTCAGCGACTTCATCAAGCAGGAGTTCACGCGCGGCGTCGGGCCCCGGCTGGCGGCGCTGGTGGCGCTGCCGGTGCTCAGGCGCTTCAAGCACCGCGTGGACCCCCGCCGCTACAACGGCGCCGCGCTGCTGGGCCTGCGCGGGCTGGTGTTCAAGAGCCACGGCTCGGCCGATGCGTTTGCCTTCGAGATGGCGCTGGCGCGCGCCCACGAGGCCGCGGCGCACGGTCTGGTGGCCCGCGTGCACGACATGATCGTGCCGACGCTGATGGCCATGCCCGCTGCGCCGGCCGAGGGTGCCGCGTGAGCGCTGCCTACTCGCGCATCACCGGCACCGGCAGCCACCTGCCGCCGCGCCGCCTGAGCAACGACGACATGGCCGCCATGCTGGCCGAGCGCGGGCTGGAGACCAGCGACGCCTGGATCGTGGAGCGCACGGGCATCCGCTTCCGGCACTTTGCGGCCGACGGCGTCGACTGCTCCGACCTCGCCCTGCCGGCCTGCCAGGCCGCACTGGCCGCGGCCGGGCGCCGCGCCGAAGAAATCGACCTCATCGTCGTGGCCACCTCCACGCCCGACATGGTGTTCCCGTCCACCGCCACCATCCTGCAGCACAAGCTGGGCGTGCACGGCTGCCCGGCCTTCGACGTGCAGGCGGTGTGCTCGGGCTTTGTCTACGCGCTCACGGTGGCCGACGCGCTCATCCGCACCGGCAGTGCGCGCTGCGCGCTGGTGGTGGGTGCCGAGGTCTTCTCGCGCATCCTCGACTTCAACGACCGCACGACCTGCGTGCTGTTTGGCGACGGCGCCGGTGCCGTGGTGCTGGAGGCCAGCGCCGAGCCGGGCATCCTGGCCTCCGAGCTGCACGCCGACGGCCGCCACATGGGCATCCTGTGCACGCCCGGCACCGTGGCCGGCGGGCAGGTGCTGGGCTCGCCGCTGCTGCGCATGGACGGCCAGGCCGTCTTCCGGCTGGCCGTGGGTGTGCTCGAAGACGCCGCGCGCGCCGTGCTGGCCAAGGCCGGCCGCACGCCCGAAAGCCTGCAGTGGCTGGTGCCGCACCAGGCCAACATCCGCATCATGCAAGCCACCGCCAGGAAGCTGAAGCTCGCGCCCGAGCGGCTGGTGGCCACGGTGGCCGAGCACGGCAACACCTCGGCCGCCTCGGTGCCGCTGGCGCTGGACGTGGCCGTGCGCGACGGCCGCATCCGCCGTGGCGACAGCGTCATGCTCGAGGGCGTGGGCGGCGGCTTCACCTGGGGGGCGGTGCTGCTCGACTTCTGAGCATCCCTGGCCGCCGCGCAATCGACAAACCCACCCACCCGATCAACGATGCCCGCCTTTGCTTTTGTCTTTCCGGGCCAGGGTTCCCAGTCCGTCGGCATGCTCGACGCCTGGGGCGACCACCCTGCCGTGCGCGACACCCTCGCCGAAGCCTCCGCGGCCCTCGGCCAGGATCTTGGCGCGCTCATCCACAGCGGCCCGAAAGAGGCGCTGGAACTCACCACCCACACGCAGCCGGTGATGCTGACGGCGGCAATCGCTTGCTTCCGCGCCTGGCGCGCCGAAGGCGGTGCGATGCCGGCGGCGCTGGCCGGGCACTCGCTGGGCGAGTACAGCGCGCTGGTGGCGGCCGGCGCGCTGACGCTGGCCGATGCGCTGCCGCTGGTGCGCTTCCGTGCCGAGGCCATGCAGCGCGCCGTGCCGGTGGGCGCCGGGGCCATGGCCGCCATCCTGGGCCTGGAGGCCGAGGCCGTGCGCGCCGGCTGCGACGAGGCCGCGGCCGCCACCGGCGAGCCGGTGTCGCCGGCCAACTTCAACGATCCCCGGCAGACCGTCATCGCCGGCAGCCGGGCCGCCGTTGACCGGGCCTGCGAGCTGCTCAAGGCCGCAGGCGCCAAGCGCACGCTGCCGCTGGCGGTGTCGGCGCCCTTCCATTGCGCGCTGATGAAGCCCGCGGCCGACGAGCTGCGCGCGCGGCTGGCCACCGTGGCCCTGGCGCCGCCGGCCGTGCCGGTGCTGAACAACATCGATGTGGCCGCGCCCGCCGAGCCCGATGCCATCCGTGATGCGCTCTACCGCCAGGCTTTCGGCCCGGTGCGCTGGGTCGAGCTCACGCTGGCGCTCAAGGCGCGCGGGCTGCGGCACATCGTGGAATGCGGCCCGGGCAAGGTGCTGGCCGGGCTCGTCAAGCGCATCGACGCCGAGATCCAGACCACGACCCTGCTCGACCCGGCCAGCCTGAAGGCGACGCAGGAGATGCTGGCATGACCCTTCCACAAGCCCAGGGCGACCGGGCCGGCGTGCAGGTGGCCCTCGTCACGGGCGCCTCGCGCGGCATCGGCCGCGCCATCGCGCTGCGGCTGGCGGCCGACGGGTTCAAGGTCGTCGGCACCGCCACCACCGAGGCCGGCGCCGCCGGCATCGCCGCGGCGCTGGCGCCGCACGGCGGCGAGGGCATCGTGCTCAACGTCACCAACGGCGCCGCGCTCGACGCCGCCATCGACGGCATCGTCAAGCGCCACGGCGGCCTGCACGTGCTCGTCAACAACGCCGGCATCACGCGCGACGGCCTGTCGATGCGCATGAAGGACGAGGACTGGGACGCCGTGCACGACACCAACCTCAAGGCGGTGTTCCGCGCCTGCCGGGCCGCCACGCGGCCGATGATGAAGCAGCGCTACGGCCGCATCGTCAACATCACCAGCGTCGTCGGCGCCATCGGCAACGCGGGGCAGGCCAACTACGCCGCGGCCAAGGCCGGCGTGGCCGGCCTCACGCGGGCGCTGGCGCGCGAGCTGGGGCCCCGCAGCATCACCGTCAACTGTGTGGCGCCGGGTTTCATCGCCACCGACATGACCGAGGGCCTGCCCGAGGCCGCCCGCGCCGCGCTGATGGCGCAGATCCCGCTGGGCCGCCTCGGCCAGGCCGACGAGGTGGCCGCGGCCGTGGCCTTTTTGGCCAGCCCCGGCGCGGGCTACGTCACCGGCACCGAACTGCACGTCAACGGCGGCATGGCCATGGCCTGACCGCCGGCTGCCACGCCTCCAGGCACTGCCCACCCCGGCCGCTAGAATCCGCGGCGTTTTTCCGATCCCACTCCAGGAGGAGTCATGAGCGATATCGAAGCCCGAGTCAAGAAGATCATTGCCGAACAGCTCGGCGTGCCCGAGTCCGACGTGACCAACGAAAAGGCCTTCGTGGCCGACCTGGGCGCCGATTCGCTCGACACCGTCGAGCTGGTGATGGCACTCGAAGACGAGTTCGGCATCGAGATTCCCGACGAAGAGGCCGAGAAGATCACCACGGTGCAGCTGGCGATCGACTACGCGGTCTCGCACCACAAGGCCTGAAGGCGCGCCCGGCCGGAATGGGTACGCGTCGCAGGGTCGTCGTCACCGGTCTCGGGCTGGTCAGCCCGGTGGGCAACAGCGTGGCCGAGGGCTGGGCCAATCTGGTGGCCGGCCGCACCGGCATCGGGCCCATCACGCGCTTCGACGCCAGCGCCATGGCCTGCCGCTTTGCCGGCGAGGTCAAGGGCTTCCGCATCGAAGACTACATTCCGGCCAAAGAGGCGCGGCACATGGACACCTTCATCCACTACGGGATGGCGGCGTCCATGCAGGCGGTGGCCGATGCCGGCCTGCCCACCGGCGCGGCGCTTGGCGAGGATGCCGCCGAGCGCATCGGCGTCATGGTGGGCTCGGGCATCGGCGGCCTGCCGATGATCGAGCAGACGCACGCCGAGTACGCGGCGCGCGGCCCGCGGCGCATCAGCCCGTTCTTCGTGCCGGCCTCGATCATCAACATGATCTCGGGGCACGTGTCCATCCAGTACGGCTTCACGGGCCCCAACCTGGCCATCGTCACGGCCTGCACCACGGGCTTGCACTGCATCGGCGAGGCCGGCCGGCTCATCGAGTACGGCGATGCCGACGTCATGGTGGCCGGTGGCGCCGAGAGCACCGTCAGCCCGTTGGGCATCGGCGGTTTTGCCGCGGCGCGGGCGCTGTCCACGCGCAACGACGACCCGGCCACTGCCAGCCGCCCCTGGGACAAAGACCGCGACGGCTTCGTGCTCGGCGAGGGCGCGGGCGTGCTGGTGCTCGAAGAGTACGAACACGCCCGCAAGCGCGGCGCCAAGGTCTATGCCGAGCTGGCCGGCTTCGGCATGGGCGCCGACGCCTTCCACATGACGGCGCCCAACGTCGACGGCCCCAAGCGCAGCATGAAGGCGGCCCTGCGCAACGCCGGCATCAACGCGGCCGAGGTGCAGTACCTCAACGCCCACGGCACGAGCACGCCGCTGGGCGACATCAACGAGACCAACGCGATCAAGCTCGCGTTCGGCGAGCACGCCCGGAGCATGGTGGTCAACTCGACGAAGTCGATGACCGGCCACCTGCTCGGCGGGGCCGGCGGCATCGAGTCGGTGTTCACGGTGCTGGCGGTTCACCACCAGGTCTCGCCGCCCACGATCAACATCTTCAGCCAGGACCCCGAGTGCGACCTGGACTACTGCGCCAACGTGGCGCGCGACCTGAAGATCGACGTCGCGGTGAAGAACAACTTCGGCTTTGGCGGCACCAACGGCACGCTGGTGTTCCGGCGCGCCTGACGGGCCGCCGCCGCCCCCACGACGATGCGCGCGGCGCCCGCCGTCGAAGTGGCGGTGAGCCCGCCGGCCGCGGCCCGGCACGGCGTGACGCTGCTGGCGGCGCTGGCCGGCGCCTCGGGCGCGGCCTGGGTGGCCGGCCACGCCGGTGCCGCCGCGGCCTGGGGATGGCTGGCGCTGGTGCCGGCCGCGCTGCTGGGCCGCCGGCTGGGCCCGCGCGGGCGCGCCGTGCTCGCCTGGGACGGCCGGCGCTGGCATTGCGACGGCCAGCCCGGCACGGTGGCGGTGCACCTCGACCTGCAGCACACGCTGCTGCTGCGCTGGGTGCCCGAGGCCGGTGGCGGGCGGCGCTGGCTGCTGCCGCACCGCGCGGGCAGTGGTGCGCAATGGCAGGCGCTGCGCGTGGCGCTGTTTGCCGGCCAGCCTGAACCCGCGACCGACGCCGCCGGCCAGCCGCCGCTGACGCCTTGAGCGCAGGACCGCACGACCGCATGACCGGCATGACCGCATGAGCCCCGTCGAGCCCGACACCGACGCCCAGCTGGTGGCCCGCGCCCAGCGCGGCGAGCAGCGCGCCTTCGAGCTGCTGGTGATGAAGTACCAGCGCCGCATCGAGCGCCTGATCGGCCGCATGGTGCGCGACGACGCCCTCGTGCAGGACATCGCGCAGGAGAGTTTCATCCGCGCCTACCGGGCGCTGCCGCAGTTCCGCGGCGACAGTGCCTTCTACACCTGGATGTACCGGATTGCCGTCAACACCGCCAAGAAGGCGCTCATGGACCTGAAGCGGGACCCGGTGATCTTCGAGTCCGCCCTGCAGCCCGCCGACGACGGCGAGGAAACTTCCAGCCGCCAGATCGAACCAAGCGATGGCGAGACGCCCGACGCGGTGCTGGCCAGCAAAGAAATCGCCCAGGCGGTGAACGCCGCGGTCGAGGCGCTGTCTGACGACCTGCGGCAGGCGATCACGCTGCGCGAGATCGAAGGCCTGAGCTACGACGAGATTGCCGACGTGATGAACTGCCCCATTGGAACCGTGCGCTCGCGCATCTTCCGCGCCCGCGAGGCCATCGCCGAACGCCTGCGCCCGCTGATCGACCGCCCCGAAGGCACCCGCTGGTAAGCCAGCCCACCCACTGCCGCCCGTAGCCGCCATGTCTGCCACCTCGCCCCGCCCGCACCCCGGCGCACCCGCCGCCCCGTCGCCCGACTGGCTCTCGGCCGCCGCCGATGGCGATGCCGATGCCCTTGACCGCGCCCTGCGCGTGCTGCGCGAGGGCGACGCCACCGCCGCCGCGCGGGTGCGGGCCGACTGGCGGGCCTACCACCTGATCGGCGACGTGCTGCGCTCGCCCGAGCTGGCCTCGCCGCCCGCGCACGACGCCGCCTTCATGGCCGGCTTGCGCGCGCGGCTGGCCGCCGAGCCGGTGGTGCTGGCGCCGGCCGCGCCGCGCCCGGCGCGCTGGCGGCTGCCGGCCGCCGCGGTGGCCAGTGCCGCCGGCGTGGCCGTGGTGGCCGGGCTGCTCGTCATGGCGCGCGGCGGCGGTGGCGAGGCGCCGGGCGCTGCCGTGCCGCTGGCGGCCGCGCCGGTGCTGCGCGACGGCGTGCTGCGCGACGCCCGCATCGAAGAGTTCATGCGCGTGCACCAGGGCGCGGCCGGCAGCCTGACGCTGCTGCCGCCGGGTGTGCGCCAGGTCGATCTCGTCGTGACTCCGGCGCCGCAGCGCTGATGGGCGGCCTTGCAGTCGAGCGGCTGGCGCAGCCCGCGGTGGGGCCGCGGGCCCGGGCGCGGGCCGCGGCGCTGGCGGGGGTCTTGGTGGCTGTGGTGGCCAGCGCCCCCGCCCAGGCCCAGCCCGCCGCGGCCGAGACGCTGCTGCCCGCCGCCGAGGCCCGCCAGTGGCTGGCGCGCGTGCAGCAGGCCGCGCGCAGCGGCAACTACGAGGGCACGCTGGTCTACAGCGCCGGGGGCCAGCTGACGAGTTCGCAGGTGCGCCACTACCGCGTCGGCGAGCAGACCTACGAGCTGCTCGAATCGATGGACGGCCGCCAGCACCGCATCGTGCGCCACAACGACCTGGTGCAGACGGTGTGGCCCGGCAGCCGCGTGGCCGTGGTCGAAAGGCGCGAGACCCTGCCGGCCTGGGGCACCACGCCGCAGTCCGTTGACCCGCTGGCGCTGGAGAGCTACGAGCTGCGGCTGGAGGGCGCCTCGCGCGTGGCCGGCCGCGAGGCCCAGGTGGTGCGCATGCAGCCGCGCGACATGCTGCGTTATGCCCAGCGCCTGTGGGCCGACGTGACCACCGGCCTGATGCTGCGTGCCGATGTGCTGGCGCCCGCCGCCGACGGGCGGCCCGACCTGAAGGCCGCGCTGGAGTCGCATGCCTTCTCCGAGATCGAGCTCGGCGTGAAGCCGCGGCCCGAACGCGTGACGCAGTGGCTGAACCGGCTGGAGGGCTACCAGGTCAGCCGCCCGCAGCAGCAGCGCACCACGCTCGAGGCCGAAGGCTGGGCCGTGGCGCGGCCGGTGAAGGGCTTCACGCTGGCCGGCTGCCTGAAGCGCGGCATGGCCACGGCCGGCGAGGCCGCCCCGGTGATGCAGGCCGTGTTCACCGACGGGCTGACGCACGTCTCGGTGTTCGTCGAACCCTTCCAGCCCGAGCGCCACCGCCAGGAGCTGCACGCCCAGCGCGGCGCCACCGCCACCTTGACGGCGCGGCGCGACGTGCATTGGGTCACCGTCGTCGGCGACGTGCCGGTGCCCACGCTGAGGTTGTTCGCCGACGCGCTGGAACGGCGCACGCCCTGAACCCCGTTTGATTCCCGTTTCCCCACCCCGAACCGCTGCCGCACCGATCCCATGAAGACCCGCCATCCCGCCCCCGCGCGTACCACCCCCTGGATCGCCCCGGTCCTGCTGAGCCTGCTCGTCGCCGTGCCGGCGGCGCTGCTGCCGCTGCAGGCGGCGCAGGCCCAGCCGCAGGCTGCCGCGGTGACCGGCCTGCCCGACTTCACTGAACTGGTGGAGCGCGTGAGCCCCAGCGTCGTCAACATCCGCACCGCCGAGCGGCGCAGCACCAGCGTCGCTGGCGGCAGCGGGGTCGATCCCGGCATCGAGGAGTTTTTCCGCCGCTTCGGCATCCCCATGCCCAACCAGCGGCCGGCGCCGCGCGGCAACCCGCGCGACGGCGACGAAGAAGCCACGCCGCGCGGCGTGGGCTCGGGCTTCATCCTCAGCGCCGACGGCTTCATCATGACCAACGCCCACGTGGTGGACGGCGCCGACGAAGTCATCGTCACGCTCACCGACAAGCGCGAGCTCAAGGCGCGCATCGTCGGCACCGACCGCCGCACCGACGTGGCCGTGGTCAAGGTCGACGCCACCGGGCTGCCGGCCGTGCGCATCGGCGACGTCAACCGCCTGAAGGTGGGCGAGTGGGTGATGGCCATCGGCTCGCCCTTCGGGCTGGAGAACACCGTCACCGCCGGCATCGTCAGCGCCAAGCAGCGCGACACCGGCGAGTACCTGCCCTTCATCCAGACCGACGTCGCCATCAACCCCGGCAACTCCGGCGGCCCGCTGCTCAACCTGCGCGGCGAGGTCGTGGGCATCAACTCGCAGATCTACAGCCGCTCCGGCGGCTTCCAGGGCATCAGCTTCGCCATCCCCATCGACGAGGCCATGCGCGTGGCCGATCAGCTGCGCACCCTGGGCCGCGTCATCCGCGGCCGCATCGGCGTGCAGATCGGCCAGGTCAGCAAGGAGGTGGCCGAGTCCATCGGCCTGGGCGCGGCGCGGGGTGCGCTGGTCACCGGTGTGGAGCGCGACCAGCCGGCCGAGAAGGCGGGCGTCGAGGCCGGCGACATCATCCTGCGCGTCGACGGCAAGGCGGTGGAGCGCTCGGCCGACCTGCCGCGCCTGATCGGCGGCCTCAAGCCGGGGTCCAAGGCGGTGCTGCAGGTGTTCCGCCGCGGCGCCACGCGCGAGCTCACGGTGACCATCGGCGAGTTCGAGACCGAGCGCCCGGCGCGCCGCGCCGCCGCCGAGCCGAACGCACCCACCCCTGCCGCCAAGAGCACGCTGGGCCTGGGCGTGAGCGAGCTCGCCGACGCGCAGAAGCGCGAGCTGCGCATCACGGGCGGCGTGCGCGTCGACAGCGTCGATGGGCCCGCCGCCCGCGCCGGCCTGCGCGAGGGCGACGTGATCCTCTCGCTGGATAACACCGAGATCACCGACCTGCGCCAGTTCAACGCCACCGTGCAGCGGCTGGAGAAGGCGCGCACCATCACGGCGCTGGTGCGGCGCGGGGACTGGGTCAACTACGTGGTCATCCGGCTCGGGCGCTGAACAGTCCCCCCAGAAGGCGCCGGGGCGGCCAGCGTCCGACTGATCCTTCAGGTCTTTCCACATTGCGAAAAGAGCGGGAGGTCGCGTCGCGGCGGCGGCTGGTCGCCGGGCCCGCCGGCTGGCCGACGCGGCCCGGCAAGAAGTGAGTGGTCTATCACTTCAACCCCGCCTTGGGCGGGATTAGGGCGGTGGCTGTCTAAAATGGGCTCCCGCGATGCTGGATTCGGCTGCTTCCGTCGGCCGCCGTCGCGGCGCCGCGACACCGCTCCCGGCCTGCCCCAGAGCTGTGAATAAACTGTGGACAACTTTCTCTGTCGGAAACCCGCAACGGCCGGAAATCAAGCATTGGCGCGGGTTCCCGGCCGGTCCTTTTGGCTACAATGGACTTCCAACAAGCAGTTGCCAAACGTTCTGTTGGAAGGCGCGTCAACCATTTGGACGCGCCTTTTTTTTGGCTTGGCTTCGGCACGGCGCATCGCGCCTTCACATCGCTGCGCGATGGGAGCCTACGCCGAAGCGGCTGCGCCGCTTTCAGCACGATGAAGCGCGCCCCATCCCATGAACCAAATCCGCAACTTCTCCATCATTGCCCACATCGACCACGGCAAGAGCACGCTGGCAGACCGACTCATCCAGCGCTGCGGGGGGCTCAGCGATCGCGAGATGGAAGCGCAGGTGCTGGACTCGATGGACATCGAGCGCGAGCGCGGCATCACCATCAAGGCGCAGACGGCGGCGCTGCAGTACACGGCGCGCGACGGCCGGGTCTACAACCTCAACCTCATCGACACCCCCGGGCATGTGGACTTCTCCTACGAGGTCAGCCGCTCGCTGAGTGCCTGCGAGGGCGCGCTGCTGGTGGTGGATGCCAGCCAGGGCGTGGAGGCGCAGACGGTGGCCAACTGCTACACGGCGCTGGATCTCGGCGTCGAGGTCGTGCCCGTGCTCAACAAGATGGACCTGCCGCAGGCCGACCCCGAGAACGCCCGCTCGGAGATCGAGGACGTCATCGGCATCGACGCCGAGCACGCCATCCCCTGCAGCGCCAAGACGGGCATGGGCATCGACGACATCCTCGAAGCCGTGATCGCCCGCATGCCGGCGCCGCGTGGCCAGCCCGACGGCCCGCCGCGGGCCATGATCATCGACGCCTGGTTCGACAACTACGTCGGCGTCGTCATGCTGGTGCGCGTGGTCGACGGCAAGCTGGGCAAGGGCGAGCGCATCCGGCTGATGGCCACCAACGCCGTCTACGGCATCGAGCACCTGGGCGTGTTCACCCCCAAGAGCGTGCCGCGCGACGAGTTGCGCGCGGGCGAGGTGGGCTTCGTGATCTGCGGCATCAAGGAGTTGGCCGCCGCCAAGGTGGGCGACACCCTCACGCTGGAGAAGAAGCTCACCAACAACGCCGGCCCGGCCACCGAGCCGCTGCCGGGCTTCAAGGAGATCCAGCCGCAGGTCTTTGCCGGGCTCTACCCCACCGAGGCCAGCGAGTACGACCAGCTGCGCGACGCGCTGGAAAAGCTCAAGCTCAACGACTCCAGCCTGCGCTACGAGCCCGAGGTGAGCCAGGCGCTGGGTTTCGGCTTCCGCTGCGGCTTTCTCGGGCTGCTGCACATGGAGATCGTGCAGGAGCGGCTGGAGCGCGAGTTCGACCAGGACCTCGTGACCACCGCGCCCAGCGTGGTCTACGAGGTCGAGCTGAACGACGGCACGGTGCTGAAGGTCGAGAACCCGAGCAAGATGCCGGATCTCGGCCGCATCCGCGAAATCCGCGAGCCCATCGTCACCGTGCACCTGTACATGCCGCAGGACTGCGTGGGCCCGGTCATGACGCTGGCCAACCAGAAGCGCGGCGTGCAGCTGAACATGGCCTACCACGGCAAGCAGGTGATGCTCACCTACGAGCTGCCGCTGGCCGAGATCGTGCTGGACTTCTTCGACAAGCTCAAGAGCGTGAGCCGCGGCTATGCCAGCATGGACTACGAGTTCAAGGAGTACCGCGCCGCCGACGTGGTGAAGGTCGACATCATGATCAACGGCCAGCGCGTGGACCCGCTGGCCATGATCGTGCACCGCACGCAGAGCCAGTACCGCGGCCGCGCCGTGGCCGCCAAGATGCGCGAGCAGATCCCGCGCCAGATGTACGACGTGGCCATCCAGGCCGCCATCGGCGCGAACATCATCGCCCGCGAGGACATCAAGGCGCTGCGCAAGAACGTGCTGGCAAAATGCTACGGAGGCGACATCACGCGCAAGAAGAAGCTGCTCGAGAAGCAGAAGGCCGGCAAGAAGCGCATGAAGCAGATCGGTTCGGTGGAAGTGCCGCAGGAGGCCTTCCTCGCCATCCTGCAGGTCGATGATTGAGCCCGCGCCCCCAAGCACCCACCGCATGAGCACACTCACCGCTGCGCTGTATGGCGCCCTCGTCGCCTACCTGGGCGGCTGGTTCCTCGGCTTCTGGACGGGCAACTTCTCGCTGCTGCTGTTTGTGCTGACGCTGGTCACGCTGGCCTACTGGTTGGCCGAGCGCGTGCACTTCAAGCCGGCGCGCGTGGCCGCTGCCGAGGCGCTGGAACGCAACGAAGCCGCCCGCCGCGCCGACCTGGCCCGCAAGGGCATCGACAAGGTCGACGGCAACGTGGCCGCCGCCAAGGAGACGCTGCTGATGCAGCCCTGGTGGCTGGACTGGACGGCCGGGCTGTTTCCGGTGATCCTGATCGTTTTCCTGCTGCGCAGCTTTCTCTTCGAGCCCTTCAAGATCCCGTCGGGCTCGATGATCCCCACCTTGCTGGTGGGCGACCTGATCCTGGTGAACAAGTTCCACTATGGCGTGCGGCTGCCGGTGATCAACACCAAGATCATCGAGAACAACGCCGTGCAGCGTGGCGACGTGATGGTGTTCCGCTACCCGGTGGACCCGCGCCAGGACTACATCAAGCGTGTCGTGGGCCTGCCCGGCGACACCATCACCTGGGCCAACCAGAAGCTCAGCCTCAACGGGCAGCCGGTGCCCACCACGGCGCAGGGCGAGTTCTACGAGGCCGACTCGCGCCGCTATGAGCCGCAGTTCTCCGAGAAGCTGGGCGAGGTCGAGCACCGCATCCTGGTGGACCCTCGCCGCCAGTCGTGGTTCGGGCCCGATCCCAAGACCTTCCCGTTTGCCGACCAGTGCCGCTACACGGCCGAGGGCGTGAGCTGCCAGGTGCCCCCAGGGCACTACTTCCTGATGGGCGACAACCGCGACAACTCGCAGGACTCCCGCTACTGGGGGTTCGTGCCCGACAAGAACATCGTCGGCCGCGCGTTCTTCGTCTGGATGAACTTCGGCAACCTGGGCCGCATCGGTCCGTTCCAGTGAGCGCCTGAGGGCCGTTCCATGACCCGACCCGCACCGTCCCATGACGGCCGACGCGCCCGGCAGCGGGGCCTCACCTTGTTCGGCCTGCTGTTCTGGGCGCTGGTCGTCGGCTTCGTGGGCTACCTGCTGGTGCGCGTGGTGCCCACGGCCAACGAGTACCTGACGATCCAGCGCGCGGTCGACAAGATCGCGGCTGGACAGCCCGCCACCGTGGCCGAGGCGCGCGCCGCCTTCGACCGCCAGAAGGACATCGAGTACGCCATCACCGCCATCAGCGGCAAGGATCTCGTGGTGACCAAGGAGAACGACCGCGTCGTGCTGGCCTTCGCTTACGACAAGGAGATCTCGGTGCTGGGGCCTTTGCACATCCTCATCAAGTACGAGGGCCGCTCCAAGCCCGGCCCCTGAGGAGCCCGCGCCCCGTGGCCACCGACGCCCGCCCGAGCCTGCCGCTGGAGTTGCTCCAGCGCCGCCTGGGCCACCGTTTCGCCAACCCGGCGCTGCTGCAGCGTGCGCTCACGCACCGCAGCTTTGGCGCCGAACACAACGAACGGCTGGAGTTCCTGGGCGACACCGTGCTGGCGCTGGCCGTTTCGGAGCTGCTGTACGAGCGCTTCTCGGGCAGCGACGAGGGCGACCTCACGCGCGTGCGCGCCCACCTCGTGCGCGAGGACAGCCTGCACAAGGCGGCACTGGCGCTGGGCCTGCCCGAGCTGCTGCGGCTGTCCGAGGGCGAGGCCCGCGGCGGCGGCGCGCAGCGCCCCTCGATCCTGGCTGACGCGCTGGAGGCGCTGATCGGCGCCGTGTTCCAAGACGGCGGCTACACCAAGGCGCGGGCGCTGGTGCAGGGCCTGTTCGGCGAGGTCATCCAGGCCACCGAGGCCGAGAGCTGGCGCAAGGACGCCAAGACCGAGTTGCAGGAGTGGCTGCAGGCGCGGCGCATCGCCGTGCCCGGCTACCGCATCGTGGCCACGCGCGGCCAGGCGCACGCGCAGACCTTCGAGGTCGAGTGCGCCGTGCCGGCGCTGGAGCGCCGCGCCACCGGGCAGGGGCGCTCGCGCCGCGCCGCCGAGCAGGAGGCCGCCCGCCGCCTGCTCGCCGAACTCAAGGCCCAGAACGGCAGCGCATGAAGCCCGCCAACCCCGCCCCGCCAGCGCCAGGCGGCCCCAGGCGTTGCGGCCTGGTGGCCATCGTCGGCCGCCCCAATGTCGGCAAGAGCACGCTGCTCAACGCGCTGGTGGGGCAGAAGGTCAGCATCACGTCCGAAAAGGCGCAGACCACCCGCCACCGCATCACCGGCATCCGCACGCAGGGGGCGACGCAATTTGTCTTCGTCGACACGCCCGGCTTCCAGACCCGCCACGGCCAGGCCCTCAACCGCACGCTCAACCGCACGGTGCTGGCCACACTGGCCGACGTCGACGCAGTGCTGTTCGTCTGCGAGGCCGGGCGCTTCAGCCTGGCCGACGCGCACGTGCTGGCGCTGCTGCAAGGCGATGGCATGGGCGGCAAGCCGGTGCTGCTGGTGGCCAACAAGCTGGACGCGCTGGCGCGCCGGCAGGACGTGCTGCCCTGGCTCAGGGGCATGCAGGAGCGCCACGCCTTTGCCGAGTTCGTGCCGATGAGCGCGCGCCGGCCCGGCGACGTGGAGCGCCTGCTCGAGATCGTCGCCCCGCACCTGCCCGAGCAGGACTGGCTGCACGAGGAAGACGCGCTCACCGACCGCAGCGAACGCTTCATGGCCGGCGAGATGATCCGCGAGAAGCTCTTCCGGCTGACCGGCGACGAGCTGCCGTACACGAGCACGGTCGTGATGGAGCAGTTCGAGGAAGACGATCCCGACGCCGAGCCGCGGCGCATCCGCCTGGCCGCCACCATCGTGGTGGAGCGCGACGCGCACAAGGCCATGGTCATCGGCGAGGGCGGCGAGCGCATCAAGCGCATCGGCAGCGAGGCGCGGCAGGAGCTGGAGCGCCTGTGGGGCGCGCGGGTGTTCCTGGAGCTGTGGGTCAAGGTGCGCTCGGGCTGGGCCGACGACGAGGCCCACCTGCGGAGCTATGGCTACGAGTAGAGCGCCGCGGCGCGCGCCGGTGCCGCAGCCGGCCTACGTGCTGCAGCGCCACGACTGGAGCGAGAGCAGCCTGATCGTCGAGCTGTTCACGCGCGGGCTGGGCCGTGTCGTCACGGTGGCGCGCGGCGCCAAGAAGCCCACCTCGAACTACCGTGCGCTGCTGCTGCCCTTTCAGCCGGTGGCGGTGGTGCTGGGCGCGCCGCCCAAGGCCGCCGCCGAGGGCCACGACCTGCTGCCCCTGCGCAGCGCCGAGTGGGCGGGCGATGGTTGGCCCGGCCGGGCCGGCGGCCAGCCGCTGGTGCGCGGCGCGGCCCTCTTCAGCGCCTTCTACCTGAACGAGCTGCTGCTCAAGGGGCTGGCCCGGCAGGATCCGCACGAGGCGCTGTTCGACGATTACGCGGCAGCGCTGGACGCCCTGGCTGCGGGGCCAGCGGCCGAGGGCGCGCGCGACGAGGCCGCCGTGCTGCGCGCCTTCGAGCTGAGCCTGCTGCGCGAGACCGGGCTGCTGCCCGATCTCTCGCTGGCCACGCTCAGCGCCCAGCCGCTGGCCGAGGACGGCCACTACACGCTCGACGCCACGCACGGCCTGGTGCCCGCGCCCGACGGCGCCACCGGCGCGCGCTGGACGGCGCTGGAGGCCGCGCTCGGCGCGGGCCGGGCGCGCTTCGAGGCGCTGCACGCCGCCTGCCGCGGCGCCGCGACGGCCTTGCGCAGGCCGCTGCAGGGCCTGCTTCACTATCATCTCGGCCACACGCCGATGCGCACGCGCGAGGTCCTGCGGGGCGTGCAGAAGCTCATCCAGCCATGAACCCGCTCGTCCTCGACCCGGCCGCACCGCGGCACGCCGGCACGGCGCTGTCGGTCAACGTCAACAAGGTCGCGCTGCTGCGCAACACGCGCCACCTGGGCATTCCCAGCGTGCTGCGCGCTGCCACGCTGTGCCTGCAGGCCGGCGCCGACGGCATCACCGTGCACCCGCGGCCCGACGAGCGCCACATCCGCGCCCACGATGTGCATGAGCTTGCCGAGCTGATGCAGGCCTGGCCGCAGGCCGAGTTCAACATCGAGGGCAACCCGTTCCACAACCTGATGGACTTCATCCGCACGCTGAAGCCGCACCAGGCCACCTTCGTGCCCGACGGCGAAGGCCAGTTCACCAGCGACCACGGCTGGAACCTCGCCGCCGACGGTGCGCGCGTGCAGCCGCTCATCGACGAGTGCCACGCCTTGGGCGTGCGCGTGAGCCTGTTCATGGACGCCGAGGCCGAGGGCATGGCCCTGGCCCGCGCCGTGGGGGCCGACCGCGTGGAGCTCTACACCGAGCCTTATGCCGCGGCCGCCGCCGAGCCCGGCAGGCCGCGGCAGGCCGGGCAGCTGGCGCGCTTTGGCGCCGCCGCCCGCAGCGCGCACGCGGCGGGCCTGGGTGTGAACGCCGGCCACGACCTGAACCTTCTCAACCTCACCGACTTCCTGCGCGCCGTGCCCGGCGTGGCCGAGGTGTCGATCGGCCATGCGCTGGTGGCCGATGCACTGGAGCTGGGCCTGCCCGAGACCGTGCGCGCCTACCGCCGCGCCATCGCCGCGGCGCAGGCGGGGGCAGGGCGGTGATCGTCGGCGTCGGCACCGACGTCTGCGACGTCCGCCGCATCGAGGCCACGCTGGCGCGGCGCGGCGAGCGCTTCGCCGAGCGTGTGCTGGGCCCGAACGAGCAACAGGTGTTCGCCGCGCGCCGCGCGCGGGTGCAGACCCGTGGCGTGCGCTACCTGGCCACGCGCTTCTCGGCCAAGGAGGCCTTCTCCAAGGCCATCGGGCTGGGCATCACGAGCCCGATGCGCTGGCGCGACTGCCAGATCCTCAACCACCCCGGCGGCCAGCCCTACATCCGGCTCGACGGCGAACTCGCGCGCTGGTTCGCCGCGCGCGGCTGGGTGGCCCATGTGAGCCTGACCGACGAATCCGACTACGCGGCGAGCTTTGTCGTCGTCGAAACCGCCCCAGCTCCTCCATCCGCTGCACCATGACCCCCGAACAAGCCCCTGTCGTGCTCGACATCGCCGGCACCACGCTGGGCAAGGACGACCGCCGCCGCCTGCGCCACCCGCTCACCGGCGGCTTGATCCTCTTCGCGCGCAACTGGGAGAGCCGCGCGCAGCTCACCACGCTGTGCGCCCAGATCAAGGCCGAGCGGCCCGACGTGCTGATCTGCGTCGACCACGAAGGTGGCCGCGTGCAGCGCTTCCGCACCGACGGCTTCACGCACCTGCCGCCCATGCGCGCCTTGGGCGAGCTGTGGATGAAGGACGCGAACTCGGCGATGGTGGCGCAGGACGCCGCCAGCGCCTGCGGCCATGTGCTGGCCGCCGAGCTGCGCGCCTGCGGCGTCGACCTCAGCTTCGCGCCTGTGCTCGACCTGGACTTCGGTGCCAGCACCGTCATCGGCGACCGCGCCTTCCACCGCGACGCGCGCGTGGCCACGATGCTGGCCAAGGCCGTGGCCCACGGCATGCTGCGCGCGGGCATGGCGCACTGCGGCAAGCACTTCCCCGGCCACGGTTACGTCAAGGCCGACAGCCACCTGGCCGTGCCGGTGGACCAGCGCAGCCTCAAGGCCATCCTCGCCGACGACGCCGCGCCCTACGGCTGGCTCAGCAGCACACTGACCGCCGTGATGCCGGCGCACGTGGTCTACCCCAAGGTCGACGCGCGCCCGGCCGGCTTCTCGCCGCGCTGGCTGCAGGAGGTGCTGCGCGGGCAACTGGGCTTTACCGGTGCCATCTTCTCCGACGACCTCAGCATGGAGGGCGCGCGCCACCTCGACGGCGGCACGCTCACGCATGCCGAGGCCGCGGTGGAGGCGTTGAACGCCGGCTGCGACCTGGTGCTGCTGTGCAACCAGAGCGCCGACGGCGGCGCCGCGGTGGATGCGCTGCTGGGCGGCCTGCTGCAGGCCGCCGAGGCCGGCCGCTGGCGCCCCGACCCCGACGCCGAGCAGCGCCGCAGCGCGCTGCTGCCCGCCAGCCCGCCGCTGCCCTGGGACGAGCTCATGCACGACGCGGCCTACCAGCGATCGCTCGAACGCCTGCCCTGAGGCAGGGGCCTGCCGCACCATGACCGAGCCCGCCCGCAAGCGCGTGCAGATGGCCGACATCGCGCGGCTGGCCGGCGTGTCGGTGTCCACCGTGTCGCGCGCGCTGGCCGGCAACCCGCAGATCAACGCCGACACGCGCGAGCGGGTCAGCCAGCTCGCGCGTTCGCTCAACTACACCATCAACGTCGGCGCGTGAACCTGAAGGCCGGCCGCGCCCAGATCGACGCCGACTGAAAAGCCGTCAGCGGACCCGGAACGGCCGCTCATCCCGCCGGCATCGACCCCGGCCCGCCCAGGGCCGCCACCCAGTCCTCGACCGCCCGCCGCACCTCGGCCGGGCGCTCGGTGAAGGGCCAGTGGTGGCAGTGGATGGTCTCGATGCGCACCCGCGGCCCGGCCAGCGCGGCGCGCATCTCCGGGCCGTCGGCGAAGGTGGCGCCGCTGGACAACAAGGCCAGCACCGGCTGCGGCAGCCCGGCCGGCCGCGGCACGGGCGAGAACATCTCCACCATGTCCTGCAGGTACACCGCCAGCGGCACGTGGCGCAGGTCGGCGCGTGTGCTGCTGTAGTGCGCGATGAAGGCGGCCTCCGCCGCGGGGTCGGGGTCGGCCAGGGCGACACGGGCCTGCTGGTCGAGGGCGCGCAGATCCAGCGGCGGCAGCGTGCGCCGGTGCAGGCCCAGGGCGTTGGCGGTGCGCACCAGCGCGGCGGCCACGCGCAGCAGCGGGGCGGAGCGGGCGATGCGCGCCGAGCGCCCGTGCAGGGCCTGGCGGAACACGGGGTCGACCAGCAACAGGCTGGCCACGCGCAACGGGTGCCGCTGCGCCAGCTGCAGCGCCACCTGCGCGCCCAGGCTGTGGCCCAGCACGTGGGCCTGCGGCAGGCCCTCGGCGTCGAGCACGGCGGCGAGGTCGTCGCACCAGGTGGCGGTGTCCAGCCGCGTGCGCGTGAGCGAGCCGCCGTGGCCGCGCAGGTCCACGCGCAGCAGCCGATGGCGATGGCGCAGCCGGGTGTGCTCGCAGAACTCCTCGAAGCGGCTGGCGTTGCTGGCCAGGCCGTGCAGCAGCAGCAGCGGCGTGCCTGGGCCGGCGCCGCCTTCGGCCGGTGCATGACGGTGCCAGCGCAGCCGCACGCCGTCGGGGCGCGTGAGCGAGCGCGGCTGCCCCGCGGTCGCTGAGTCGATCGGGGTGTTCGTCAAGCTCATGCCGCAAGGCTCAGGCAGCCGTGGCACCGGCCGGTGGCCGGCCCGCCGTGCGCCGGACGGCGTGTCTGGCGGCCCGACGCGGGGCTGGATTTCTGCCGCCCACGCTCCTAGCGTGACTCGCCGCGCCGCCGCGTCGGCTGCATGTCCAGCAGCCGCGGCCGATGGCCCTCGCCGTGGCCGTAATCGGTGGCCTCGAACAGGCCGATGCGCTGCAGGCTGCGCACCATCACTTTGTGGCTGTCGGGGTAGGTGCAGACCTCGTGGCCGTCGTTGAGCCCGGCGCCGAGGAACACCAGGTCCTCGTCGAAGGGGTTGGCGATCTGATGGGCGATGCCGGTACCGGCCGGGCACGAGATGCAGTCGCCAGGGCCGATCTCGAGCACCTCGTCGCCATAGCGGAACAGGCCCCGGCCCGCGAGCACATAGAACACCTCGTCCTCGCGCGCATGGGCGTGGAAGGGGCAGCCCGAGCGGCCGGGCGGCACGCGCGACAGGCTCATGCCCAACCGCGGGCGCAGACGCTTCTCCTGCTCGCCCAGGGCATCGAGCGCGGGAGTGAGCCGCTTGAAGGCGCTGCCCCAGTGGGCCTCGTCCATCTCCACGATCTCGGGCACCTCGGACTGGTTGACGACGAGGGGCGGGCGGGCACGGGCGTTGTCCATGGCCGCAGTATCCACGGGCCAGTGCGGCCGGAAACTACAACCGCCGAACCTTCACCGAGCGGCCTTTCACCTTGCCGGCGTTCAGGCCGCGCAGCGCGCGGTCGGCCACCTCGCGCTGCACCGCCACGTAGGTGGAGAAGTCATTCACATCGATGCGGCCGACCGCGGCGGCCTCCAGCCCCAGGTCTTTGGTGAGTGCGCCCAGCACGTCACCGGCGCGGATCTTCTCCTTGCGGCCGCCGGCCAGCTGCAGCGTCACCATCGGCGGGCGCAGGGGCCCGGCGCCTTCGGCGGCTTTCAGTTCCGTGAGCTTGTGCCACTCGCTCTCGCGCCCCTGCTCGGCCTCGATGCGGCCGATGCGGCCCATCTCGTCGAGGCTGACCAGGCTGAACACCCGTCCGCTTTCGCCGGCCCGCCCCGTGCGCCCGATGCGGTGCGTGTGCACCTGCGCGATCGGATGCGATGTCGACGTTGATCACGGCTTCGAGCTTGTGGATGTCCAGGCCGCGGGCGGCCACGTCGGTGGCCACCAGCACGCTGCAGCTGCGGTTGGCGAACTGCACCAGCACCTGGTCGCGCTCGCGCTGCTCCAGGTCGCCATGCAGTTCCAGCGCCGACAGACCCTGCGCCTTGAGCACCGCCACCAGGTCGTGGCACTGCTGCTTGGTGTTGCAGAAGGCCAGCGTGCTCTCGGGGCGGAAGTGGTTCAGCAGCAGGCCCACGGCGTGCAGCCGCTCGGTCCTCGGCCACCTCGTAGCAGCGCTCGTGGATCAGGCCCGGCGCGTGGCGCTCGGCCAGTCTCACCTCCAGCGGCTCGCGCAGGTAGCGCGCCGCCAGCTGCGCCACGCCCTCGGGGTAGGTGGCCGAGAACAGCAGCGTCTGCCGCCGGCCCGGCGGCGGGCATTGCTGCGCGATGGCGCCGATCTCGTCGGCAAAGCCCATGTCGAGCATGCGATCGGCTTCGTCGAGCACCAGCGTGTTCAGGCCCTCGAGCACGAGCGACTCGCGCCGCAGGTGGTCGAGCACGCGCCCGGGCGTGCCCACCACCACGTGCGCGCCGTGCGCCAGGCTGGCCATCTGCAGCCGCAGCGGCACGCCGCCGCACAGCGTGACGAGCTTGATGTTGTCCTCGGCGCGCGCCAGGCGCCGCAGCTCCTGCGTCACCTGGTCGGCCAGTTCGCGCGTGGGGCACAGCACCAGGGCCTGCACGCCGAAGTGGCGCGGGTTCAGGCGCGCCAGCAGCGCCAGCCCGAAGGCGGCGGTCTTGCCGCTGCCCGTCTTGGCCTGCGCGATGAGGTCCTTGCCGGCCAGCGCCAGCGGCAGGCTGGCGGCCTGGATGGGCGTCATCGCCGCATAGCCCAGGCTCTGCAGGTTGGCCAGCACGTGGGGTGCCAGCGGCAGGGTCGAGAAGGCGGGGCCGGTGGATGAGGAGGATGAGGAGGACGAGGAAGAGGACGAGGGCACTGCGGCCGGGGCTTGGGTCATGGCGCCATTGTCGGTGGGGCTGCGCGGGCCGCTCGCGTGCCGCCGCAAGCCCGGCCCAGTGGGCGCCGGCAAGGGCAAAGGCAGGTGTCGCGCGGACTCCGAGAACGCCCCGTCGATAAGATGTCGACATGCTCGACAAGCTCAGGCGACTGACCACCTCGCACGGCGAGCTGCGCGCGGGCAAGGGACTCATCTCCGGTGTGGTGGCGCTGTCGCTGGCCATCCTGTGTTTTCTGGCCGTGCTGGCCTTCCACTTTCCGGAGTACCTGACGACGCCGCAGCTGCGCAAGAACTACGACGTGGACCTGCTGCGCAAGGTGCTTTACGCGGCGCTGGTGGTGGCCGGCGCGGTGGCGCTGTTCAACATCGTCACCGGGCGCCGGCGCTGGCTGTCCACGGCGGCCTTCGCGCTGGTGGTCCTGAGCGTGGCGCTGGGCGGCCACAAGGTGCCGGTGAACGACTTCCCCGGTGGCACGCCTTACATCGGCCTGGACTGGTTCATCCTCGATCTGCTGGGCAGCACGCTGATCTTCATCTTCATCGAGAAGCTGTTCCCGCTGCGCAAGGAGCAGCCGGTGTTCCGCCCGGCCTGGCAGACCGACTTCCAGCACTTCATCGTCAACCACCTGCTGATCGGCTTCTTTCTGCTGGCGGTGAACCTGCTCGTGCACCGGCTGTTCGGCTGGGCGGTGCATGGCGCGGTGCAGGACTGGGTGCGTGGGCTGAACTTCTGGGTGGCGCTGCTCCTCATCATGCTGGTGGCCGACCTGGTGCAGTACGCCACGCACCGCGCGTATCACGAGGTGCCGATGCTGTGGCGGCTGCACGCGGTGCACCACAGCGTCAAGCACATGGACTGGCTCGCCGGCTCGCGCCAGCACGTGCTGGAGATCGTGCTCACGCGCACGCTGGTGCTGGCGCCCATCTACGTGCTGGGGTTCTCGAAGGAAGTGATCGACGCCTACATCATCGTCGTCGGCTTCCAGGCCGTGTTCAACCACGCCAACGTCAACGTGCGCCTGGGGCCACTGCGCTACGTGATCGTGACGCCCAACTTCCACCACTGGCACCACAGCCAGGAGACCGAGGCCATCGACCGCAACTACGCGGCGCAGTTCGCCTTCATCGACCACCTCTTCGGCACCGCGGTGCAAAGCCCGCGCGCATGGCCCGCGCACTACGGCGTGCAGGGCGACTACGTGCCCGATGGGTTCTGGGCGCAGACGAAGTTTCCTTTTGTCTGGCGGGCCGGCCAGACGCCCGGCCCTGGGGGCGCTCAGGACTTCAGGATCTGACTGCCCGCGCCTGGGCGCCCCCGATGGGGTGGCCGCTGGCGATGAGCTCATCGATCAGCTTCAGCATGAAGCCGCCGGTGGCGGCATACGGGTCGAACTCGGGGTGCTGCATGCGCACCAGGGCGTCGTCGTCGGGCAGCACGACGTGGGCCATCGACCAGCCGGGGTAGCGACGGCGGTCGATCTCCTCGAACGACAGCATCTGCACGTCGTGGTGCCGCGGGTCCTGCAGGATGCGGTTGTAGAGGCGGTTGACCTCGGCGCGTTCGCCCTCCAGCACCTGCAGGTACAGGCCCTGCCCCTGGCACAGCACGCCACTGATGCCGTGGGCGGCGTTGTGCGCCTCGCAGGTGGCCAGGATGTTGGCGGTGACGGTGCCGGTTTGCGGCCCGACGGAGCGGCTGACGTAAAGAACTCGAACCCACATGGCTGACTCGCTTTCGGGGCGGTTTGGCGATCCTCTGGCCGTGCCATGCTTGCCCGCTGTGGCAGCAGTGGGGTCGGGCGGGTGTCCTTGCCCCTTTTTTGGGCGCGCCGAGATGGGCTCACCCCTGCGCAAGACACGCCATGCGACGACGGCAGCGCCGATTCTGCGCCCACCCAAGCCCCGGCGGCCGTGCCGCTCAGCCGATCTCGTGCGCCGCCATCAGCTCCAGCGCCTTCACCAGCGCCGAGTGGTCGGCCTCGGCCAGGCCGTTGGCGGCACACACCTGCATCAGCTGGGCCACGCCCGCCGTGCCCGGCAGCGCCACGCCCAGGGCCTTGGCGCCTTGCAGCGCGAGGTTCAGGTCTTTCTGGTGCAGCCCGATGCGGAAGCCGGGGTTGAAGGTGCGCTTGATCATGCGCTCGCCGTGCACCTCGAGGATGCGGCTCGAGGCAAAGCCGCCCATCAGCGCCTGCCGCACCTTGGCGGGGTCCGCGCCGGCCTTGGCGGCGAACACCAGCGCCTCGGCCACCGCCGCGACGTTCAGCGCCACGATGATCTGGTTGGCGACCTTGGTGGTCTGGCCGTCGCCGCTGCCGCCGACGTGGGTGATGTTCTTGCCCATCAGCCTGAGCAGCGGCTCGGCGCGCGCAAAGGCGGCCTCGCCGCCACCCACCATGATGGTGAGCGAGGCCGCCTTGGCACCCACCTCGCCACCCGAGACCGGGGCATCGAGGTAGTCACAGCCCAGCGCCTGGATACGGGCCGCGAAGTCCTTGGTGGCCATGGGCGAGATGCTGCTCATGTCCACCACCAGGGTGCCGGGCTTCAGGCCTGCGGCCACGCCCTCGCCGCCGAACAGCACGCGCTCGACATCGGGCGTGTCGGGCAGCATCAGGAACACGATCTCGCTTTGTTCGGCCACGGCCTTGGCGCTGGCTGCGCTGCGCGCCCCGGCGGCGGTGATCGCTTCGGGCACCTTGCTGCGCGTGTGCACCGTCATGGCGTGCCCGGCGGCGATGAGGTGGCCGCACATGGGTGCGCCCATGATGCCCAGGCCTATCCATCCGAGCTTCATTGGAAGCGCTCCATCCAGCGGAGGCCGGCTTCGGTGCCGCCGGCCGGTTTGTATTCGCAGCCCACATGCCCGGCATAGCCGATACGGTCGAGGTGGGCAAACAGGAAGGGCCAGGCGATCTCGCCCGTGCCAGGCTCGTGGCGGCCCGGGTTGTCGGCCACCTGGATGTGGCCGATGCGCGGCAGCAGGCGCTCGATGGTGGCCGCCAGCTCGCCCTCGGTGCGCTGCTGGTGGTAGACGTCGTACTGCAGCTTCAGGTTGGGCGCGCCGACCTCGTCCATCAGCGCCACGGCGTCGTCGCTGCGCTGCACCACGAAGCCGGGCACGTCATACCGGTTGATGGGCTCGATCAGCAGCGTGAGGCCGGCGTCCTGCAGCGCCGCCGCGGCGTAGCGCAGGTTGGCCACCAGCGTGGCGCGACCCTCGGCCGCCGTCACGCCGGCCGGCAGCTTGCCCGCCAGGCAGTTGAGTCGTGGCACCTGCAGCACGGTGGCGTACTCGACGGCATGAGCGACGCCTCGCCGGAACTCGTCGGTGCGGCCGGGGTCGGCGGCGATGCCGCGGTCGCCCGCGGCCCAGTCGCCGGCCGGCAGGTTGTGCAGCACCATGGTCAGGCCATGGCGCACGAGTTCTTCGCGCAGCACGGTGGCCGGCTGCTCGTAGGGGAACTGCAGTTCCACGGCCGTGAAGCCGGCGCGCGCGGCGCGCCCGAAACGCTCCAGCAGCGGCGTCTCGGTGAACAGCATCGACAGGTTGGCGGCGAACTGGGGCATGGCTGTCACTCCAGCAGGCCGGCGGCCACCAGGCCCTCGCGGCCCTCGGGGTGGCGGCAGTCGATGTCCTCGAACTCGTTGATCTTGTCGATCTCGGTGCCCATCGCGATGTTGGTGACCTTCTCGAGGATGCATTCCACCACCACCGGCACCCGGAACTCCGCGGCCATGCGCCGGGCTTCCTCGAAAGCGCCGACGAGCTTGTCGGGATCGGTCACGCGCAGCGTCTTGCAGCCCAGGCCCTCGATGACCTTGGCGTGGTCGACGCCGTAGCCCTTGAGCGCGGGGTCGTCGACGTTCTGGTTGTCGAAGGCCAGCTGCACCGCGAAGTCCATGTCGAAATTGCGCTGGCTCTGGCGGATGAGGCCCAGGTAGCTGTTGTTCACCAGCACCTGCACGTAGGGCAGGCGGAACTGCGCGCCCACGGCCAGCTCCTCGATGAGGAACTGGAAGTCGTAGTCGCCGGCCAGGCCGACCACCGTCTTCGTCGGATCGGAAGCCACCACGCCCAGGGCGGCCGGCACCGTCCAGCCCAGCGGGCCGGCCTGGCCGCAGTTGATCCACTGGCGCGGGCCGTAGACGTGCAGGAACTGCGCCCCGGCGATCTGGCTCAGGCCGATGGTGGTGACGTACACCGTGTCGCGCGGGAACACCGCGTTCATGGCCTCGTACACGCGCTGCGGCTTGATCGGCACCTGCTCGAAGTGCGTCTTGCGGTGCATCAGCCGCTTGCGCTCGGCGCAGCGCTCGGCCCACTCGGCGTAGTCGTTCAGGCGGCCGGCGGCCTTCCACTCGCGCGCCACCTGCACAAAGAGTTCGAGCGCCGCCTTGGCATCGCTGACGATGCCGTAGTCGGGCGCGAACACGCGGCCGATCTGTGTGGGCTCGATGTCCACGTGCACGAACTTGCGGCCCTTGGTGTAGGTCTCGACGCTGCCGGTGTGGCGGTTGGCCCAGCGGTTGCCGATGCCGAGCACGAAGTCGCTCGCCAGCATGGTGGCGTTGCCGTAGCGGTGGCTGGTCTGCAGGCCGCACATGCCGGCCATCAGCGGGTGGTCGTCGGGGATGCTGCCCCAGCCCATCAGCGTGGGGATCACGGGCACGCCGGTGAGCTCGGCAAACGCCACCAGCAGATCGCTCGCGTCGGCGTTGATGATGCCGCCGCCGGCCACGATGAGCGGCTTCTTCGCGGCCATCAGCATCTCGAGCGCCTTCTCGACCTGCTTCTTCGTGGCCGCCGGCTTGAACACGCCGAGTGGTTCGTAGGTGTCGATGTCGAACTCGATCTCGGCCATCTGCACATCAAACGGCAGGTCGATCAGCACCGGCCCCGGCCGGCCCGAGCGCATCAGGTGGAAGGCCTGCTGGAAGGCGCGCGGCACCTGCGCCGGCTCCAGCACCGTGGTGGCCCACTTCGTCACCGGCTTGGCGATGCTCTGGATGTCGACGGCCTGGAAGTCCTCCTTGTGCAGCCGCGCGCGCGGCGCCTGGCCCGTGATGCACAGGATGGGGATGCTGTCGGCCTGCGCCGAGTACAGGCCCGTGATCATGTCGGTGCCCGCCGGGCCGCTGGTGCCGATGCACACGCCGATGTTGCCGGCCTTGGCGCGCGTATAGCCCTCGGCCATGTGGCTGGCGGCCTCGACGTGCCGCGCCAGGATGTGGGCGATGCTCTGGCGCTCGCGCAGCGCGGCATACAGCGGGTTGATGGCGGCGCCGGGCACGCCGAAGGCGACCGAGACGCCTTCCTTTTCCATCACCAGCACGGCGGCCATCGCAGCCTTCATCTTTGCCATCGCAGTGTCTCCGTCGGGGTTGTCGTGGCCGGCATCGTCGCGGCGGCTGGCCGGCGAGGGAAGGTCAGCGCACCGATAGCCTCCATTCCATGGTGGAATGGCGACATGGACCGCATCCAGGGTCTGCAGCTCTTCGTCCGCGTCTGCGAGACCGGCTCGCTCACGCGGGCCGCGGTCGACCTGGGCGTGACGCAGCCCACCGCCACGAAGCACATCGCCCAGCTCGAGAAGCGCCTGGGCGCGCGCCTGTTCCACCGCAGCACGCGCGGCGTCACGCCCACCGAGGTGGGCGCCGCCTACTACGACCAGTGCAAGGCGATCACGCTGCAGCTCGACGCTGCCGACAACCTGGCCGCGCTGATGCAAAGCCGCGTGCAGGGAGCGCTGCGCATCAACAGTTCGGTGGCCTTCGGCCGCCGCGTGCTGGTGCCGATGGTGCTGCGCTACATGCAGCAGCACCCGGGCGTGACCGTGGACCTGGGCTTCGAGGACCGCTATGTGAACCTGGTGGAGCAGGGCATCGACCTGGCCCTGCGCATGGGTCGGCTGGCCGACAGCTCGCTGGGCGCTCGCTACCTCGGCACCAACCCCTGGGCGCTGGTGGCGGCGCCCGCCTACCTGGCCGAGGCCGGCACGCCGAAGCGGCCCGACGACCTGGCCCGCCATCGCGCGCTGATCTACAGCACCGTGCAGGGTGACGAGCGCTGGCACTTCACGGGCGCCGACGGCCGCAGCGCCAGCGTGGCCGTGAAGGGCCCGCTGCGCAGCAACAACCTCTCGGCGCTGCTGGCCGCGGCACGCGCCGGCATGGGTGTGGCGGCGCTGCCGCTGTACGTGGCGCAGGCCTCACTGGCGCGCGATGAACTCGTGCTTCTGCTGGAGCGGCACACGCTGCCGGCGCAGCCCATCCACGCCGTCTATCCGAGCCCACGCCAGGTGCCGGCCAAGGTGGTGAGCTTCGTCAACTGGCTGCAGGGGCAGTTCGACGACGGGTGGTGGGGGCGCTGAGAGCCTCGAAGTCGGTGCAGGGCAGCGGGTGGTCGGAGCCGGCGCGGGCCGTGGCCCGGCCTGGCGCGAGGGCGGCCAGGAGGCGTCGGTTCTTCAGGGCCGGCCATGCCGGGCCGCTGCGCTATCGTGCCGGACGCGGACTCTTCGCCTGCCATGCCCGACACCACCTTCTACTGGCACGACTATGAGACCTCGGGCGTGGACCCGCGGCGCCACCGCCCGGTGCAGTTTGCCGGCCTGCGCACCGACCTCGAGCTCAACGAGATCGGCGATCCGCTGGTGGCCTACTGCCAGCCTGCGCCCGACGTGCTGCCCGATCCCGAGGCCGTGCTGCTGACCGGCATCACGCCGCAGCACGTGCAGCAGCACGGCGTGACGGAGGCCGAGTTCGCCAGCCGCATCGAGGCCGCGCTGGCGCAGGACGGCACCATCGGCGTGGGCTACAACAGCATCCGCTTCGACGACGAGGTCACGCGCTTCCTGTTCTGGCGCAACCTCATCGACCCCTATGCGCGCGAGTGGCAGAACGGCTGCGGCCGCTGGGATCTGCTCGACGTGCTGCGCACCTGCTGGAGCCTGCGGCCCGAGGGCCTGGCCTGGCCGAAGCACCCCGCGGGCGAGCTCAAGGGCCGGCCGTCGTTCAAGCTCGAAGACCTCACGCGCGCCAACGGCATCGAGCACGGCCAGGCCCACGACGCGCTCGCCGACGTGCGCGCCACGGTGGCGCTGGCGCGGCTCGTGAAGGCCGCGCAGCCGCGGCTGTGGGCCTACTGCCTGAAGCTGCGCCGCAAGGACGCCGTCTGGGCCGAGATCGGCCAGGGCCGGCCCTTCGTGCATCTCTCTGGCCGGTATGCGGTGGAGCGCGGCTGCCTGGCCATCGTCTGGCCGCTGGCGCCGCATCCCACGAACAAGAACGAGCTGATCGTCTGGGATCTCGCGCACGACCCCGCCGAGCTGGAAGGGCTGGACGTCGAGACGATGCGCCGCCGGATGTTCACGCGCGCCGACGCCCTGCCCGAGGGCGAGTCGCGGCTGCCGATCAAGACCATCCACGTCAACAAGAGCCCGGTCGTCATCGGCAACCTGGCGGTGCTGGGCCCGGCCGAGGCGCGCTGGGGCCTGGACCGCGCCACCGCCGAGCGCCACGCCGTGCAGGCTGCGCGCTTGGCTGAAACCCTGGCGCCACGCTGGCGCGAGGTGTACACGCGGCCCGCCGAGCCCGCGCCCGACGTCGACGAAGATCTCTACGGGGGCTTCGTCGGCGACGAGGACCGCCGCACCCTCAACCGTCTGCGCGCGCTGCCCTGGCCGCAGCGGGCCGAGCGGGTGCACGGCGGGCGCGTGGCCTTTGCCGACGGGCGGCTGGAGGAACTGCTGTTCCGCTGGCGCGCCCGCAACGCGCCCGAGACGCTGGACGCCGGGGAGCAGGCGCGCTGGCAGGCCCACCGTGTGGCGCGGCTGGTGCACGGCGAGGGCGGTGCGACCACGCTGCAGGCCTTCCAGGAGCGCGTGGACGCGCTCTACGACGCCGCCGTGGAGCGCGGCGACGAGCGTGCCCAGGCGCTGCTCGACGCGCTGGTGGACCACGCCGAGCGCATCGCGCCCGAGGCGGGCTGAGGCTGCGCCCCTTCAGCGGCTGGCCGCCGGGGCCGGCGCCCCTGCGGCCGTCGGCGTGGTGGCCTCGGCCACATTGCCGATGGCGCGGATGAAGCCGCCGTCGGCAAACTCGGTGTAGCGCCAGTCGCCGCCCACCCGCAGCACGTCCTCGGGCGGCTCCAGCGGCTGCACCGGCACGCCGCGCAGCGCGCGCGCCATGGCGTCGATCCACACCGGCAGCGCGAGGCCGCCACCGGTCTCGCGTTCGCCCAGGCTGCGCGGTTCGTCGTGGCCGATCCAGCCCACGCCCACCACGCCCGGCGCCCAGCCGGCAAACCAGGCGTCGACCGCGTCATTGGTGGTGCCGGTCTTGCCGTAGAGGTCGGGCCGCTGCAGCGTGGCCTGTGCGCGCGCGGCAGTGCCGCGGGCCGTCACGTCCTGCAGCAGCGAGTTGGCCAGAAACACCGTGCGCGCCGGCAGCACGCGCGTGGCCCCGTCCAGCGGCGGGGCCGGCGGCGCCTCGAAGAGCACGCTGCCGTCGGCGGCCACGATGCGCTCGATCAGCACCGGCGCCACGCGGTGCCCGCCGTTGGCGAACACGCCGTAGGCCGCCGCCATCTCCAGCGGCGTGACGCTGCCCGTGCCCAGGGCCAGCGTCAGATCGGAGGGCTGGCGATTCATGTCGAAGCCGAAGCGGGCGATGCCGTCTCGGGCCGCCGCCAGACCGATGCGGTGCAGTACGCGGATGCTCACGAGGTTCTTGCTGCGCACGAGGCCGTCGCGCACCGTCATCGGGCCGTCGAAGGCGCCGTCGCTGTTGCCGGGGTTCCAGTTCGGCGCGCCGCCGTCCGTGGCCTGGAGCGGCAGGTCGTCGACCACGGTCTCGGGCATCACGCCGTGCTCGAAGGCCGTGGCGTACAGGAAGGGCTTGAAGCTCGAGCCCGGCTGCCGCCGCGCCTGCGTGGCGCGGTTGAAAGGCCCGCGGCTGAAGCTGAAGCCGCCCACCAGCGCGCGCACGCGGCCGGTGGCGGGGTCGAGCGCGACATAGGCGCCGTCGGCCTCGGGCCATTGCGCCACGCTCCAGGTGGGGGTGCCGCCCGGCCCGGGCGCGGCCTGCAGGCGCAGCACCGCGCCGCGCCGCACCGCCCGCGCGGCCGGCGCCTGCGGCCGCAGCGCGGCGCGCACCAGCCGCAGGCCTTCGCCCGACACCGTCACCGTCTCGCCGCTGGCGAGCTTGACCTGCAGCGCCCTCTCGGATGCGGCCATCACGATGCCGGCGCGCAGGTCGTCGTCGTCGCGCACGTCACGCAAGGCCAGCGCCGCGGCACGCTCGGCGGCCTCGGGGTCGGCAGGCAGCTCCTCCTGCTCCTCGGGGCCGCGCCAGGACTGCCGGCGCTCGTGCGCCAGCAGCGCCTTGCGCAGCGCGGCATGCGCCGCGCGCTGCTCGTCGGCATGCAGGCTGGTGACGACGCGGATGCCCTCGGTGTAGGCGCGCTCGCCGAGCTGCTCGAAGACGGCGCGGCGCGCCATCTCGCCCACATGCTGCGCCGCCACCTCGGGGCCGCGCGTGCGGCGGTACACCAACTTCCGGGCCACGGCCGCGTCGTGCTCGGCCTGGCTGATCTTGCCTGAGCGCAGCATGCGCTGCAGCACCCAGCGCTGGCGCCGGACGGCTGCGGCCTCGTTGGCAAACGGGTTGGCGTAGATGGGGTTCTGCGGCAGGCCCGCGATCAGCGCCAGCTCGGCCAGGTTCAGCTGCTGCAGCGGCTTGCCGAAGTAGGTCTCGGCCGCTGCACCCATGCCGTAGGCGCGCGTGCCCACGTAGACCTGGTTCAGGTACAGCTCGAGGATCTGGTCCTTGGTCAGTGCGGCTTCCAGTCGGCGCGCGATCAGGGCCTCCTTGAGCTTGCGCTCCACCGTGCGCCGCGTGCTCAGGAACATCGTGCGGGCCACCTGCTGGGTGATCGTGCTGGCACCCTGCGGCACGCCGCCGCTGAGGTTGGCCAGCGTGGCGCGCGCCACGCCGCGCCAGCTGATGCCGTGGTGCCCGTAGAAGCCGGCGTCCTCGGTGGCGATGACGGCGTCCTTCAGTGCCTGCGGCATCTGCGCGACCGGCACGAAGACGCGCCTTTCGCTGCCGAACTGCGCGATCTCGGTCCCATCGCCGGCCAGCACCACCAGATGCTGGCGCGGGCGGTATTCAGTGGCCTCGTCCAGCGGTGGCAGGTCGAGCGCGTACCAGGCCAGCAGCAGGCCGAGCAGCAGCGCACCGACCAGGGCCACGGCCCCCAAGACCAGCAGCAGGCTGCCGATGACGACGCCGCCGCGGCTGCGACCTGGCAGGCTGATCAAGGAGCGATCTCGTAGGTCGCGAAGCCGTCGCCCTCGTGGCGCACCAGCCTCACCTGCGGCACCAAGCCGGGGCACCGCCCGGCGCAAGGGGTCGACGATGTCCAGCACCTCCACCCGGCCCGCCAGGTGCTGCCGGTCCCAGAGCATGATCGGCGGCGGCTCGACCGCGATGACGCCGATCCTCAGCGTGTGCGCCGCACCAGTCTCGTCGACGACGGCGCGGTCCTGGTAGCAGTCCCAGGACAGCAGGTGCCTGTGCAGATCCGTGGTGCCGATCACGCGCAGTTTCTGCGTCTGCGCATGGGTCCACGCTCCTAGGAGCGAGCGCGGCGACGAGCAGGCCCAGGGCCTGCAGGCGGGGGTGGAAGGCGGTCACGACGGCGGGCAGGCAGCGGCTGGGCCTGCAAGGCTACCTGAGCATCCCCAGGGCCGGAGGCCGCCCGCCGCCCGCCCTGAGGGGGGCACTCAGCCGCTCAATGCTGCGAGCGGCCGTGGTGCTTTTGCGCCCACTCTTCGGCCCAGGCGTCGGCCTTGGCCTGCTCGCGGGCGCCCATCGTCATGGTCCAGGTCAGAAAGCCGGCGGCAAACAGCAGCGGGACGAGGGCAAGCAGCAGCGTGGTCATCGGGAGCTCCGGGGATCGGATCGGGGTGGATGGCTTATCGGCATCGAGTTCGCCGACTGGAGTGCCCCCTGTGCTGCACGGCCGCATCAACCTTGGCCCACGCAGCCGGTTCAGCGCCGCGTCAGGGGTCTTCAGGGCGCGAGCGGGCCGAACCAGGCCCCACGCAGCTCTTCGGGCAAGCCCGGCGTGCCGGCGGAGCGCGTCCGTTCGGCCCGCTGCATCACCTGCCAGAAGTAGCGGTAGCTGGCCCGGTCGTGCAGCGTGTCCTCGTGGCGGATCGGGGCCCAGTCGGCGGCGGCGGCGGCGCGCAGGATCTCCACCGCCTGGGCCAGCTCGGCGGCTGAGGGCGCGAAGGCGGCGACGATGGTGCGCACCTGTGCCGGGTGGATGCTCCACATGCGCGTGCAGCCCAGCAGATCCACCGCCTTGCGCGCGGCCTCGGCCAGGGCTGCGCTGTCGCGGAACTCGGTGACGACCCCGTGCGCGGGCACCTTGCCGTGGGCGTGGCAGGCGGCGGCGATCTCCAGCTTGGCGCGCACCACCAGCGGGTGGTCGAACTGGCCCTGGGCACTCATCGCCCACTGCGGGATGGCGCCGCGGTGCGCCGAGACGAAGTCCATCAGTCCGAAGCTCAGGCTCTCGATGCGCGGGTGGGCAGCCAGCGCCTGCACCTCGGCCAGCGCGCCGTGGGTCTCCACCAGCGCGTGCAGCGGCACGTCGGCGCCGCCCATCGCGTCGATCGTGCGGGCGGCCTGCGCGATGCAGGCCACGCCGCGCGGCTTGGGGATCATCAGGTAGGCCGGGCGCTGCGCGGCGCCCAGCACGGTGGCGGCCACCTCGCCGAAGGCCGGGTGGGCCACCGGCAGCAGCCGCACGCCGACTCGCCCGTAGCGGTTGAGCGGCCCGCCCAGCAGGCCGGCGATCAGCCGCGCGTGCTCGAGCTCGCGGCCTACCGGGGCGCCGTCCTCGTTGTCCAGCGTGACGTCGAACACCGGGCCGAGCTCGGCCTGCAGCTGCAGGCTCTTGGTCATGCGCGGCTCAACCCCGGCGTAGTGGTCACACACCGGCAGGGCCGGCACGGCCCGGTCTTCGGGGTCGAACAGGGCGACGCGGGGATGCAGCGGCATGACGGCGCGCCCGGGGTCGATCAGAGCAGGTGCTTCACGCCGTCCTGCTCGCCCGTCAATTCGGCCAGGGTCTTGTCGATGCAGCCCTGGCTGAAGGCGTCGATCGGCAGGCCCTCGACGATCTGGTAGCGGCCGCCAGCGCAGGTGACGGGGTAGCCGAACATCACGTCCTTCGGGATGCCGTACTCGCCGTTGCTGGGGATGCCCATGGTCACCCACTCGCCGTTGGTGCCCAGCGCCCAGTCGCGCATGTGGTCGATGGCGGCGTTGGCGGCGCTGGCCGCCGACGACAGGCCGCGCGCCTCGATGATGGCGGCGCCGCGCTTGCCCACGGTGGGCAGGAACACGTCCTGGTTCCAGGCATGGTCGTTGATCATGTCCTTGACCGAGGCGCCGTCGATGGTGGCGAAGCGGTAGTCGGCGTACATCGTCGGGCTGTGGTTGCCCCACACCGCCATCTTGCGGATGGCTGCCACCGGCTTGCCGGTCTTGGCGGCGAGCTGGCTGAGCGCGCGGTTGTGGTCCAGGCGCAGCATGGCGGTGAAGTTCTCGCGCTTCAGGCTGGGCGCGCTCTTCATCGCGATCCAGGCGTTGGTGTTGGCCGGGTTGCCGACCACCAGCACCTTGACGTCGCGGCTGGCCGCGGCGTCCAGCGCCCGGCCCTGGGCGGTGAAGATCTGCGCGTTGGCGGCCAGCAGGTCGGCGCGCTCCATGCCGGGCCCGCGCGGGCGGGCGCCGACGAGCAGGGCGTAGTCGGTGTCCTTGAAGGCGGTCTTGGCGTCACCGTGGGCCTCCATGCCGGCCAGCAGCGGGAAGGCGCAGTCCTCAAGCTCCATCATCACGCCCTTGAGCGCCTTCTGGGCCTTCTCGTCGGGGATCTCCAGCAACTGCAGGATCACCGGCTGGTCCTTGCCCAGCATCTCGCCGCTGGCGATGCGGAACAGCAGGGCATAGCCGATCTGGCCGGCGGCGCCGGTGACGGCCACGCGCACGGGCTTTTTCGTGGTCATGGGGAGGCTCCTGGGGATGGGGTACGGGATCGGGCCCGGCGGCGCAGCCGGTCGGCTGCGGGGGGTGCCTGGGCGGGCCTGGATTCTAGGCGCGCAGGCCTGACTTGACTCTTATGTCTTATGGAAGACACATGGGGCACAATGGCCGCTGCCATGACCGTCGCGACCCCGTCGTTCAGCCCGCTGTACCAGCAGATCAAGTCGCTGCTGGTGCAGAGCCTGCAGGCCGGCGAGTGGCAGCCCGGCCAGGCCATCCCCAGCGAGACCGAGCTGGCCGCGCGCTTCCGCGTCAGCCAGGGCACGGTGCGCAAGGCCATCGACGAGATGGCGGCGGACAACCTGCTGGTGCGCCGCCAGGGCAAGGGCACCTTCGTGGCCAGCCATGCCGAGCAAAGCACCCAGTACCGCTTTCTGCGGCTGGTGCCCGACAGCGGCACGCGCGCGCCGCTGCAGCGGCGGCTGCTCGACTGCCGCCGCCTGCGCGCGAGTGCCGACGTGGCCCGCGCCCTCGACCTGCGTGCCGGAGAGGCCGCGGTTCAGGTGCGCCGGCTGCTCCTGGCGCCCGATGAGGGCGCTGCCAGCGGTGCTGCCCGCCCTGCGCGCCCCGTGGTGCTCGACGACCTCTGGCTGCCCGGTCCGCTGTTCAAGGGCCTCACGCTCGAGCGCATGGAGGCCTGGCGAGGGCCGCTGTACCGCCTTTTCGAGGCCGAGTTCACCGTGCACATGGTGCGCGCCGAGGAAAAGCTGCGCGCGGTGGCCGCCAGTGCCGACGAGGCCGCGCTGCTGGGTGTGGCACCCGGGCAGCCTTTGCTGAGTGTCGAACGCTTGTCGTACACGTACGGCGACAAGCCGGTCGAACTGCGGCGCGGCCTGTACCTCACCACGGCCCACCACTACCGCAATGCCCTGATGTGATGCCCGAACCGACGCCTGTTTGCCCGCTTGCAGGCCCGCGTAAGGCACGGGGCGTGCAATAGACTTTGGCGGGTTTCCTGCAGTAACCGAAAGACAAGGACATGTCCGAGATGACACGAGCGCGGCCGGCAGAACGACCCGGCACGATGCGGCTGATCGACGCCACGAAGTACCGCCTGCCGCTGGCGGCCTATGTGTCGATCCTGCACCGCGCCAGCGGCGCGATGATGTTCCTGCTGCTGCCGCTGCTGGTGTGGCTGTTCGACCAGAGCGTCACCTCCGAGGTCAGCTTCGAGGTCTTCCGCAGCGCCTTCGCGGCCGGCATCGGCTTCGTGCCGGCCTGGCTGCTCAAGCTCGTGCTGCTGGGCCTGATCTGGGCCTACCTGCACCACTTCGTGGCCGGCGTGCGCCACCTGTGGATGGACGCGACGCACAGCGTCTCCAAGGCCCAGGGCCATCAATCGGCCGTGCTCACCTTCGCCGTCAGCCTGCCGCTCACCGTGGCGCTGGGCGCCAAGCTGTTCGGGCTGTTCTGAGCCCACCCAACCCCCACACTCCCATGGCAGTCAACTACGGAAGCAAGCGCGTCGTCGTGGGCGCGCACTACGGCATGCGCGACTGGCTCAGCCAGCGCGTCACGGCGGTGCTGATGGCGCTGTTCACCCTCGTGCTGCTGGCGCAGGTGTTGTTTGGCGGCGAGATGGGCTACGACCGCTGGGCCTCGATCTTCAGTGCCCAATGGATGAAGCTGCTGACGATGGTCGTGTTCGTCTCGCTCGGCTGGCACGCCTGGGTGGGCGTGCGCGACATCTGGATGGACTACGTCAAGCCCGTGGGCGCACGCCTGGCGCTGCAGGTGCTGACCATCGTCTGGCTGGTGGGCTGCATCGGCTGGGCCGTTCAAGTTCTGTGGAGGCTCTGACCGTGTCCCTGGCCCACCTACCCAAGCGCAAGTTCGACGTGGTCATCGTCGGGGCCGGCGGCTCCGGCATGCGGGCTTCGCTGCAGCTGGCCCGCGCCGGCCTGAACGTGGCGGTGCTGTCCAAGGTGTTCCCGACGCGCAGCCACACGGTGGCGGCGCAGGGCGGCATCGGCGCCAGCCTCGGCAACATGGCCGAGGACAACTGGCACTACCACTTCTACGACACGGTGAAGGGTTCCGACTGGCTGGGCGACCAGGATGCCATCGAGTTCATGTGCCGCGAGGCGGGCCGCGCGGTCTACGAGCTCGAGCACATGGGCATGCCCTTCGACCGCAACCCCGACGGCACCATCTACCAGCGCCCCTTCGGCGGCCACACCGCCAACTACGGCGAGAAGCCCGTGCAGCGCGCCTGCGCCGCGGCCGACCGCACCGGCCATGCCATGCTGCACACGCTGTACCAGCAGAACGTGGCCGCGCGCACCAACTTCTTCGTCGAGTGGATGGCGCTGGATCTCATCACCGACGCCGACGGCGACGTGCTGGGCGTGACCGCGCTCGAGATGGAGACCGGCGAGGTGCACGTGCTGCAGGCCAAGGTCACGCTGCTGGCCACGGGCGGCGCGGGCCGCATCTACGCCGCCAGCACCAACGCCTTCATCAACACGGGTGACGGCCTGGGCATGGCGGCGCGCGCCGGCATCCCGCTGGAAGACATGGAGTTCTGGCAGTTCCACCCCACCGGCGTGCACAACGCGGGCGTGCTGCTGACCGAGGGCTGCCGCGGCGAGGGCGCCATCCTGCGCAACGCCCACGGCGAGCGCTTCATGGAGCGTTATGCGCCCACGCTCAAGGACCTGGCGCCGCGCGACTTTGTCTCGCGCTGCATGGACCAGGAGATCAAGGAAGGCCGGGGCTGTGGTCCGAACAAGGACTACATCAACCTCGACATGACGCACCTGGGCGGCGACACCATTCTGAAGCGCCTGCCCAGCGTGTTCGAGATCGGCCACAACTTCGCCAACGTCGACATCACGAAGGAGCCGATCCCCGTGGTGCCGACCATCCACTACCAGATGGGCGGCATCCCGACCAACATCAATGGTCAGGTGGTCATTCCGCGCCACGGCGCGCACAACGACATCGTGAACGGCCTGTACGCGGTGGGCGAGTGCTCCTGCGTCAGCGTGCACGGCGCCAACCGGCTGGGCACCAATTCGCTGCTGGACCTGCTGGTGTTCGGCAAGGCCTCGGGCGACCACATCGTCAAGAGCTTCAAGGCCGCCGACAAGAGCCACAAGCCGCTGCCGGCCGACACGGCCGACCGCTCGCTGGCCCGCCTGGCGCGCCTGGACGGCGCCACGAACGGCGAGTATGCGCAGGATGTCGCGAACGACATCCGCACGACGATGCAGCAGCATGCCGGTGTCTTTCGCACGCAGGCCAGCATGGACGAGGGCGTGGGCAAGATCAACGCGATGCGCGCCCGCGTCGAGGCCATCGGCCTGAAGGACAAGAGCAAGGTCTTCAACACCGCGCGCATCGAGGCGCTGGAGGTCGAGAACCTGATCGAGGCCGCGCAGGCCACGATGACCAGTGCCGCCGCGCGCCGCGAGTGCCGCGGCGCCCACACCGTGAAGGACTACGAGCGCGGCGCCGACGACCCGCACACCCCGCTGGGCCGCAACGACGCCGAGTGGATGAAGCACACGCTGTGGTACAGCGAGGGCAACCGCCTGGCCTACAAGCCGGTGAACCTGAAGCCGCTGACCGTGGATTCCGTGCCGCCCAAGGTGCGGACCTTCTGAACCCGAGCCCCGTTCGCGCCAAGCCTGTCGAAGCGCTGTCCATTCGACCCTGAGTGCACCATGACCCTACGCACCTTCCAGATCTACCGCTTCGACCCCGACACGGACGAGAAGCCGCGCATGCAGAGCTACAGCGTCGAGCTCGACGGCACGGAGCGCATGCTGCTCGACGCCCTGATGAAGCTCAAGGCGCAGGACCCCACCTTGAGCTTCCGCCGCAGCTGCCGCGAGGGTGTGTGCGGCTCGGATGCCATGAACATCAACGGCAAGAACGGCCTGGCGTGCCTGACCAACATGCGCACGCTGCCGGGCCCCATCGTGCTCAAGCCGCTGCCGGGCCTGCCGGTGATCCGCGACCTCATCGTGGACATGACGCAGTTCTTCAAGCAGTACCACAGCATCAAGCCCTATCTCGTGAACAACACGCCGCCGCCCGAGAAGGAGCGGCTGCAGTCGCCCGAGGAGCGCGAGGAGCTCAATGGCCTGTACGAGTGCATCCTGTGCGCGAGCTGCTCCACCAGCTGCCCAAGCTTCTGGTGGAACCCCGACAAGTTCGTGGGCCCGGCCGGGTTGCTGCAGGCCTACCGCTTTATCGCCGACAGCCGCGACCAGGCCACCGGCGAGCGGCTCGACAACCTCGAGGACCCGTACCGCCTGTTCCGCTGCCACACCATCATGAACTGCGTCGACGTCTGCCCCAAGGGCCTGAACCCGACCAAGGCGATCGGCAAGATCAAGGAACTCATGGTGCGCAGGGCGGTTTGATGGACCACCTTGCCAACCCCGTTCGGGCTGAGCCTGTCGAAGCCCTTGCCGGCCCTTCGACAAGCTCAGGGCGAACGGGCCTTGGGCGCCTCGACGAACGGAGTCTGAGCAAACTGCGCTGGCGCTGCCGGCGCGGCCTGCTCGAGAACGACCTGTTCATCGAACGCTTCTTCCGACACCACGAGGAGTCGATCACGACAAGGCAGGCCGCGGGGCTGATGACCCTGATGGATCTTGCCGATAACGACCTGCTGGACCTGCTGCTCGGCCGCAAGCCGCTGGCGGGCGAGGTCGACACGCCCGAAGCGCGCGAGGTGCTGGCGCAGTTGCGCAGCGCACCCGTGCCGCCCCACGCCAAGCACGCCCTCTGAAGAAAGGCCCCACCGATGACCCCCTCCGACGTGAAAGCCACGCTCTCGTTCAGCGACGGCAGCCCGAGCATGGAACTGCCCCTGTACAAGGGCAGCATCGGCCCGGACGTGATCGACATCCGCAAGCTCTACGCGCAGACCGGCAAGTTCACCTATGACCCCGGCTTCCTGAGCACGGCCTCGTGCAACAGCACCATCACCTACATCGACGGCGACAAGGGCGAGTTGCTGTACCGCGGCTACCCCATCGAGCAGCTGGCCACGCACTGCGACTTCCTCGAGGTCTGCCACCTGCTGCTCAATGGCGAGCTGCCCAACCAGGCCGAGCGCGACAGCTTCGTCAAGACCATCACCTACCACACGATGGTCAACGAGCAGATGCAGTTCTTCCTGCGCGGCTTCCGGCGCGACGCGCACCCGATGGCCGTGATGACGGGCCTGGTCGGCGCGCTCTCGGCCTTCTATCACGACAGCACCGACGTCCATAACGCGCAGCACCGCACCATCGCCGCGCACCGGCTGATCGCCAAGATGCCCACGCTGGTGGCCATGGCCTACAAGTATGGCGTCGGCCAGCCTTTCATCTACCCGAAGAACGACCTCAGCTACAGCGCGAACTTCATGCGCATGATGTTCGCCACGCCCTGCGAGGACTACGTGCCGAACCCGGTGCTGGTGCGCGCCATCGACCGCATCTTCATCCTGCACGCCGACCACGAGCAGAACGCCAGCACGTCCACCGTGCGCCTGTGCGGCAGCTCGGGCACCAACCCGTTCGCGGCGATCGCGGCCGGTGTGGCCTGCCTTTGGGGCCCGGCGCACGGCGGCGCCAACGAGGCCGCGCTGACGATGCTCAAGGACATCCAGCGCCAGGGCGGCGTCGAGAAGATCGGCGAGTTCATCAAGCAGGTCAAGGACAAGAACTCCAACGTCAAGCTGATGGGTTTCGGCCACCGGGTCTACAAGAACTACGACCCACGCGCCAAGCTCATGCGCGAAACCTGCCACGAGGTGCTGCAGGCCACCGGCCTGCACGACGACCCGCTGTTCAAGCTGGCGATGACGCTGGAGAAGATCGCGCTGGAGGACGACTACTTCGTCAGCCGCAAGCTCTACCCGAACGTCGACTTCTACTCGGGCATCGTGCAGAGCGCTTTGGGCATCCCGGTCAGCCTGTTCACCGCCATCTTCGCGCTGGCACGCACCGTGGGCTGGATCGCGCAGCTCAACGAGATGATCGGCGACCCCGAGTACAAGATCGGCCGCCCGCGCCAGCTTTTCGTGGGCTCCCCGGCACGCGACGTCAAGCCGATTTCCGCGCGCTGAGCAGGCCCGCACCCATCCCGGAAGGGCCGCCTGCGGGCGGCCTTGTCTTTGGCACTCCGGGGCTATACTCGCGCCTCATTTTTGAGCAGCCCGACGTGCTGAAACCGCTGCGCCTCGGCGCGTTCATCCTGCCGAACAACCTGTTCGTGGCGCCGATGGCCGGCGTGACGGACCGGCCCTTCCGAACGCTGTGCCGCCGCCTCGGCGCGGGCCATGCGGTCAGCGAGATGGTGACGAGCCGGCGCGAACTGTGGAACTCGCTGAAGACCTCGCGCCGCGCCGACCACGCCGGCGAGCCCGGGCCCATCGCCGTGCAGATCGCGGGCGTGGAGCCCGCCGAGATGGCCGACGCGGCGCGCTACAACATCGACCGCGGCGCGCAGATCATCGACATCAACATGGGCTGCCCGGCCAAGAAGGTGTGCAAGGTCTGGGCGGGCTCGGCGCTGATGCAGGACGAGCGCCTGGCCATCGCCATCGTCGAGGCCGTGGTGGCCGCCTGCGCGCCGCGCGGCGTGCCCGTGACGCTGAAGATGCGCACCGGCTGGTGCGCCGCCGCGAAGAACGCGCCGGTGCTGGCCCGCGCGGCGCAGGACGCCGGCATCGCGCTGCTCACGGTGCACGGCCGCACGCGCGAGCAGGGCTACGGCGGCACGGCGGAGCACGAGACCGTGGCCGCCATCAAGGCCGCGCTGCGCATCCCGGTGGTGGCCAATGGGGACATCGCCAGCCCCGAGCGCGCCGCCGAAGTGCTGCGTGCCACGGGCTGTGACGCCGTGATGATCGGCCGCGCGGCGCAGGGGCGGCCGTGGATCTTCGGCGACATCGCGCACTTCCTCGCCCACGGCACGCACCGCCCGCCACCCCGGGTGGCCGAGGTGCGCGGCTGGCTGCTCGAACACCTCGACGACCACTTCCGCCTGTACGGCGAGTTCAGCGGCGTGCGCAGTGCGCGCAAGCACATCGGCTGGGCCGTGGGCAGCCTGCCGGGCGGCGAGACCTTCCGCCAGCACATCAACACCCTGGATGATGCGCGGGCGCAGCACGATGCCGTGGCCGCGTTTTTCGACACGCTGGCCGCCACGCGCGAGCGCCTTCCGCTGCCGGTGAGGCCGGCAGCCAACGACGACGACACCGAGGCCCTGGCCGCATGAGCCGAAAGGCCATCGACGCCTGCGTGCGCGACAGCGTCGAGCAGTACCTTGCCGACCTGCGCGGCGCCGAGCCCGGCGATCTGCACCGCCTGTTCATGGCCGCTGCCGAGAGGCCGCTGCTCGAGGTGGTGATGCGCCATGCCGAAGGCAACCAGAGCAGGGCTGCACAGTGGCTCGGCATCAACCGCAACACGCTGCGGCGCAAGCTGCTCGACCACAAGCTCATCAAGCCATGAAGACCGCGCTTCTCTCGGTGTCCGACAAAACCGGCATCGTCGACTTCGCCCGCGCGCTGGCCGCGCAGGGTGTGCGGCTTCTGTCCACGGGAGGTACAGCGCGCCTGCTGGCCGATGCCGGCCTGGCCGTCACCGAGGTGGCCGAGGTGACCGGATTTCCCGAGATGCTCGACGGCCGCGTCAAGACCCTGCACCCGCGCATTCACGGCGGCCTGCTGGCGCGGCGCGACGTGCCGGCGCACATGGCCGCGCTGCAGCAACACGGCATCGGCACCATCGACCTGCTGGTCGTGAACCTCTACCCCTTCGCGCAGGCCACGGCGCGCGCCGACTGCACGCTGGACGACGCCATCGAGAACATCGACATCGGCGGCCCGGCCATGCTGCGCGCCGCGGCGAAGAACTGGGACGGTGTGGCCGTGGTCATCGACCCGGCCGACTACGCGCAGGTGCTGGCCGAGCTGTCCGACGGCGGCATGCGGCGCAGCACCCGCTTCATGCTGGCGAAGAAGGTGTTCGCGCACACGGCGGCCTACGACGGCATGATCGCCAACTACCTGGGTTCGGTGGCCCCGGGCGCCGAGGACGTGGGTCATGCCGTGCCGGCGCGCGAGGCCTGGCCCGCGGTGTGGACGGCGCAGTTCGTGAAGGCGCAGGACATGCGCTACGGCGAGAACCCGCACCAGAGCGCCGCCTTCTATCGCGAGGCCAGCCCGCCACCGGGCACACTCGCCGGCTACCGGCAGCGGCAGGGCAAGGCCCTGAGCTACAACAACATCGCCGACGCCGACGCCGCCTGGGAGTGCGTGCGCAGCTTCGACCTGCCGGCCTGCGTGATCGTGAAACACGCCAACCCCTGCGGCGTGGCCGTGGGCGCCACGCTGGCCGAGGCCTATCAGAAGGCCTGGCAGACCGACCCCACCTCGGCCTTCGGCGGCATCATCGCGTTCAACCGCCCGCTCGACGAGGCCACGGCCCGCCAGATCGGCGACAACAAGCAGTTCGTCGAGGTCATGATCGCGCCGTCCGTCACGCCCGAAGCCGCGGCCGTGCTGGCGCCCAAGCAGAACCTGCGCGTGCTCGAAGTGGCCGCCGGCAATGGCGCCAATGCCATCGACAGCAAGCGCATCGGCGGCGGTCTGCTGCTGCAGTCGCCGGACAACAAGAACGTCGCCGTGGCGGAGTTGCGCGTGGTCACGAAGCGGGCGCCCACGCTGCAGCAGATGGACGACCTGATGTTCGCCTGGAAGGTGGCCAAGTTCGTGAAGAGCAACGCCATCGTGTTCTGCGGGGGTGGCATGACCCTGGGCGTGGGCGCGGGGCAGATGAGCCGGCTCGACAGCGCCCGCATCGCGCGCGTGAAGGCGGGCGCCGCCGGGCTCAGCCTGGCGGGCTCGGCGGTGGCCAGCGACGCCTTCTTTCCGTTTCGCGACGGCCTGGACGTGGTCATCGACGAGGGCGCGGTCTGCATCATCCAGCCCGGCGGCAGCCTGCGCGATGACGAGGTCATCGCGGCGGCCGACGAGCGTGGCGTGGCCATGGTCTTCACCGGCACGCGGCACTTCCGGCACTGATGCGGCCTTGCATCGGCCGGGGATAGCATCCGGCGCATGTCGCTCGCGTCCATCACCGGTGCGTTGCTGGCCTTCATCGCCCGACTCGTCACCGGCGCGCAAGGCCACTGGAAGGGCTGCCCGCCCATGGCCGAGCAGCGCATCTACTTCGCCAACCACCAAAGCCACCTCGACTGGGTGCTGATCTGGGCGGCGCTCCCGCACGAGCTGCGCACGCGCACGCGGCCGATCGCGGCACGCGACTACTGGGCCGGCAGCCCCTTTCGCCGTTGGCTCACGACCGAGGTGTTCCACGCCGTCTACGTCGATCGCTCGCGCAGCGCCAACCCCGATCAGGATCCGCTGGAGCCGCTGGTGGCGGCGCTCGAGCAGGGCGACTCGCTGGTGATCTTCCCGGAGGGCACGCGCAGCGCCAAGGGCGAGCCCATGCCCTTCAAGAGCGGCCTGTATCACCTGGCGCAGCAGTTCCCGGGCGTGCAGTTGGTGCCGGCGTGGATCGACAACGTGCAGCGCGTCATGCCCAAGGGCGAGGTCGTGCCGGTGCCGGTGCTGTGCACGGTGACCTTCGGCGCGCCGCTGCGTCTGGAGGAGGGCGAGGACAAGCGCGTGTTCCTGGAGCGCGCGCGCGAAGCCGTGATCGCGCAGCGGCCAGCGGGCAGTGGGGGCTGAGTGATCGAGGCCCTGGGCACTCTGCGCCGCCTGGATACCGACCAGCAGGTGGGCCTGCTGTTCGTGGTGCTGTTCGGGCTGCTGTTGCTGCTGAGCGCGGTGATCGTGGCCCTCACCTGGCGCGAGAGCGGCGAGGAGTCCACCGAGGACGCGCGCGAGCGCCGTCGCAACTTGCGCCGCGACCTGCGGGCGCTCTGGGTGGGCGCGCTGGTGTTCTGGGCAGCCTGGGCGAGCGGGCCGCTGGGCGCCACCACCGCCTTGGGCGTGATCTCGTTTCTGGCGCTGCGCGAGTTCATCACGCTGGTGCACACGCGCCGCGGTGACCACCGCAGCCTGCTGCTGGCCTTCTTTGTGGCGCTGCCACTGCAGTATGTGCTGGTGGGCACGCGGGCCTTCGACCTGTTCACCGTGTTCGTGCCGGTCTACGTCTTCCTGGCCATCCCGGTGGCCGGTGCGCTGGCCGGCGACCCCGGGCGCTTCCTGGAGCGCAACGCCAAGATCCAGTGGGGCATCATGGTCTGCGTCTACGGCCTGAGCCACGCGCCGGCACTCTTGCTGCTGGACCTGCCCGGCTACGCCGGGCGCGGGGCCTTCCTGCTGTTCTTCCTGGTCGTGGTCACGGCCGCGGCGCAGCTGGCGCAGGAGACGGCCAGTCGTCGCCTGCGCCGCCGCCCGGTGGCGCGGCAGATCGACCGCAGCTTCTCGTGGCGCGCCTTCGGCCTGGGCCTGGCGGCTGCGGCGCTGGTGGGTGCGGCGCTGTTCTGGATCACACCCACCGGGCCCTGGCAGGCGGCGACGATGGCGCTGGTGGCCGCGGGCTGCGGCTCGCTGGGCGAGCTGGTGATGCGGGCGCTGAAGAAGGACGCGGGCGTGCGCTACTGGGGCAACCGCAGTTCGGTCACCGGTGCCGTGGGCCTGCTGGACCGCGTGGCGCCGCTGTGCTTCGCGGCCCCTGTGTTCTTCCACTTCGTGCGCTGGTATCTGGTCTAGCGGATGCGCATCCTCGGCATCGATCCCGGCCTGCAGCGGACCGGCTTGGGTTCCGGCCCGGCGCTGGCGCGCCTTCACGCCGGCTGCGCCGGCATGAGCCTTCACTGAAGCCGGTCCGATGCGCATCCTCGGCATCGATCCCGGCCTGCAGCGGACCGGCTTTGGCATCGTCGATGCTGAAGGGCAGCGTCTGCACTACGTGGCCAGCGGCACCATCGCCACCGCGGAGGCGCCGCGCGGCGACTTGCCGGCGCGGCTGAAGATCATCTTCGACGGCATCGGCGAGGTCGTGCGCCGCTACACGCCCGACAGCGCCGTGGTGGAGATCGTCTTCGTCAACGTCAACCCGCAGAGCACGCTGCTGCTGGGTCAGGCGCGCGGCGCCGCGCTGGCGGCGCTGGTGAGTGCCGGCCTGCCGGTGGCCGAGTACACCGCGCTGCAGATGAAGAAGTCGGTGGTCGGCCACGGGCTGGCGGCCAAGGCCCAGGTCCAGGCCATGGTGCAGCGGCTCCTTGTGCTGCCCGGTCTGCCCGGCCCCGACGCCGCCGACGCGCTGGGCCTTGCCATCACGCACGCCCATGCCGGCGCGCACCTGGTGGCGATGCAGGCCCATGCGCCGCTGCCGCGTGGCCGGCGCGGCGCCTTCCGCGCCGGGCGGACGCTCTGAAGGCCAGGGCGGAGCCGGTGCGTCGATGCAGTGGGCAGCGTGCAGCCCCTCGATCTCCGGCATCGGGATGCCCAGGAGAGCCGCAGTGGGCCGCAGCGTCCCGACCCGGCGGATGGCGTCGATGCCGTCTTCGGCTCGGCCCACCCGGTGCGAACCTGGCCACAGCCGCCGCAGGATGTCCTCAAGCTGCGCCAGCAGCGGCGCCTCGTCGTCGGCATCCGGCGTCACCAAAGCGCGGCCCAGAGTCACTTGCAGCTCTCCGACAACCGGGCAACTTCGTAGTCCTGTCATTCGACCGACGACGCCGGAAACGCTTTTTTGGCTCCTGCCGCGCGCCTCTTTCCGCCCCGTCTCGGGTTCGCGCCGACGGCTGGCGCGCTCGTGCCGAACGGCCGGCCTTCGACGCCGGAGTCGTGTCGTCCGGTCCGCGCTGGTGCACAGTCTGTCCCTAGGAGCGTGCCGCATGCCGCTCCGTGTCCGCAAGGCATCCACATCCCTACAACCTTCTTGATCGAGAGCCTGCCCTATGAACACCCACCGCATCGCCGCAGCCGTGCTGCTGGTCGCCGGCCTCTCTTCGGGCTGCGCGACCACCGAGACCTCGCGCGCCGTTGAACCTGCGCGCACTGCTGCGGCGGCCACGCCGGCGCCGGCCCAGGCCGGCCCGCGCGCCCCCATCGCGGTGGGCAACTTCGACAACCGGTCCAGCTTCGGCCGTGGCATCTTCTCGGACGGCGGCGACCGTCTGGGCTCGCAGAGCAAGACCATCCTCGTGGCCCACCTGCAGCAGAGCAACCGCTTCAGCGTGCTCGACCGCGAGAACCTCGCCGAGGCCCGCCAGGAGGCGGCACTGCGCCAGGCGCCGCAGGCCATCCGGGGCGCCGACTTCCTCGTCACCGGCTCGGTCAGCGAGTTCGGCCGCAAGGAGGTGGGCGACCGTGCGCTGTTTGGCCTGCTGGGCCGCGGCAAGACGCAGGTGGCCTACGCCAAGGTCACGCTGAACATCGTCAACCCGCTGACGTCCGAAGTGGTTTACTCGGTGCAGGGGGGCGGCGAGTACACGTTGTCGGAACGCGAGATTCTCGGTTTCGGCAGCACCGCCAGCTACGACGCCACGCTCAACGGCAAGGTGCTCGATCTGGCCATCCGCGAGGCCGTGGACCGGCTGGTGGCTGGCCTGGACGGCGGCGCCTGGAAGCCGGCGCGGCCCTGATGAGCCCGCAGCAAGCCGTAGGCGCCCCGATGCGTAGGCTGGGCGGTGGCGCGCTGCTGGCGCTGGCGGCTGTGCTGGGAGCGCCTGGCGCCAGCGCGCGGCCGATGTTGTACGAGTGGGGCGCCTACCCGGCGGCGCTGGCGACGCAGCTGCGCGAAGCCGGCGGCGACGCCGCGCGGCAGGCCGCGCTGCTCGAGCAGCAGCTGCAGCGAACCGCCGCCAAGGGGCGCGCCGTGCCGCCGGGGCTGCACGCGCACCTGGCACTGCTGCACGCGCAGCTGGGCAACGATGCCCGGGCCGTCGAGCACCTGCGGGCCGAGAAGGAGCTGTACCCGGAGTCGGCCCGGTACATGGACTTCCTGCTGGCCAACGCGCGGCAGCAGCCGGGCGCCCCGACGCCGGAGGCCCCGAAGTGAGCCCGGCGCTGCGCAGGGCCGCGATGCTGCTGGCGGTGGTGCTGGCCGCGCTGCTGGGCGGCTGCGCCGCCGTGGACAAGGCTCCGGCCGATCCCTGGCCGGCACTGCGCGAGGCGCGGCCGGCCTCTGTGCTGGTGTTGCCGCCGGTGAATGACAGCCCCGACGTGCAGGCTCCCGGCAGCGTGATGGCGCAGACGGTGCTGCCGCTGGCCGAGCGGGGCTACTACGTGTTCCCGGTGGCGTTGAGCAACGAGACGCTGCGCCTCAACGGCGTGCAGACGCCGAAAGACGCCCAAGACATCAGCCCCCAGAGGCTGCGGGAGGTGTTCGGGGCCGATGCGGCGCTGTACCTGCGGGTGCGCGCCTACGGTTCGGTGTATCGCGTCATCAGCGCCGACTCGGTGACGGCGGTGGATGCGCGGCTGGTGGACCTGCGCGATGGTCGCACCCTCTGGACCGGCAGCGCCAGCGCCAGCAGTGCCGAGCAGCGTGGCAGCCTGTCGGGCGGTCTGTCGAGCCTCTTGCTGCAGGCCATCGTCGAGCAGGTGGCGTCGAGCCTCAGCGACCGCAACCACGCGGTCGCGGGTGTGGCGATGAGCCGGCTGCTGGCCAGTCCCTCGCCGCGCGGGCTGCCGCCCGGGCCCCGGGCCTCGCCTTCGCGGTCGGGCGCCCGCCCTTGAATCGCCCTGCCCCTGCTGCGGCCCGAAGCACGGTCTGCGCTTGTCGCGGCGGCCCGCCCTGGACGATTCGAGACTGCGCGTCTCTCGGGCCGGCCGGCTCAGCCGGTGGCCGACCCGCGGCCGACGGGGTTCGTCCCCAGGATCTTCATGCCGGACTCTGGCCGCGCGCTGGCGCGACCGCCGGCTGTTGACGGCGGCTGTGAAAACGGACTGTCCAGATGCGTCGATGCGTGGCGCGCAGCCTCGCCCGCCCGGCGGCGGCGGCGAAGCTGAACGGCAAGGGATCCGGGGCCTTGCCCTGCGCTCCGTTTGTGGCAGTCTTGCGCCATGCCGAGGCCGCGAACCTGCCCGAACCCCGGAGGAGTGAACGCATGAGTGCCGATCGTTCCTGTGGCCCGTCGATCTGCCATCCGACGCCGCTGGCGCGCGCGATTGTGTTGCGCCGGTGCCGGCCGATCCGTGGCGCGCTCCAATGGGGCCGCCGCTTCGGCGAGCGACGCTCCGAGGCTGTTCTTGGGCAAGTGGCCGCCCTGGCCCCGCGCGAGATGCGCCGCGCCCCCATCGGCTTCTTGCAGTGAGGCTCGCGGCCGCGGCGGCGGCTCTCCTGCTGGCCCTGGCGCCGCTGGCCCTGGCCGCAGACCCGGCGCCGCGCATCGGCCTGGTGCTCGGCGGCGGCGGTGCGCGCGGGGCGGCGCACATCGGCGTGCTCGAGGAACTTGAGCGCCTGCGCGTGCCCGTGCATTGCGTGGCCGGCACCAGCATGGGTGCGCTGGTGGCCGGCGCCTGGGTGGCCGGCCGCAGCCCGGCCGAGATGCGCGCCGCCCTGCAGGCCGCCGACTGGAAGGAGATGTTCCTCGACGGCGCTGGCGATGCCGATCTCGACCTGCGGGCGCGCCGCCTGCGCCAGCGCTTCCTGCCGGGCAGCGAGACGGGCATCGTCGACGGCAGCGCCGTCACGCCGCCGGCCCTGTTGCAGGGCCAGCGCATCAAGTTCTTCCTCAACGCGCTGGTGCGCGCCGAGACGGGCGAGCCGCTGATCGAGCGGCTGCCGTTGCCGCTGTCCATCATCGCCACCGACATCGGCACCGGCGAGCGCGTCGTCATGCGCGACGGCCCGCTGACCGAGGCCATGCGCGCCAGCATGGCCGTGCCGGGTCTGCTCGCGCCGTTCACCTGGCGCGGGCGCAAGCTGGTGGACGGTGGCCTCGTGGACAACGTGCCCGTGCGCGAGCTGCGCGAGCGCTGTGGCGCCGACGTGGTGATCGCCGTCAACGTCGGTTCGCCGCCGCTGCCGGCCGACGCCATCTCAGGCGTGCTCAGCATCACGGCGCAGATGGTGGCGCTGCTGACCGAGCAGAACGTGGGCGCCTCGCTGGCCCAGCTCACGCCGCGCGACGTACTCATCCGCCCCGAGCTGGGCGACATCACCGCGGCCGACTTCGCGCGCCACGCCGAGGCGGCCGAACGCGGCCGCGCCGCCGTGCGCATGCACGAGACGGCGCTGGCCGCGCTGTCGGTGGACGAGCGCGCCTGGGCGGCGTGGCGGCGCGGTGCCCACGTGCGCGAGCGCGACGTGCCGCGCGTCGACGCCATCGAGGTGGTGGGCCTCGAGCGCGTGGCCCCGGAGGTGCTGCTGCGCCACGTGCGGCAGCGTACCGGCTCGCCGCTGGATGCCGACGAGCTGGCTGCCGACCTGCAGCGGGCCTACGGCGACGGCCACTACGAGCGCCTGGACTACACCGTGCGCCGGGAGGGTGCCCGCACCGTGCTGCGCCTGCTGCCGGTGGAGAAGACCTGGGGTCCGGACTACCTGCGCCTGGGCTTGCAGTTGCAGAGCACGCTCAACCAGGGCTCGACCTACCAGCTGCGCGCGGCACTGCAACGCACCTGGCTCAACGCCTTGGGTGCGGATCTGCTGCTGGCGGCCGAGCTCGGCAGCGTCACGGGCATCAAGCTTGAGTTCACGCAGCCGCTGCTGGCCTCGCAGCGCGTGGTCGTCGACGCGGTGGCCGAGTACCGTCGCGAGCGCAGCGACTATTTCTTTCTCGAGCAGCGCATCGCCGAGTACCGGAGCGTCCAGAAGCGGCTGGAGCTCGGGCTGGGACTGAACCTGATGCGCCTGGGTGGACTCCGCGTCGCCGGCTGGACCGGGCAGTCCGCGCGCACGCTGGAGACCGGTATCGACCTGTTCGCGGCCCTGCCCAGCCCCGACTCCACGGGCTGGGTGCTGGAGCTGGACTTCGACCGGCTCGACCGTCTGTACTTCGCCCGCAGCGGCTGGGCGCTGCGGGCCCGTTGGCTGGCCGATGAGCGCAACGGCTGGCGCCGCGCCCACGCCGAGGGCCGCGCCGCCGCGCCCTGGGGCAACTGGGTGTTCGCCGGCCGCGCCAGCTGGACGGCGTCCACCGAAGGCATGCTGCCGCTTCCGGAAGCGGCGCGCCTGGGCGGCTTCCTCAACCTCACGGGTTTCGCCGCGGGGCAGCTCATCGGCGACCATGTGGCCTATGGCCACGTGCGCGCCGAGCGCATCATCGGCCGCCTGCCGCTGGGGCTGCGTGGCGACATGCGCCTGGGCCTGGCGCTGGAGGCCGGCCGCGTGGGCGAGCCCTACACGCGCCAGAAGCGCGACGGCCTGCTGCGCGGCGCCGCGCTGTACCTGGGCGGCGAGACGCCGCTGGGCGCGGTCTACGTGGGCTTGGGGCGGGCCAGCGGTGGCGCCTACAACGCCTACCTGTTCCTGGGCACGCCCTGATCAGGCCGCCAGGCCGGCCACGGCCTGGCGGGCCGCGGCGAGGCCCTGCTCGACGATGGCCTGCTTCCAGGCCGGGGTGTCGGTGTAGAAGGCGTCGCGAAAGCGGCGCTTGATGGCCGTGCGCGTGGCGGCGTCGGCCTGCGGATGCAGCTCGAGCCACTGCTCGGCGCGCAGGCACAGGATGACCTCGTCGGTGGGCTCGGTGCCGTACTCCAGGGCCATGGGCGTGATCTCGGCCTGCGGGCAGTCGCGGTAGGCCAGTTCGGTGAGCAGGCCCTGCAGCCGGGCGCTGCTCGACGAGCCGTCATACATGGAGGTGACCTCGGCGCCCCACCACGCGCGGGCGCGTGCGATGGCCGCGGCGTCGTCAGGGCCGGCCCAGATCATCTCGCCGTGGCCCTGCGGACCGAGGCCCGTGTGCAGGTCGATCCAGCCCAGGCGCGTGCAGCGCGTGGCGTGCTCGCGCAGCACGGCGGCGAAGCTGCGCGCGCTCCAGGTGGGCGCCGTGCCGCCGAAGAACAGGCCCTGGGGGTGGCGGTACTGCCCGCCCGAGACAGCCGCCTGCAGGGCCTTGGGCCCGTGCGCCGCTGCGTAGGCGGCCAGCACGGCCTCGTTCTCGGGCGCGGGTGGCCAGGTGGCGGGAACGGCCGCCGCCGCGATGGTGTCGTAGGCCGGGTTGGCGGGCAGCTCGGTGAGCGTGGCGTAGTCCAGGCCGTTGCGATTGAGGTCGACGTTCTCGTGCGTGACGCGCCGCCACCACGAGAAGCCGTAGGGATTGAGCGCGTGCACGTAGAGCACCGCCACGCCGGCCGCGCGGGCGGCCGCGGCGAAGCCGGCATCGGCCAGCAGCGCACCCTGCACGCCCGAGCCGCAGTAGCCCTCCACGCCGTGGCAGCCGCTGCTCACGAGCAGCACACGTTCGGCAACCAGCGCGCCGGCCCGGGCCACGTCCATGGCCAGCGGCTCGCCGTCGCGCCCCTTCAGCGGGTGCTCGTGGCTCTGCACCGCCAGGCCCGCGGCGGCGCAAGCGCGCAGGAACCCTGCGCGCGCCTCGCTGTAGCTCTGTGCGAAGAAGCCGGTCGCGTCCACGGCGCCGCTCATTTCGGCGCCAGCCAGGCTTCGGCCAGCTTCACCCAGCAACTCGCGCCCACCGGGATCAACTCGTCGTTGAAGTCGTAGCTCGGGTTGTGCAGCATGCAGGGGCCGAGGCCGTGCCCGCCCTCGCGGTGGGTGCCGTCGCCGTTGCCGAAGGTGAAGTAGCAGCCGGGCTTGGCCTGCAGGAAGAAGCTGAAGTCTTCCGCGCCCATGGTCGGCTCGAAGGGCACGACCTTGGCCTCGCCCACCACCTGCGCCAGCGTGCGGCGCACGAACTCCGTCTCGGCGGCGTGATTGACCGTAGGGGGGTACACGCGCGTGAACTCGAACTCGCAGGTGGCGCCGAAGGTGGCGGCCAGCCCGGTGGCGATCTCACGCATGCGGGTCTCGATCAGGTCGAGCACCTCGATGCTGAAGGTGCGCACGGTGCCGCGGATCTCGGCCGAGTCGGGCACCACGTTGATGGCCTCGCCGGTGTGGATCATCGTGGCGCTGATCACGCCGGGGTCGATGGGCTTCTTGTTTCGCGTGAGGATGGTCTGCCAGGCCATCACCATCTGGCAGGCCACGAGCACCGGGTCCACGCCCAGGTGCGGCAGCGCGGCGTGGCTGCCCTTGCCGCGGATGACGGCCCGGAAGCCGTTGCTCGAGGCCATCATCGCGCCCGGGTTCACGCCCACCATGCCCACGGGCATGCCGGGCCAGTTGTGCGCGCCGAACACGGCTTCCATCGGGAACTTCTCGAAGAGGCCGTCCTTGATCATCTCGCGCGCGCCGCCGCCGCCTTCCTCGGCCGGCTGGAAGATCAGGTAGACGGTGCCGTCGAAGTGGCGGTGCCTGCTGAGGTGCTTGGCCGCGGCCAGCAGCATCGCGGTGTGGCCATCGTGACCGCAGGCGTGCATCTTGCCGGGATGCTTGCTGGCGTGTGGGAAGTGGTTGTGCTCGGTCATCGGCAGCGCATCGATGTCGGCGCGCAGACCCACGGCGCGCGGGCTGGTGCCGTTCTTCACGATGCCCACCACGCCCGTCTTGCCCAGCCCGCGGTGGACGGGGATGCCCCAGTCGGTGAGGGCCTTGGCGATGACGTCGGCGGTCCGCTCCTCCTGGAAGCACAGCTCCGGGTGGGCGTGGATGTCGCGGCGGATGCGCGCGATCTCGGCCGCGTCGGCCAGGATGGGTTCGAGCAGATTCATGGCAGGCCCGTCGGTCGAATAGTCGGCCATCTTAGCCATGCGGCAGCCCGGGGCGCGGGCGGATAATCCCGCCATGGACGAGAGCGCAAGCGCCCACGAGGCCAGCCGCACCGTGCAGGCCGTGTGCCCGCACGACTGCCCCGACACCTGCGCCTTGCACGTCAGCGTGGCTGGCGCGCCGGGCGCGGAGCGCGTGGTGCGCGTTGCCGGTGACCCGAAGCACCCGCCCACGCACGGCGTGCTTTGCACCAAGGTCAGTCGTTACGCAGAACGCACCTACAGCGCGCAGCGGCTGCTCACGCCGCTCAAGCGCTCGGGCCCCAAGGGGCCTTCGGGCGCAGGCAGCTTCCAGGCCATCGGCTGGGACGAGGCGCTCGACACCATCGCAGCCCGTCTGAGGGCCATCGCTGCGCGCGAGCCCGAGGCCATCCTGCCCTACAGCTACGCCGGCACCATGGGCCTGGTGCAGGGTGACGGCATGGCGGCGCGTTTCTTCCACCGCCTGGGCGCCAGCCTGCTGGACCGCACCATCTGCGCCAACGCCGGCGGCGAGGCGCTGGCCGCCACCTACGGCGGCAAGCTGGGCATGCGGGTGGAGCAGTTCGTCCACAGCAAGCTCATCCTGATCTGGGGCAGCAACCCGATCACGAGCAGCGTGCATTTCTGGACCTTCGCGCAGCAGGCCAAGCGCGCGGGTGCCAAGCTGGTGTGCATCGACCCGCGCCGCACCGAAACAGCCGAGAAGTGCCACCAGCACATCGCCCTGCTGCCGGGCACCGACGGCGCGCTGGCGCTGGGCCTCATGCACGAGCTGGTGATGAACGGCTGGCTCGACCACGATTACATCGCCCGCCATGTCGACGGCTGGGAGAAGCTGCGCGACAAGGCCCTGGCCTGGCCGCCCGAGCGCACGGCCGCGGTGTGCGGCATCACCGCCGACGAGGTGCGCGGCCTGGCGCGCGACTACGCGCAGACGAAGCCCGCCGCCATTCGCCTGAACTACGGCATGCAGCGCGTGCGCGGCGGCGGCAATGCCGTGCGGCTGGTGGCGATGCTGCCCTGCCTGGTGGGCGCCTGGCGCCACCCGGCTGGCGGGATGCTGCTCAGTGCCAGCGGCAGTTTCCGCGGTGCCCGGCGCGATGCGTGGCTGCAGCGGCCCGATCTTCTCGGCCCGCGGCACCCCCGCACCATCAACATGAGCACCATCGGCGACGCACTCACCCACCCGGGGGGCGGCGGCTTCGGCCCGCGCATCGAGGCCGTCGTCGTCTACAACAGCAATCCCGTGGCCGTGGCGCCCGACAGCCGCAAGGTGGTGCAGGGCTTTGCGCGGGAGGACCTCTTCACCGTCGTGCTGGAGCACTTCCAGACGGACACCGCCGATCACGCCGACCTCGTGCTGCCCGCCACCACGCAGCTGGAGCACTGGGATGCCCACTCGGCCTACGGCCACACCTACGCCATGCTCAACCGCCCGGCCGTGCCGCCGCTGGGGCAGGCGCTGAGCAACGCCGAGATCTTCCGCCGTCTGGCTGCGCGCATGGGCTTCGACGAGCCGTGTTTTGCAGACAGCGACGAGGCCATGGCGTTGGGTGCCTTCGATGCCGCCGTGGTCGACGTGGACGAGCTGCGCGCGCGCGGCTTCAGCCGCCTGAAGCTGCCCGAAGCACCGTTTGCCGAGGGTGGTTTTGCCACGCCGTCGGGCAAGGTGGTGGTCGACGCCCCCGGCCTGGGCGTGCCCGACTTCGTGCCCAACTACGAAAGTGCGCAGTCGGCGCCCGAGCTGGCCGCGCGCTATCCCCTGGCGATGATCTCGCCGCCGGCGCGGCATTTCCTCAACAGCAGCTTCGTCAACGTCGAGAGCCTGCGCGCCGCCGAAAAGGAGCCCCGTCTGGAGATCCACCCCGACGACGCCGTGGCGCGCGGCATCGCGCAGGGTGCGACCGTGCGCGTGTTCAACGACCGTGGCAGCTACGTCTGCAAGGCCGACCTCAACGGCGCCGCGCGGCCCGGCGTCGTCAACGGGCTGGGCATCTGGTGGCGCAAGATGGGCCTGAACGGCACCAACGTCAACGAGCTCACGCACCAGCGCCTCACCGACATCGGCCGTGCGCCGGCCTTCTATGACTGCCTCGTCGAGGTCGAAGCCTGTTGAGCGGCGGAGGCGCCTGGTGAGGCTGGGTCTGCTGGGCGCGCTGGCCGTGGGTACGCTGGCGCTGATGCTGGGCGGCTGCGGCACGATCGGCTACTACGCGCAGGCCGTGGGCGGCCACATGGACCTGATGCAGCGCGCCCGCCCGGTGCCCGAGGTGCTGGCCGACCCGGCCACGCCCGCGCCGCTGCGCGAGCGGCTCGCGCTGAGCCAGCGCATGCGCGACTTCGCCGTGGCCGAGCTCAAGCTGCCCGAGGGCCCGAGCTACCGCCGCTACGCCGACCTGGGCCGCAACGCCGTGGTCTGGAACGTGGTGGCCGCGCCCGAGCTGAGCCTGCAGCTCAAGACCTGGTGCTTTCCGGTGGTGGGCTGCGTGGGCTACCGCGGCTACTACACGCAGGCCCGCGCCGAGGCGCTGGCCGCCGAGCTGCGCGAACAGGGCCATGAGGTCATGGTGTACGGCGTGCCGGCCTACAGCACGCTGGGCAAGCTCGAGTGGATGGGCGGCGACCCGCTGCTCAATACGTTTGTGAGCGGCTCCGAGGCCGACCTGGCGCGGCTGATCTTCCACGAGCTCACGCACCAGGTGGTCTACGTCGACGACGACACCACCTTCAACGAGAGCTACGCCACGGCGGTGGAGCGCATCGGCGGCCGGTTGTGGATGGAGCGCTTCGCCACGCCCGAGGCGCGCGCGGCCGACGCGCTGCGTCAGGCGCGCGCCGCGGCCTTCCGCGCCTTCGTGCGGCCCTGGCGCGCCGAGCTCGACGCGCTGTACCGCAGCGGCCAGCCTCCCGGGGCCCTGCGCGCCGCCAAGGCCGAGGTGATGGCGCGCGGGCGCCGCGCCTACGAGGTGCTCAAGGCCGACCCGGCCAGTCCGCTCGCGGGTTTTGCCGGCTACGACGGTTGGTTCGCGCGCGCCAACAATGCCTCCTTCGCGGTGATGGGGGCGTACAACGACCTCGTGGCCGGCTTCGAGCGCCTGCACGAGGCCTCGGGCCGCGACTTCGCGCGCTTCCACGCCGAGGTGCGTGCCCTGGCCGCGCTGCCGCGGGCGGAGCGCCGAGCCAGGCTCGGCGCGGCGCCCTGATCCCCTGCCACCCTGCTGCAAGACGGAGCTGACCCCGTGCCCGACATCCACATCCACCGCGACCATTCGCTCGGCCTCCAGCGCGCCCGCGAGGTGGCCTGGCAATGGGCCGAGCAGGCCGAGACCAAGTTCGACATGGAATGCACCGTGATCGAGGGCGAGACGAGCGACACGGTGGAGTTCACGCGCAGCGGTGTCAGCGGCCGCCTCATCGTCGCGCCCGACCACTTCGATCTCGAGGCCAAGCTGGGCTTCCTGCTCGGCGCCTTCGCCAAGACGATCGAGGGCGAGATCACGAAGAACCTCGACGCCCTGCTGGCGGCACCGGCAAAGAAGCCGGCTGCGTCCCGAAAGGGCGCTCGCTGAGCCGCGCCCGCACCAGCTGCCACAGCCGCCAGGCGTTGACGGGCGCCAGCACCAGGTGCAGCACCAGCACCGGCAGCAGGCCGGCCTGCGTGGCGTAGGGCACGAAGGCGACGTTGGCCACGAGCGCCAGGATGCGCAGCCGCAGCATCTCGGACGACGCGAAGCAAGCCAGCGTTGCCAGCGCCGCCATCCAACCCAGGATGTCGTGGTTCATGGCGCTGCCCCGGGCGCGACCCGGTAGCAGACGATCAGCGCCGCCGTCAGCGCGCACATCATGGCGTTGACGAGGTTCACCCGCACGGCGGTGTCGAAGCGGCGGCCGTTGTGCTCGTGCAGCCAGCCGGCCATCGTCAGATTGGCGCCCAGCCAGGTGCACCAGGTCAGGAGCGATTGCTGGCTGGAGTTCTGCTCCTGCACGATCAGCGCCATGTTCGGCAGGTAGGACAGCACGCGCACCGAGCTGAACAAGGTGAAGGCCCAGCCCAGCAGCAGCAGGTAGCGCTCGCGCGTGAACAGCGCCGGCCGCGGCGCGCGCAGCGGCCGGCCGACGCGGTCGGTGGTGTGCTCGGTGGGCAGCATGGCGTGCTTCTGGCGCTGCTTCAGTGCGTGACGAGGAACACGCGCGGGTAACCCTGAGCCTCCAAGTGGTGCACCGTGGTCGCGCCCAGGCGCAGGTCGCTGCTGCGCACCAGCACCGGCACCTCGGCCGACAGGTCGTGCGCCACCTGATGGCCCCACACCATCTGCGTTGCCAGTTCCACCGCCGCGGCTGCGTCCGGTCCAGGCTCCACGTTGACCGGGATCACCTGCGTTCCCATGGCGTCTTCGAGCTGCCTGGCCTGCGCCTGCGTGGCGTACAGACCCCGGCGCGTACGGGCACCGGTGTCGGCGGGCGCGGCCCATGGAGATGCCGGCATCACGTGGCCGGTGTCGTCGAACAAGGGTGGGATCACGGTGGGTGCGGCGGCCAGCGCTTGTGCGCGGCCGTCGACCGCGGCGTAGATGTCGGGCCCGGTGCCGCCACAGGCCGCCATCAGGACGGCCAACGCGGCGCTCGCCATCAGCTGCAGCGGGCGAAGAGGGGGATGGTTCATGGCGGTGTTTCTCCGGTGTCGGGGACTTTGACGTGAGGCCCTCATCAGGAGATACGCCGTCGCCCACCATGACCGGACATGCCGGACAGCCAGAAGCCGACCCGCTTCGTGCGTTCGAGCGACAGCCCGATGCCGCCGCACCGGCGCGTTCGCTACCATGGCCGGCACAACAACCAGGGCGGTCCCGATGGGCGACATCACCCCATTGCTGGCCCGTACCCGTGACGGCGACCGGCTGGCCTTCGACGCGCTGTTCGAGCGCCTCTACCCCGAGCTGCGCCGCCTGGCGCATGCACGGCTGTCGGGGCACCAGCGGGGCACCGTCATGGAGACCACCGTGCTGCTGCACGAGTGCTACCTGCGTTTCCTGAAGGCCGGCAACCTGGCGCCGGCTGACCGCGGGCACTTCATCGGCTATGCGTCGCACGTGATGCGCTCGATCATCGTCGACGCCGTGCGCGCAGCCAGTCGCGAGCGGCGCGGCGGCGGTGCCGAACACGTGACGCTGGACACCTTCATCGCGGAAGGTCTGGCTCAGCCGTACGAGGAGCTGCTCGACATCGACCGGGCGCTCGACGACCTGGCGCGCCTGGAGCCGCGGCTGGCGCAGGTGGTGGAGATGCGCTACTTCGTCGGCCTCACCGACGCCGAGATCGCCTAGGCGCTGGGCGTCACCGACCGCACCGTGCGCCGCGACTGGGAGAAGGCGCGGCTGTTGTTGGCGCACGCGCTGCGCGGCTGATCCGCCGTCGCTGAAGCGGCCCGACGGCCGCGTCGGCGCTGTCTGGACGCAGCCTCAGTCCGGCCCGCGAACCCGGCCATCCGGTCGACGCCTCGGCGTCTCGGCGACAGTTGCGAGATCATCCAGGCTCAACCGCTCGCCCCCGCGGTTTTGCCGGACACCCTGCCATGCCTGGACTCCCGATTCCGATCGCCGCCGCCGCCCTGGGGCTGCTTCTGGGGCTTGTCGCCCCCGCCGCCGCCCAGTCGCGACCGGCTCCCGCTGCGTGTCCGCCGCTGCTCCAGCAGACCGTGCCCCGCCTGCAGGACGACAAGCCCCAGGATCTGTGCCAGTACGCGGGCCGGGTGCTGCTGGTCGTGAACACCGCCAGCTACTGCGGCTTCACCTCGCAGTTCGAGGGCCTGGAGGCGCTGAACGCCCGCTACGCGGCGCGCGGCCTGGTGGTGATGGGCTTTCCCAGCGGCGACTTCAAGCAGGAAGACAAGGACGCGAAGAAGACCGCCGAGGTCTGCTTCAACACCTACGGCGTGAAGTTCCCGATGTTCGCCACCGGCCCGGTGCGCGGCGCCGACGCGCAGCCCATCTTCCGCCAGCTGGCCCAGGCCACCGGCCAGCAGCCGAGCTGGAACTTCAACAAGTACCTCGTGGGCCGCGACGGCAAGCCCATCGCCCACTGGGGCAGCATGACCGGGCCCACCAGCGGCAGCATCACCAGCGCCATCGAGAAGGCGCTGGCCTCACCGGCCCCGTAGCGCCTACTTCAGCGACTCGATGAGGTCGGTGTATTCCTGCATCGCCTCGTCGGCGCTCTTGCCCTTCACGGCCGCCCAGGCGTCGTACTTGGCGCGGCCCACCATGTCGGTGAAACCGGGGCGCTTGCCCTCGACGTCGCCCTCGGTGGCCTGCTTGTACAGCGAGTAGATCTGCAGCAGCGTCATGTTGTCGGGCTTCTCCGGCAGCTGCTTGCTGGCAGAGACGGCGGCTTCGAACGCGGCTTTGAGGTTGGCCATGGCGGGTGCACCCGGGTGAGTCTGAGCTTGACGCTGGCGATGCTACACAGCATCGTCGCCGCCTTCGGCGCGTCGCGCCGCGTCCGTTGCCCAGGAGAAACCCGATGAACGGCGTCGCCAGCACGCCGCAGCCCAGCCCCCACGCCGACCCGCGCGCCGAGCGCATGTCGCGCGTGGACACCGCCTGGCTGCGCATGGACAACGACGTCAACCTGATGATGATCGTCGGCGTCTGGCTGCTCACGCCGGCCATCACGCTGGAGGCCCTGCGCGAACGCATCCAGGCCAAGCTGCTGCAATACGACCGCTTTCGGCAGAAGGCGGTGGCCGACGCCATGGGTGCCCAGTGGGTGGACGACGAGGCCTTTGACATCACGCAGCACGTGCTGCCGATGACGCTGGAGCCTCGGCCCGGCGAGAGCGAGCGCCATGCGCTGCAGCGTGCCTGCGGCGAACTGGCCGCCACGCCGCTCGATCCGCATCGCCCGCTGTGGCAGATGCACCTTGTCCAGGACTACGAGGGCGGCAGCGCCCTGGTGGCGCGCATCCACCACTGCATCGGCGACGGCATCGCCCTCATCAGCGTGATGCTGAGCATCACCGACGGCGGCGCCGATCCTCCCAGGCGTCGCCGCAAGGCCGTGCCCGACGAGGGCCACGAGCCCGACTGGCTCGCCGATGCCGTGCTCAAGCCGCTGACCGATCTCACCATCAAGGCCATCGGCATGTACGGCAGCGGCGTGGGCCGCAGCATGGAGGTGCTGGCCAATCCGGCGCAGCCGCTGCTGTCGAGCGTGGGCATGGCGCGCGGCGGGCTGCAGGTGGCGCAGGACGTGGCCGCGCTGGCGCTGATGTCCGACGACTCGCCCACGCTGCTCAAGGGCAAGCCGGTGGGCCGCAAGGTCGTGGCCTGGGGCGAGCCGATCCCGCTGGATCAGGTCAAGGCCATCGGCAAGGCCCTGGGCTGCACCGTCAACGACGTGCTGCTGGCCTGCGCGGCCGGCGCCATCGGCAGCTGGCTGGCCGATCAGGGCCAGGATCCGGCTGGCAAGGAGATCCGCGCCATGGTGCCGGTGAACCTGCGCCCGCTCGACAAGGCCTGGCAGCTGGGCAACCGCTTCGGCCTGGCGCCACTCGTGCTGCCGGTGGGCATCGACAACCCCATCGAGCGTGTGTACGCCGTGCACCGCCGCATGGCCGACATGAAGGGCAGCTACCAGCCGCTGCTGGCGTTTGCGATCCTCAGCGTCAGCGGTCTGTTCATCAAGCCCGTGCAGGACGCCGTGCTGGGCCTGTTCGCCAAGAAGACGACCGCCGTGATGACCAACGTGCCCGGTCCGGCCGTGCCGCTCAAGTTCTGCGGCAGCACGCTGCGCCAGACCATGTTCTGGGTGCCCGCCTCGGGCGATGTGGGCGTGGGCGTGAGCATCCTCAGCTACGGCGGCGGCGTGCAGTTCGGCCTGATCACCGACGAGAAGCTCTGCCCCGAGCCGCAGCAGATCATCGACCGCTTCGAGCCGCAGTTCGAGCAGCTCACCTGGCTGACGATGATGCTGCCCTGGGCCGGCGAGCCCGATTTCTGAACCCCGAACCCCACCACGAAGGAGCAAGGCCATGGCCGTGAGCGTTGACATCGACCTGGGCTACGAGTTCACCGTCAAGGCCTCGTTCGACGAGGTCTTCGACCTGCTGTCCGACGTGCCCACCTCGGTGGGCCACTTTCCCAAGGTCGAGCAGCTCGTCGACATGGGCAAGGGCGTCTACCGCTGGGAGATGGAGAAGGTCGGTACGGCGCAGGTCAACATCCAGACCGTCTACGCCAGCCAGTACGTGGCCGACCGCAAGAAGGGCTCGGTGGTCTGGACGCCGGTCAAGGGCGTGGGCAACGCGCAGGTCGGCGGCAGCTGGAGCATCGCCAAGGCCAAGAAGGGCACGGCCATCACGCTCAAGACCCAGGGCACGGTGGAGGTGCCGCTGCCGGGCCTGATGAAGATGGTGGTGGTGCCGGTGGTGAAGAACGAGTTCGAAGGCCTGGTCGAGAAGTACATCGACAACCTCATCAAGCGCTTCGGTGGCGAGGTCGGCTGAGCAAGCCTCGCTGCGCCGGGCCGCCCTGCGGCTGGTGAACAATCGTGGCCCCGTGAGCCCGCTGAACCGACTCCGTCACCGCTTTCGCCTTCCGGCCTGGACCGCCCTGTGGGCCGTCTGGGCCATGGCGTTGATGCCGGCGGTGTCGCAGATGCTGGTGCACGCCGGGGGCGGTGGCACCGCCTGGGCCGAGGTCTGCACGCCGCAGGGCACGCGCTGGGTGGCTTTGCCCGAGGCGGTGGCCGACGGCGCGGGTGGCGACGTGACTCACCCGGCCAGCCACCTGGAACACTGTCCCTTGTGCCGGCTGGCGCACGACGCGCCGCCGCTGCCTGCCAGAAGCACCGAAGCACCGGCGCTGCTGCACCTGTCGCAGGCCGTGCCGGCCCTGTTCCTGCACGCCCCCCAGAGGCTGCATGCCTGGCGCAGCGCCCAGCCGCGCGGGCCCCCACTCCTGAGCTGAACCCTCAGCAGCCGGCCCTGCCGCGCCCCGCCCCTGGGCGGTCGGCGGCAGGGTCTTTTCCGGGTTCCCGGCCGCCTGTTCGCGCCCCCTCGGCGCGGCGCGTGGCCTTCAGGAGTGTTCCTCGTGCAACTGTCCTTCAGATTTGGGCCGCCGTCCCCCCGGCAGGCCGTCGCCTTGGCCTGTGTTCTCTCGTTCGCGTCCGGGGCTCAGGCCCAGACCGCCGCTTCCAGCGAAGCCGCCAGCAGCCGCAACGCCGGCATCGTCACCGTCACGGCGACCCGGCTGGGGTCGCTGCCGACGCAGATTCCGACCACCATCGAAGGCATCAGCGGCGTCGAGATCGACGCCACCATCAACGCCACCGACAGCGCCGACGCGCTGAAGTACTTCCCGAGCCTGCTGGTGCGCAAGCGCTACCCGGGCGACTACGACCACGCCGTGCTGTCCACGCGCGCCAGCGGCACCGGCAACAGCGCCCGTTCGCTGGTCTACGCCGACGGCATCCTGCTGTCCAACCTCCTCGGCAACGGCGCCTTCTTTGCGCCCCGCTGGGGCCTGGTCACGCCCGAGGAGATCGAGCGCGTCGACGTGCTCTACGGCCCCTTCAGCGCGGCCTACCCCGGCACCAGCGTCGGCGCGGTGGTGGACTACGTCACGCGCATGCCCACGCGCTTCGAGGCGCACGCGAAGCTGGCCGGCTTCTCGCAGCGCTTCGACGTCTACCGCACCGACGAGCGCTTCGGCGGCGGCCAGGCGGCCGCCAGCGTGGGCAGCAGCGTGGGTGACTTCGCGTGGTGGTTCAACCTCAGCCGCCAGGACAGCGAGAGTCATCCACTCGTCTACGCCACGCGCACGCCCAGCACGGCAGCGCCCGCCGCCGGCGCCGTGGCCGTGACGGGCGCGGTGGCCGAGAAGAACCGCTTCGACCAGGACTGGCTGCTCATCGGCACCAGCAGCCAGGCGCACACGGTGCAGGACCACGCCAAGCTCAAGCTGGCCTGGCGGCTGCAGCCCGCGCTGCGCGCCAGCTACACGCTGGGCTTCTGGGACAACTCCGTCGAGCGCCAGCCCGGGGGCTGGTTGCAGGACGCCAGCGGCCAGCGCGTGGACATCCGGCCCGACAACTTCCCCGTCAGCGTCGGCGGCACGCGGGCCGTCGCCATCGACGGCCGCAGCTACACGCTCAGCGCCGCCGACTTCGGCCGCACGCGCGAGCGGCTGCAGCACGTGATGCAGGGCCTGTCGCTGCGGAAGTCCACGGGCGGGGTGTTCGACTGGCAGTTCGCGGCCAGCCTGTTCGATTACGCGAAGGACGAGGTTCGGGCTTGGGCGCCGGTGGCCGCGACGGCCACAGCGGCCTCCAACCCGGCCGGCGGCCGCATCACCGACCAGGCCGGCACCGGCTGGAACACCCTGGCTGCCAAGGGCACGTGGCGGCCCACAGGCCCGGGCAGTGGCGAGACCGGCCGCCACGTCGTCGAGTTCGGCCTGCAGCGCGACGCGCACCAGCTGCGCAACAAGGTGTCGACGACGGCCGACTGGATCTCGGGCGCGCCCGCAGCCGGCAACCCGGCCTCGCGCTTCGAGGGCAACACCACGCTCACCAGCCTGTGGGCGCAGGACGCCTGGGCCTTTGCCACCGACTGGAAGGCGGTGATGGGCCTGCGGTTCGAACAGTGGCAGGCCGAACGCGGCCTGACGGCCAACGGCGCCGCTGCGTTTGCCCACCCGACGCGCCGGGAGAGCGCCGCCAGCCCCAAACTGGCGGTGGGCTGGCAGCCGCGTGACGACTGGTCCTTGAAGCTGTCCAGTGGCCGTGCCGTGCGCTTCCCGACGGTGAGCGAGCTGTTCCAGGGCGGCGTCAACGCCAGCACCGGCGCCTTGAGCAACGGCGATCCCAACCTCAAGCCCGAGGACTCCTGGACGACCGAGCTCAGCAGCGAGTGGGCCTGGCCGCAGGGCGCCTCGTTGCGCGTCACGCTGTTCCACGAAGGCACGCGCGACGCGCTCTACAGCCAGACCAACACCACGGTCACGCCCAACGTGACCAACATCCAGAACGTCGACCGCATCCGCACCCAGGGCTTCGAGCTGGCGACGTCGGCACGCGACCTGGGCGTGCGCGGGCTGGACCTGAGCGGCAGCGTGACCTTCGCCGACTCCATCATCACGGCCAACAGCCGTTTCCCCGCCAGCGTGGGCAAGTGGCAACCGCGCGTGCCGCGCTGGCGCGCCAACGCCGTGGCCACCTGGCGGCCGACCGAGGCGCTCAGCGGCACGCTGGGCGTGCGCTACGGCGGCAAGCAGTTCAACAGCCTCGACAACAGCGACCCGAACGGCGCGCGCTACCAGGGCGCGAGCAGGTTCCTGGTGGCCGACCTGCGTCTGCGATGGCAGGCCACGCGGCAGTGGAGCGCCGCGGTGGGCATCGACAACCTGACCAACGAGCTGTACTGGAACTTCCACCCCTACCCGCTGCGCACGGTCGTGGCGGAACTCAAGTTCGACCTGTGAGCAAAGCCATGAAGAAGCACCGAGTCCTTTCGATGGCCGCCATCCTGGCGGCAGCGGCCTGCGCCCCGGTGGCGGCGCACGTCACCCTGGAGGAGGCCAAGGGCCAGGCAGGCCGGCCCTACAAGGCCACGCTGCGCGTGGGCCATGGCTGCGAAGGCAGCGCCACGCACACCTTGCGTGTGCTGGTGCCGGCGGGCTTTCGGGGTGCCAAGCCCATGCCCAAGCCGGGCTGGACGCTGCAGACGAAGCGCGAGCCGCTCGCGCAGCCCTACGAGAGCCACGGCCGCCGCATCACCGACGACGTGGTCGAGATCACCTGGGCGGCGGCCCGCCGCGAGGCCTGGCTGGCCGACGCCCACTACGACGAGTTCGTGCTGCGCGGCCAGTTGCCGGCGCAGCCCGGACCCCTCTGGTTCAAGGTGCAGCAACTCTGCGAGAAGGGCCAGTGGGACTGGTTCGAGACGCCGGCGGACCCCAAGAGCACGAGCCGAGCCGGCCTGAAGGCACCCGCTGCGCTGCTGGAGGTGCTGCCCGCCGCGAGCATCGAGCAGCACCGGCACTGAGCCGAGGCCCGCGAGGACCTCACGCCGTCGCGGCCAGCCACCAGAGCTGGCCGGCCACGGGCTGGCGCTGCTCCAGCCGCAGTGTGGCGGCCTCGGGCGGCTGGCGGTGCGCCAGGCCGTGCCGCTCGGCCAGGGCCTGCAGGTAGGCGCGGCCGTGCGCGTAGCGCGCGGTGGGCAGCAGGGCCACGGCGGTGCCCGCGGGCGCGGACTCCACGCTGAAGGCGAACACGCCGCCGGGGGCCAGCGCGCGCCGCACGGCAGCGAACACGGGGTCGAGGTCGCCGAGGTAGATGAACACGTCGGCCGCCAGCACCAGGTCCAGCGAACCCGCGGGCTGCTGGCGCAGGTGGGCCAGCAGCTCGGCGGCGTGCAGGGCGTCGTAGACGCCCGTGGCGCGGGCGCGCTCGATCATCGCGGTCGAGACGTCCAGGCCCTCCAGCCGCTGCGCCAGGGGCCGCACCAGGCGGCCGACGACGCCGGTGCCGCAGCCCAGGTCCAGCGCGGTGGCATAGCGGCGGGCCACCAGGCCCGGCAGCAGCAGCTCGGGGGCCCGGTACTCCAGCGTCTCCAGGTGCCGGTCGAAGTCGGCGGCGTAGCCGTCGAACAGCGCCTCGACGTAGCCGTCGGGGGGCAGGGGCGGCGCGTCTGCGTCGTGGGCGCCCCGCAGGCCGGCCAGCAGCCAGGCGGCCAGCGGGCCGGGCTCCAGCGCCTGCGCACGCTCGAGCGCGGTGACGGCGGCAGCGGACTGGCCCAGGTCCTTGTGCAGCGAACCCGCCAGCCGCCAGGGCTCGGCCCAGTCGGCGTGCCGCTCGCACAGGGCCCGCGCCCCGGCCAGGGCCTCGTCGAGGCGGCCCAGCCGCGCCAGGCACTCGGCGCGGCGCAAGGCCGCGCGGGGTGGCGCCTCGGGCAGCGAGATCAGCTGCTCATACGCGAGCAGCGCATCGGCCGGGCGGCCCAGGGCCAGCAGCGCCTCGCCCAGGTGGGCCCAGGCCGGCCCGTGCGCGGGCGCCGTGGTGCTGGCCTGCCGCAGCAGCGGCAGCGCCTCGGCCGCACGGCCCCGCGCCAGCAGCGTGGCGCCCAGGTTGGCCAGCGTCGAGGGCCGCCCGGGCAGCGCCGCCAGCGAGGCGCGGTAGTGCGCCTCGGCCTCGGCCAGCCGGCCGGCCTGCTGCTCGGCCAGGCCGGCCCCGAAGGCGCGGCGGGCGGTGTCGAAGGCGGCGTCGTCCATGCGCCCGATTGTCGCGGCCGCCCTGGCCAGGGCCACGCGGCCCGCCGCCACACAATCAGGTGCCGTGAACGAACCTGCCGTCACCGACCCCGCGCCTGCTGCCGCCGACCCGGCACGCGAGCGCTTCGTCGCGCTGCTGCGCGAGCAGCTGGTGCAGGGCAGCTGGCGCCGGCTGGTGCTGTCGGGTCCGCGCATGGCCGCCGGGGCCGAGCCCGACCTGCAGCGCGTGACCGTGCGCCCGCTGCTGCTGCGCGGCGGCCCGGTGCTCAGCGTCGTCAGCCGCCACGCCACGCGCGAGCTCACGCACAACCACCCGCCCGAGGAGGGCCTGGCGCTCGTCGCCGGCTGGCTGGGCACGCGCTTCCGCCACGCGCACTTCGACGGCGCTGCCCTCGAGGCCGAGCTGCGCTTCGGCAAGCGAGGCAGCGGCCATGTCAGCGTCGCGCCGCGTGCCGCTGCTGCGCCGGCCGCGCCCCAGGCGCACGACCGCGCCAAGCCGCGGCCGCTGCCCGCCGACCGGCCCTACCTCGCTGCACTGGGCCTGACCACGCCGGATGGCCAGCCGGTGCCGGCCATGGCACGCAAGTGGAAGCAGATCAACCGCTTCGTCGAGATCGTCTCGCAGGCGCTGGCGCGCACGCCGCTGCTGCAGCCGAGCGCCGAGCCGGTGCGCGTGGTGGACTTCGGCGCCGGCCGCGCCTACCTGACGTTCGCGCTGCATGACTGGCTGGCCCGCCAGGGCCTGGCGCTCGACGTGCGGGGCATCGAGCAGCGCGCCGACCTGGTGGCCGAGGGCAACCGCATCGCCCAGGGCCTGGGCCTGCAGGGCCTGCGCATGGTGCAGGGCGATGTGGGCGACGCGGCCGCGGCACCGGAGTGCTTCGACGTGATGATCGCGCTGCATGCCTGCGACACCGCCACCGACGCCGCCCTCCACCGTGGCATCGTGGCCGGCGCACAGCTCATCGTGTGCTCGCCCTGCTGCCACCAGCAGCTGCGCCCGCAGCTGCTGAGCCCGGGGCCGCTGCGCAGCGTGTTCCAGCACGGCATCCACGCCGAGCAACAGGCCGAGATGATCACCGACACGCTGCGCGCGCTGCTGCTGCAGGCCGAGGGCTACGAGACGCAGGTCTTCGAGTTCGTGGCGCTGGAGCACACGCGCAAGAACAAGATGATCCTGGCCGTGAAGCGGCCGCACGCCAGCGATGCCGAGCGCGCCGCGGCGCTGGCCCAGGCCGACGAGCTGCAGCGCTTCTTCGGCATCCGCGAGCAGGCGCTGCGCTCGCTGCTCACGGTGTGAGCGGATTGCAGCGTGTCTGATCTCCACAGCCACCGTTCGGGCTGAGCCTGTCAAAACCCTGGAGTCCGACAGGCGGCCCTTCGACAAGCTCAGGGCGAACGGAGGGCAGGTTCGCTCAGGCCGCCGCTTCCAGCCCGTGCGCGAAGTGCTCGCGCATCAGTGCCGCCGCGCCGTCGGCGTCGCGCCGCTCGATGGCGGCCATCAGCTCGCGGTGCTCGGCCAGGCTCTCGGCCAGCCGACCGCGCTTGAACAGCGAATGGTGGCGGTTGAGCTTCATCACCTTGCGCAGGTCCAGCACCGTCTGCTCGGCCCAGCGGTTGCCGGCCAGCCGCAGCAGCGCGAGGTGGAAGCGCTCGTTGGCGGCGAAGAAGGCGTCGCGCTGGCGCACCCGGCGCTCGAGCTCGTCGTGCAGCCCGCGCAGCTCGGCGCGGCCGGGTTCGTCAGCGCGCTCGGCCACGCGCGCGGCGGCATCGCTTTCCAGCAGCGCGAGCAGGTGGTACACCTGCGCCACGTCGTCGCGCGACATCTCCGTCACGTAGGCCCCGCGGCCGGCCTTGAGCGTGACCAGCCCCTCGACGGCCAGCACCTTGAGCGCCTCGCGCAGCGGCGTGCGGCTGATGCCGAAGGCGGCCGTGAGCTTGAGCTCGTCGATCCAGCTGCCGGGCTCGAGCTCGCGCGCGAAGATCTGCTGGCGCAGGCGGTCGGCCACGTCCTGGTAGAGGGCGCGGCGCGGCAGTGGGGCGGGGGCAGGGGCGCTCAAGGCGGGGCGGCATCGGGCATGGCAGCGGGCATGACAGCGGGCATGACAGCGGGCGTGGCAGCTCCAAGTTCGTCAGATCCGCGCAGGTTTTGCATTCATAATTATGCCGACCGGAGCCGCGCCCGCAAGGCCCAGGCCCCCGACGCAGCGAGTGGAGCGCGACGATGAGCGAAACCGACAAGACCCCCCGTGCCGAGGCCGGCAGCGATGCCCTGGCCGCCTGGCGCAAGGCCGCCGCCAGGAGTGCGCCAGGGGGCGAGGTCGAGGCGCTGAACTGGACCACGCCCGAGGGCCTGGTGGTCAAGCCCCTCTACACCGCAGCCGACCTGGCGGGCCTGCCGCACACCGACACGCTGCCCGGCTTCGAGCCCTTCATCCGCGGCCCGCAGGCCACGATGTACGCGGTGCGGCCGTGGACCATCCGCCAGTACGCGGGCTTTTCCACCGCCGAAGACAGCAACCGCTTCTACCGCCAGGCCCTGGCCGCGGGCGGGCAGGGCGTCAGCGTGGCCTTCGACCTGGCCACGCACCGCGGCTACGACAGCGACCACCCGCGCGTGCTGGGCGACGTCGGCAAGGCTGGCGTGGCCATCGACAGCGTTGAAGACATGAAGATCCTCTTCGACGGCATCCCGCTTGACCAGGTCAGCGTGAGCATGACCATGAACGGTGCCGTGCTGCCCGTGCTGGCGGGCTACGTGGTGGCGGCCGAGGAGCAGGGCGTCAGGCCTGAGCGCTTAAGCGGCACGATCCAGAACGACATCCTCAAGGAGTTCATGGTCCGCAACACCTACATCTATCCGCCCGAGCCTTCGATGCGGATCGTGGCGGACATCATCGAGCACACGGCACGCCAGATGCCGAAGTTCAACTCCATCAGCATCAGTGGCTACCACATGCAGGAAGCCGGCGCGAACCAGGCACTGGAGCTGGCCTTCACGCTGGCCGACGGCAAGGAGTACGTCAAGACGGCCGTGGCCCGCGGCTTGGACGTCGACGAGTTCGCGGGCCGCCTGAGCTTCTTCTGGGCGATCGGGATGAACTTCTATCTCGAGATCGCCAAGATGCGCGCGGCGCGCTTGCTGTGGTGCCGCATCATGCAGGGCTTCGGCGCGAAGAACCCCAAGAGCCTGATGCTGCGCACGCACAGCCAGACCAGCGGCTGGAGCCTGACCGAGCAGGACCCGTACAACAACATCGTGCGCACCACCATCGAGGCCATGGCGGCGGTGTTCGGCGGTACGCAGTCTCTTCACACCAACAGTTTCGACGAGGCCATCGCGCTGCCCACGGAGTTCAGCGCCCGCATCGCGCGCAACACCCAGCTCATCCTTCAGGAAGAGACGCACATCACGAGCGTGGTCGATCCCTGGGCCGGCAGCTACCTGATGGAGCGGCTCACGCAGGAGATGGCCGACAAGGCCTGGGCGATCATCGAGGAGGTCGATGCGTTGGGCGGCATGACCAAGGCCGTGGACTCCGGCTGGGCCAAGCTCAAGATCGAAGCCAGCGCGGCTGAAAAGCAGGCGCGCATCGACTCGGGCGCCGACGTGATCGTGGGCGTCAACAAGTACAAGCCCAAGACCATCGACAAGATCGACATCCTGGATGTCGACAACGTGAAGGTGCGCGAAGGGCAGATCGCGCGGCTGGCGCAGATCCGTGCCACGCGCGATGGCGCGAAGGTGCAGGCCTGCCTGGCCGCGCTGACGGAGGCCGCGCGTTCTGGCCAAGGCAACCTGCTGGCGCTGAGCATCGACGCGATGCGTGCGCGCTGCACGGTGGGGGAGGTGAGCGATGCACTCGAGCAGGTCTTCGGCCGCCACCGCGCCGACATCCAGAAGGTGACCGGCGTGTACGCCGCCGCCTACGACAGCGCCGAGGGCTGGGCCAAGCTGCAGGGCGAGATCGCCGCCTTTGCCACCGAGCACGGCCGCCGCCCGCGCGTGATGATCGCCAAGCTCGGCCAGGACGGCCACGACCGCGGTGCGAAGGTGGTGGCCACGGCCTTTGCCGACCTGGGCTACGACGTCGACATCGGCCCGCTGTTCCAGACGCCCGAAGAATGTGCGCGCCAGGCCATCGAGAACGACGTGCACGCCGTGGGCGTGAGCACGCTGGCGGCGGGGCACAAGACGCTGGTGCCGGCCATCATCGCGGCGCTGAAGGCGCAGGGTGCCGACGACATCATCGTGTTCGTGGGCGGCGTGATCCCGCAGCAGGACTACGACTTCCTGTGCGACGCCGGCGTGAAGGGCATCTATGGCCCGGGCACGCCGATCCCGGTGAGCGCGAAGGACGTGCTCGAGCAGATCAAGGCCTCTCTGGCGCGCTGAGCGGCACGTCGGCCCGAGCGAATCTCTCCGTTCGGGCTGAGCCTTTCGAAGCCCCTTTCACCGCAGCCCCGCATGCGCCCCTTCCACGTCTACATGCTCCAGTGCGCCGACGGCAGCTACTACGTTGGTCACACCGACGAGCTGGCGCGGCGCGTGGCGCAGCACGAGGAGGGCGAGGTGGCGGGCTATACGCACGATCGACGGCCCCTGAAGCTGGTGTGGCAGCAGGAGACGGCCACGCGCGAGGAGGCGCTGGCGGCGGAACAGCGGATCAAGGGCTGGTCACGCGCCAAGAAGGAGGCCTTGATCGCGGGGGATTGGGATCGGCTGAGGTGGCTCGCGAGGGCTTCGACAGGCTCAGCCCGAACGGAGGGTGGGGCTGCGACGGGCTCATCCCGAACGGAGGGTGGGGCTGCGACGGGCTCAGCCCGAACGGAGGGTCGGCCTGCGAAAGGCTCAGCCCGAGTGGGGGGTGAGGCTTCGACAGGCCCAGCCCGAGCGGGGGATGGGGTGCCGGTTGAACTGGGCCGAGCGGTGAAGGCCTCCGTTCGCGCTGAGCCTGTCGAAGCGCCCGTCCCAGCGCCTGAATACCCCGTTCGGGCTGAGCCTGTCGAAGCCCTGCACCACGCCCTGATTGCCTCCCCCGGACCCGCCCAGCGCCGCGCGCTCGCCAAGGCCATCACGCTGCTCGAAAGCACCCGCCCTGACCACCGCGCGCAGGCCGACGAGCTGCTGAATCGCCTGCTCCCCCACACCGGCCGCAGCCTGCGCATCGGCCTGTCCGGCGTGCCCGGCGTCGGCAAGAGCACCTTCATCGAGGCCCTGGGCCTGTTCCTCGTGGCGCAGGGCCACCGCGTGGCCGTGCTGGCGGTGGACCCGAGCAGCCGCGTCACCGGCGGCAGCATCCTCGGCGACAAGACGCGCATGGAGCGCCTCTCGGTCCACGAGCGCGCCTTCATCCGCCCCAGCCCGAGCAGCGGCACTCTGGGCGGCGTGGCCGAGAAGACGCGCGAGGCGCTGCTGGCCTGCGAGGCCGCGGGCCATGACGTGGTGATCGTCGAGACCGTGGGCGTGGGCCAGAGCGAAACCGCCGTGGCCGGCATGACCGACTGCTTCGTGCTGCTGCAGTTGCCCAACGCGGGCGACGACCTGCAGGCCATCAAGAAGGGCGTCATGGAGCTGGCGGACCTGGTGGTCATCAACAAGGCCGATCTCGACGAGGCCGCGGCCACGCGGGCGCGGGCGCAGATCACCAGCGCGCTGCGCTTTCTCGGCCCGCACGCGCATTCGGGCACCGAGGTGCTGCAGCTCAGCGCGCTCAAGGCGGCCGGCATCGACGGCTTCTGGGCCGCCGTGCAGCGTTTTGCGCAGCGCCAGCGCGAGGGCGGTCGCTTCGAGACACGCCGCACGCAACAGAGCGAGGCTTGGATGTGGGAGCGCATCGAGGCCGGCCTGCGCCAGCGCTTCCGTGCCCACCCGGCCGTGGCCGGCGCACTCGCCGCCACCACCGACGACGTGCGGGCCGGGCGGCTGGCCGCCTCGGTGGCGGCACGGCGCCTGCTGGACCTGCTTCACTGACGAACCGATCCGAAGAACACGAGGACGAGCACATGCACGACATCCACGAACGGCTCGACCAGATGCGCGCCGCCGCGCGCCTGGGCGGTGGCGACAAACGCATCGCCGCGCAGCACGCCAAGGGCAAGCTCACCGCGCGCGAGCGGCTGGAGCTGCTGCTCGACGACGGCAGCTTCGAGGAGTGGGACATGTTCGTCGAGCACCGCTGCACCGACTTCGGCATGCAGGACCAGAAGGTGCCCGGCGACGGCGTCGTCACCGGCTACGGCATGATCAACGGCCGGCTCGTCTTCGTGTTCAGCCAGGACTTCACCGTCTTCGGCGGCGCGCTCAGCGAGGCCCACGCCGAGAAGATCTGCAAGGTCATGGACCAGGCCATGAAGGTGGGCGCGCCCGTGATCGGCCTCAACGACAGCGGTGGCGCGCGCATCCAGGAGGGCGTGGCCTCACTCGGTGGTTACGCCGAGGTCTTCCAGCGCAACGTGCTGGCCTCGGGCGTGGTGCCGCAGATCAGCCTGATCATGGGCCCGTGCGCGGGCGGCGCGGTGTACTCGCCGGCCATGACGGACTTCATCTTCATGGTCAAGGACAGCAGCTACATGTTCGTCACCGGCCCCGAGGTGGTGAAGACCGTCACGCACGAGGAGGTCACGGCCGAGGAACTGGGCGGCGCGTCCACCCACACCGGCAAGAGCGGCGTGGCCGACCTCGCCTTCGACAACGACGTCGAGGCGCTGCTCATGCTGCGCCGCTTCTTCAACTATCTGCCGCAGAACAACCGCGACGGCGTGCCCACCCGGCCCAGCGGCGACGCGCCCGAGCGCCTGGACTTCAGCCTCGACACCCTGGTGCCCGAGAACCCGAACAAGCCGTATGACATCAAGGAGCTGATCCTCAAGACGGTCGACGACGGCGACTTCTTCGAGCTGCAGCCCGACTACGCGAAGAACATCGTCATCGGCATGGCGCGTCTGGCCGGGCGCACGGTGGGCATCGTGGCCAACAACCCGCTGGTGCTGGCCGGCTGCCTGGACATCAAGAGCAGCATCAAGGCGGCGCGCTTCGTGCGGTTCTGCGACGCCTTCAACATCCCCGTGGTCACCTTTGTCGACGTGCCCGGCTTCATGCCCGGCACCAGCCAGGAGTACGGCGGCATCATCAAGCACGGCGCCAAGCTGCTGTACGCCTACGCCGAGGCCACGGTGCCCAAGATCACGGTGATCACGCGCAAGGCCTACGGCGGCGCCTACGACGTGATGGCCAGCAAGCACCTGCGCGGCGATGTCAACTTCGCCTGGCCGAACGCCGAGATCGCGGTGATGGGGGCCAAGGGCGCGGTGGAGATCATCTTCCGCGAGGAGAAGAAGGACCCCGCCAAGCTGGCCGCGCGCGAGGCCGAGTACAAGGCCCGCTTCGCCAACCCGTTCGTCGCCGGCGCGCGCGGCTTCATCGACGACGTGATCCAGCCGCACGAGACACGCAAGCGCATCTGCCGCAGCCTGGCCATGCTCAAGGACAAGAAGCTCGACAACCCGTGGCGCAAGCACGGCAACATCCCACTGTAGTGATGGGGCCCCCAAGCTCCCTTCGGTCGCTACCCCCCGAGGTGGCCGCCCGCCGGCGGCCCGGCAGAGCCGGTTCCGCGGCGGGAAGCTGGGCCGGAGCCTGGGTACTCGACGGCCTTACTATTGAGTAAGGCAGTGTCCTCAAGGAGCGTCTCGTGACCACCGCCACACTCACCAGCAAGGGCCAGATCACCATTCCCGCCGATGTTCGGCGGGCCTTGAACGTGCAGACCGGCGACCGGGTCGAGTTCGTCCAGGTGCAGCCCGGCCGGTTCGAGCTGGTGGCCGCCACGCGTTCGGTGCGCGAGTTGAAGGGCATGTTCGGCAAGCCTGCCCGCACCGTCTCCATCGAGGAGATGAACCGCACGATCGCCGAGCAGGCGGCCAAGGCGGGGATGCGCCAGGGGCGCTCGAAGTGATTGGCCTCGATACCAACGTACTGGTTCGGTACGTGATGCAGGACGACCCTCGCCAATCGCCCCGTGCCACCCGCTTGATGGACTCGCTCGCGCCGCAGGCGCCCGGCTACGTGTCGCTCGTCGTTCTCGTTGAACTGGTGTGGGTGCTGAGGAGCAACTACGGCCTTGCACGCGGTCAGGTGGCCACGGTGCTGGAGACGCTGCTGCGCAGCAAGGAGTTGCTGGTCGAACGGGCGGAGACCGTGGCGCGGGCGCTGGAGCGCTTCGAGAGCGCCGGCGCCGACCTCGCCGATGCCTTGATCGAGCGCATCGCTGCCGCCTCTGGTTGCGAAGCCACCTACACATTCGACGCCGGGGCCGTGAAGAGCGCCAACATGACCCTGGTGCCCTGAGCATGGCCGCGATTCACGACCTGAATGCGCAGGTGGCCGACGAGCGGCTGCGTGAACGCCTGGCCGCCGAGTCGGCGCGAGCCGTGCCTGAGCATCGCCCACGCAGGCCGAGATGGGGCTGTTGGAGGCCGCAGCACGCCGCTGGGCGCACCCACATCTGCCGCTCGCTGGCCATGCTCAAGGACAAGAAGCTGGACAACCCGTGGCGCAAGCACGGGAACATCCCGCTCTGAAACTCGGCGCACCAGCCATGACCGGGCAGAGACCATGAACCGCGGCATCCGCAAGCTCTTCGACCTGCGCGAAGACCAGGACGAGCCCGAGGCCATCGACGCCAGCGTGCGCGCAGGCGTGCGCTTCGCGGGCACCAACCTGTGGGTCCTGTTCTTCGCCATCCTCGTGGCGTCGGTGGGGCTGAACGTCAACTCCACCGCGGTGATCATCGGTGCCATGCTCATTTCGCCGCTCATGGGCCCCATCGTCGGCCTGGGTTACGCGGCGGCCGTCAACGACTTCGGACTCATCCGCCAGAGCGCGCGCAACCTCGGCACCTTCACCGGGCTGAGCCTGCTGACCTCGCTGGTGTACTTCTCGCTGAGCCCGCTGGACGTGCCCGGCACCGAGCTGATGGCCCGCACCACCCCCACGCTTTGGGACGTGCTCATCGCGGCCTTCGGCGGCGCCGCGGGCATGGTGGCACTCACGCGCAAGAGCTTCAGCAACGTGGTGCCGGGCGTGGCCATCGCCACGGCGCTGATGCCGCCGCTGTGCACAGCCGGGTTTGGTCTGGCCAACGGGCGCTGGGAGATGTTCGTCGGCGCCTTCTACCTGTTCCTCATCAATGGCGTGTTCATCGCCGCCAGCACGCTGGCCGTGGCCAAGCTGGTGCGATTGCCCTCGGTGGCGGACGTCGGTCCCGCCGTGCGTGCCCGCCACCGCGCCTTCATCACGCTGGGCCTGGCCTTGGTGCTGGTGCCCAGCGTCTGGCTGGGCTGGCGCTTCGTGCAGCAGGAGGTCTTCGCGGCCGACGCGCAGGCGCTGCTGCGCAGCGTGGAGGCCGACGAGCGCTTCGCCGTCGTCGGCCAGGGGATCGACCGGGCGGAGCGCCGCATCAGCATCACCGTCGTGGGGGCGGACGCCGAGCAGAGGCTGCGCGATCGGGCGCCGCTGCTGTTGGCCGAGCACCGCCTGAGCGGCGCCGAACTGCTGGTGCGGCGCGCCGGTGGCAGCGATGTCGACGTGGGCCGCCTGCGCGCGCAGCTGCAGGCCGACGTGCAGCGCGACGTGACCGCGCTGCTGAGCGACCGCCTGGCCCGCAGCGAAGAGCAACGCGCGGCACTGCAGGCCGAGTTGCAGGCGCTGAACCGCGGCACCGAGGCCGCCGACGCCCTGACCCCGGCCGTGCTGGCTGAGCTGCGCGCGCAGCAGCCCGATGTGCTGGCGGCCACGCTGGCCGAGGGCCGACGCAGCCGCGTGGCCGGCGCTGCGCCAGCGCTGCCGGCCGCAGCCGCCTCGGCGCCTGTCGCCACCGAGGCGGTGCTGGTGGTGGTGATCGACGTGAGGCGCCCGTTGCGGGCCGCGGACCGCGAGCGCCTGGCCGCCTGGCTGGCCGTGCGCCTGGGCCGCGAGCCCGTGGACCTGATCGAACGCCTGGTGCGGCCGTCACGCTGAGCCTGCACCACCCCTTGGAGACACCGACGATGTTCAAGAAGATCCTCATTGCGAACCGCGGGGAAATCGCCTGCCGTGTCATCAAGACGGCGAAGAAGATGGGCATCGCCACGGTGGCGGTGCACTCCGAGGCCGACAAGGACGCCCGCCATGTGGAGCTGGCCGACGAGGCCGTGCTGCTGGGCCCGGCGCCGTCTCGAGAGAGCTACCTCGTCGCTGACAAGATCATCGCCGCCGCCAAGGCCACGGGTGCCGAGGCCATCCACCCCGGCTACGGCTTCCTCAGCGAGAACGAGGACTTCGCCCGGCGCGTCGAGGAGGAGGGCCTCGTCTTCATCGGCCCCAAGCACCACAGCATCGCGGCCATGGGCGACAAGATCGCCTCCAAGAAGCTCGCGCTGGAAGCGGGCGTGAGCACCATCCCCGGCTGGAACGACGCCATCGACAGCCCGGAGCGCGCGGTCGAGATCGCGCGCGGCATCGGCTACCCGGTGATGATCAAGGCCAGCGCCGGCGGCGGTGGCAAGGGCCTGCGCGTGGCCTTCAACGACCAGTCGGCCCACGAGGGTTACACCAGTTGCCGCAACGAGGCCCGCAACAGCTTCGGCGACGACCGCGTGTTCATCGAGAAGTTCGTCGAGAGCCCGCGCCACATCGAGATCCAGGTGCTGGGCGACGCGCACGGCCACATCGTCTACCTGCATGAGCGCGAGTGCAGCATCCAGCGCCGCCACCAGAAGGTCATCGAGGAGGCGCCCTCGCCCTTCATCAGCGAGGCCACCCGCAAGGCCATGGGCGAGCAGGCCGTGGCGCTGGCCAAGGCCGTGCGCTACCAGAGCGCAGGCACGGTGGAGTTCGTGGTCGGCAAGGACCAGAGCTTCTACTTCCTGGAGATGAACACGCGGCTGCAGGTGGAGCACCCGGTCACCGAGTGCATCACGGGGCTCGATCTGGTGGAACTGATGATCCGCGTGGCCGCCGGCGAGGCGCTGCCCTTCGCTCAGGGCGACATCCGGCGCGACGGCTGGGCCATCGAGTGCCGCATCAACGCCGAAGACCCGTTCCGCGGCTTCCTGCCCAGCACCGGGCGGCTGGAGCGCTTCGTGCCGCCGGCCACCACGATGGAGGCGGGTGACAACTGCTCCGTTCGCGCTGAGCCTGTCGAAGCGCCTGCTCCGAACAGCGGGCTTCGACAAGCTCAGCCCGAACGGGAGGAAGGGCTTCGACTGGCTCAGCCCGAACGGGAGGAAGGGCTTCGACTGGCTCAGCCCGAACGGGAGGAAGGGCTTCGACTGGCTCAGCCCGAACGGGAGGAAGGGCTTCGACTGGCTCAGCCCGAGCGGAGGGAAGGGCTTCGACAAGCTCAGCCCGAACGGGGCTTCGGCGGCGTGCGCGTGGACACCGGTGTGGCCGAGGGCGGCGAGATCCCGATGCACTACGACTCGATGATCGCCAAGCTCATCGTGCACGGGAAGGACCGTCTGGACGCCATCGCGAAGATGCGCGAGGCGCTGGGCGGCTTCGTCGTCCGCGGCGTCAGCAGCAACATCCCTTTCCAGGCGGCGCTGTTGGCGCACCCGAGGTTCGTCTCGGGCGACTTCACCACCGGCTTCATCGCCGAGCACTACGGCAAGGGCTTCTCCAGCGCCGACGTGCCGCACGCTGACCCCATGTTCCTGGTGGCGGTGGCGGCCTTCGTGCGACGCAAGGCGCGCGAGCGCTCGGCCGGCATCAGCGGCCAGCTCGCCGGCCACGGCGTGAAGAACCTGCCCGATCTGGTGGTGGTGGTGCTGGGGCGTGACGGCGCGCACGAGCACCACCCCGTGCGCATCGACGAGTTCGACGCCGGCTCGGGCCATGCCGAGGTGCTGGTGGGCACGGGCGACTCCGCTCGCCGCTACGCCATCGACAGCACCAGCCCGCTGGGCAGCCTGCTGATGCAGGGCCGCTGCAACGGCCTGCCCTTCACGGCCCAGGTCGAGCGTGGCGGCGCGAAGAATCCGCTCGCCATCCGTGTGATGCACGACGGCAGCCAGATTGAGACGCTGGTGCTGCTGCCGCGCGCGGCCGAGCTGTTCAAGCTGATGCCGCACAAGGCGCCGCCCGACCTGAGCCGTTTCCTGCTCTCGCCCATGCCGGGGCTGCTGGTGGACCTGGCCGTGCAGCCGGGGCAGAAAGTGCTGGCCGGCGAGCGGCTGGCCGTCATCGAAGCCATGAAGATGGAGAACATCCTCGTGGCCGCGCAGGATGGCACCGTGGGCGAGTTGCTGGCCACGAAGGGCGAGAGCCTGGCCGTGGACCAGCCCATCCTGAGTTTCCAGTGAGCGCGCCCTCGCGCCGGCAAGCGCTGCTCGGCGGCCTCGCGGCCGGCGCGGCGCTGGCCGGCTGCGCGCAGCCCGCACCGCCGGCCGCGGGTGCTGCGGCGCCGGGCCGTGTGCGCATCGGCGTGTTCTCGTGCTGCGACCAGACCCAGCCCCAGCCCCTTTGGGATGCCGTGCTGGCCGAGGCCCCCGATCACCTGGTGTTCGCGGGCGACAACGTCTATGCCAGCCGGCAGCCCTTCGACATCGCCGAGCTGCGCGCGGCCTATGCGCAGCAGGCCCGGGTGGAGAGCTTCCGCCGCGTCCGCGAGCGCATCGCCCACAGCGCCATCTGGGACGACCACGACTACGGCCTCAACGATGGCGGCGCCGAGTTTGCCCACAAGCAGGCCAGCAAGGACGCCTTCCTCGACTTCTGGGCCGTGCCGGCGGCCGACGACCGCCGCGCGCGCGAGGGCCTGCACCATGCCGCCTGGGTGCAGCCGGGCGGGCGGCGCGTGCAGCTCATCGTGCTGGACACGCGCTGGTGGCGCAGCGCGCTCAGGCCCACCGACCAGCGCGGCGCCCGGGGCCGCGAGCGCTACCTGCCCGACCCCGACCCGGCGAAGACCCTGCTCGGTGACGCGCAGTGGGCCTGGCTCGGGCAGCGCCTGCGCGAGCCGGCCGACGGCCACGTGGTGGTCAGCAGCATCCAGCTGCTGGCCGAGGGCCATGGCTTCGAACGCTGGGGCAACCTGCCCCTGGAGCGCGAGCGTTTGTTCCGCACCGTGCGTGCCAGCGGTGCGCGTGGTGTGGTGCTGGTCTCGGGCGACCGCCACATCGGCGGCCTGTACCACCACGCCGGCCCCGACGTCGCCTACCCGCTCTGGGAGATGACCTCCAGCGGCGTCACCCACCCCTGGACGACGGCCGACGAACCCGGCCCCAACCGCGTGGGCCCGCTGGTGCGGGAGCGTCACTGGGGACTGGTCGTCTTCGACTTCGCTGCCGCGTCGCTGACGCTGTCACTCCGCGGCGAGGCCAACCAGGTGCTGCACGAGCACACCGTGCCGCTGGCTCGCCTGCAACCCGCCTGACGATCCCCATGAGCGACACCAAGCCCTTCCGCATCCTCGGCATCCAGCAGATCGCCATCGGTGGCCCCGACAAGCAGCGGCTGAAGTCGCTGTGGGTCGACGTGCTGGGCCTCAAGGTCAAGAGCACGTTCGTCAGCGAGCGCGAGAACGTCGACGAGGACATCTGCGAGCTCGGCCGCGGCCCCACCGCCGTGGAGGTGGACCTGATGCAGCCGCTGGACCCCGACAAGAAGCCCGCCGTGCACAGCACGCCGCTCAACCACGTGGGCCTGTGGGTCGACGACCTGCCGGCCGCCGTGGCGTGGATGGCGGAAAACGGCGTGCGCTTCGCGCCGGGTGGCATCCGCCAGGGCGCGGCCGGCCATGACATCTGCTTCATCCACCCCAAGGGCAACGAGGAATTCCCGCTGGGCGGCGAGGGCGTGCTGATCGAGCTGGTGCAGGCGCCGCCCGAGGTGGTGGCGGCGCTGGGCTGAAAGGCGGTGTCCTCACGCCGCGCGGTGCGATGGCGGCGCTGGCTACAGTGAGGCATTGATCGCCTTTCCGGCTCCCAGGAGTGCCCCGCATGAACATCCAGTCCCTGCTCAACCAGATCCTCGGCAGCGGCGGCTCGCAGCCGGGCGGCTATGCCGGCCAAGGCCAGCGCCCCACGGGCGGCGAGAGCCACCTCGGCAAGTACCTCGTCGGCGGCGCGGCCGGTGGCGCCCTGGGTCTGCTGCTGGGCAGCAAGCGCGGCCGCAGCGTGGGCGGCAAGGCGCTGAAGTACGGCAGCGTGGCGGCGGTGGGCGCGCTGGCCTGGAAGCTTTACCAGGACCACCAGGCCAAGCAACAGGCCCAGCAGGCGCCTCAGGGCATGCCCCAGGGCCGGCCGATCACGGGCACCGTGCCCGTGCCGGGCTACGTGCCGCCGGCGCAGTCCGGCTTTGCCGCGCTGCCCGCGCCGCAGATGGAGCTGCACGCCCAGGCCATGCTCAAGGCCATGATCGCCGCCGCCAAGAGCGATGGCCACCTCGACGCGCGCGAACGCGAGTTGCTGCACGGCGAGATGGCGCGCCTGAACGCCGATGCCGAGACGCGCGCCTGGTTCGATGCCGAGATCGCCAAGCCCGTGGAGCCGGCCGAGGTGGCGGCCGCCGTCACGTCGCCCGAGATGGCGGCCGAGGTCTACCTGGCCAGCCTGCTGGTGGTGGACGAAACCACCACGATGGAGCGCGCCTACCTCGATGAGCTGGCGCGTCGCCTGCAACTGGCCCCCGGCCTGAAGGCCGACCTCGAGGCGCGCGCCGCGCAAGCCTGAGCACGGGCTGCACGCCGCGACCGGCCGGGTGGCGCCGGGGCGGTCGTCCAGGCCCTTCGTGAGGCGCGATGGTGCGAGGGCAAGGGCCATCTCGGATCGCGAAGGCTTGGTTCACAATCTGCGCAATCCGCCGCCTTCGGCGAAGGCCAAGGTGCGCCCCTTGCGTCTGGATCTCACCACCCTGAACCCTGTGCTGTCCACTGCCGACACCCGCAACATCACCCGCCGCGCCGAGCGCGGGCACCTGGCGCTGGCGGCGGCGAGCCAGCGCATCTCGGTTCTCGGGGCGCGATTCGGCGTGCAACTCTTCGAGCGCCGAGCCCCCGGCGTGGAGCCCGCCGAAGCCGGGCGTGCGTTGTTGCGCCCAGTGCGCCAGCTTCACGCCAAGCTGCACGCGCTGCCGAGCGAGGTCGTGGAGCTCAGCCGCGGCATCATGGGCCACCTGCGCATCGTGGCCAACGCCAGCGCCCTCAGCGAGTGCCTGCCACCGGCGCTGGCGCGCAGGAGCTGATGCGCGCCCGGGCCAAGGCGGCCGGCCGCCCGCTGAAGGCACGCCTGTCTGTGCGCGGCTTCGACGCCATCGCGCAGGCCGTCGAGGCCGGCCCGGGCGTGGCCGAGATGCCCGCCACCACGGCCGAGCCCCTGGCGCGCCTGCATGCCGTGGACGCCCTTGCCCAAGAATCCCCTGCTGGAGACCTTCCATGAGTTCCGTGAGCCATCCCGCCCGAACCCTGTACGACAAGCTCTGGGACGAGCACGTCGTGCACACCGAAGGCGACGGCACCACGGTGCTCTACATCGACCGCCACCTCGTCCACGAAGTCACCAGCCCGCAGGCCTTCGAGGGCTTGCGGCTGGCCGGCCGGCCGGTGTGGCGCAACAGCAGCATCGTCGCCACAGCGGATCACAACACGCCCACGCAGGGTTGGGAGCGCGGCTACGACGGCATCGAAGACCCCACCAGCAAGGCCCAGGTGCAGGCACTGGACGCCAACATCCGCGCATTCGGCGCCGCGGCGTACTTTCCGTTCCTCGACAAGCGCCAGGGCATCGTGCACGTCATCGGCCCCGAGAACGGCGCCACCCTGCCGGGCATGACGGTGGTCTGCGGCGACAGCCACACCAGCACGCACGGCGCCTTCGGCGCGCTGGCGCACGGCATCGGCACCAGCGAGGTCGAGCACGTGATGGCCACGCAGACGCTGCTGGCCAAGAAGGCGAAGAACATGCTCGTCAAGGTCGAGGGCACGCTCGGCCGCGGCGTCACGGCGAAAGACGTGGTGCTGGCCATCATCGGGCGCATCGGCACCGCCGGCGGCACCGGCTACACGATCGAGTTCGGCGGCAGCGCCATCCGCGCGCTCAGCATGGAAGGTCGCATGACGGTGTGCAACATGGCCATCGAGGCCGGTGCGCGCGCTGGGCTGGTGGCGGTGGACGAGAAGACGATCGACTACGTGCGCGGCCGGCCCTTCGCGCCAGGCGGCGCGGCCTTCGAGATGGCGGCCCGCTACTGGCGCACGCTGCAGTCCGACCCCGGCGCGCACTTCGACACCCTGGTGGAGCTCGATGCCGCGCAGATCCAGCCGCAGGTGACCTGGGGCACCAGCCCGGAGATGGTGCTGCCGGTGGACGGCCGCGTGCCCGACCCCGACAAGGAAGCCGACGCCGTCAAGCGAGGGGCCATCGAGCGCGCGCTGGTCTACATGGGTCTGCAGCCGAACAAGGCCATCACCGACATCACCGTCGACAAGGTGTTCATCGGCAGCTGCACCAACAGCCGCATCGAAGACCTGCGCGAGGCGGCTGCGGTGGTCAAGCGCCTGGGCCAGAAGGTGGCGGCCGGCGTGAAGGTGGCGATGGTGGTGCCCGGCTCCGGCCAGGTGAAGGCGCAGGCCGAAGCCGAGGGCCTGCACGAGGTGTTCAAGGCGGCAGGTTTCCAGTGGCGTGAGCCCGGCTGCAGCATGTGCCTGGCGATGAACGCCGACCGCCTGGAGCCTGGCGAGCGCTGCGCCAGCACCAGCAACCGCAACTTCGAGGGCCGCCAGGGCGCCGGCGGTCGCACGCACCTGGTGAGCCCGGCCATGGCCGCCGCCGCCGCGGTGCACGGCCACTTCGTCGACGTGCGCCGCTTCGTCTGAACCCCTTCCGTTCGGGCTGAGCTTGTCGAAGCCCACGCTCACCACCCCGAACGGAGACCGAGAGGAAGACCCCATGCAAGCCTTCACCGTGCACACCGGCCTCGTGGCCCCGATGGACCGCGCCAATGTCGACACCGACGCCATCATCCCCAAGCAGTTCCTCAAGAGCATCGCGCGCAGCGGCTTCGGCCCCAACCTGTTCGACGAGTGGCGCTACCTCGACAAGGGCGAGCCCGGGCAGGACGCCGCGCAGCGCAAGCCCAACCCCGACTTCGTGCTCAACCAGCCGCGGTACAGCGGCGCCAGCGTGCTGCTGTGCCGCCAGAACTTCGGTTGCGGCTCCAGCCGCGAGCACGCGCCCTGGGCGCTGGAGCAGTACGGTTTCCGCGCACTCATCGCGCCGAGCTTTGCCGACATCTTCTTCAACAACTGCTTCAAGAACGGCCTCCTGCCCATCGTGCTGCCAGAAGGCGTGGTGAGCCGGCTGTTCGACGAGGTTGCGGCCTTTCCGGGCTACCGGCTCACCATCGACCTGCCGCGCCAGGTGGTGGTCAAGCCCGACGGCGAGGAGATCCCGTTCGAGGTGCAGGCCTTCCGCAAATACTGCCTCGTCAACGGCTTCGACGACATCGGCCTGACGCTGCGGCACGCCGACAAGATCCGCGCCTTCGAGGCCGAGCGCCTGGCAAAGATGCCGTGGCTGGCCAAGACACAACTGGGTTGAGGAGACACAAGACCATGAAGATCGCCATCCTGCCGGGCGACGGCATCGGCACCGAGATCGTGCGCGAGGCCGTGCGTGTGCTCGACGCGCTGGAGCTGCGCTATGAGAGCGAAACTGCCCTCGTTGGCGGCGCTGCGTACGAGGCGCACGGCCACCCGCTGCCCGACAGCACGCTGCAGCTGGCCAAGGACGCCGACGCGGTGCTGTTCGGCGCCGTGGGCGACTGGAAGTACGACAAGCTCGAACGCCAGTTCCGCCCCGAGCAGGCCATCCTCGGCCTGCGCAAGCACCTGGGCCTGTTCGCCAACTTCCGCCCAGCGCTGTGCTACGAGCAGCTGTCGCACGCCTCGTCGCTGAAGCCCGAGCTGGTGGCGGGCCTGGACATCCTGATCATCCGCGAGCTCACCGGCGACATCTACTTCGGCCAGCCGCGCGGCCGCCGAACGGCGGTGGACGGGCACTTCCCGGGCGCCGAAGAAGCCTTCGACACGATGCGCTATAGCCGGCCGGAGATCGAGCGCATCGCGCACGTGGCGTTCCAGGCCGCACGCAAACGCAACAAGAAGGTGACGAGCGTCGACAAGGCCAACGTGCTGGAGACCTTCCAGTTCTGGAAGGACGTCGTCACCGAGGTGCACGCGCAGTACCCCGACGTGGAGCTGCAGCACATGTACGTCGACAACGCCGCCATGCAGCTGGTGAAGGCGCCGAAGGCTTTCGACGTCGTCGTCACCGGCAACATGTTCGGCGACATCCTGTCGGACGAAGCCGCCATGCTGACCGGCTCGATCGGCATGCTGCCCAGCGCCAGCCTCGACAAGAACGGCAAGGGCCTGTACGAGCCCAGCCACGGCAGCGCGCCCGACATCGCCGGTCAGGGTGTTGCAAACCCGCTGGCTACAATCTTGTCTGCTGCCATGATGCTCCGCTTCACGCTCAACCAGCCGGCTGCCGCCGACCGCATCGACACCGCCGTCAAGGCCGTGCTCGCGGCCGGCCTGCGCACGGCCGACATCTGGAGTGAAGGCACCACCAAGGTGGGCACGCGCGAGATGGGTGATGCGGTGGTTGCCGCCGTCCTGGACCAGAGCGCTGGCAAAACCATTACCAAGACCACCTAGGAGCGTGGGCGGCAGAAATCCAGCCCCGCGTTGGGCCGACTTCGGGGCCCAGGCCAGGCGCCGCGCGCAGCCCGGGCTGTGCGCCCGGGCCAGCGTGGCAACGCCGCATGGGCCCCGAAATCGGCCCAACCCGAAGGGCCGGGGCGGCCAAAGCCGCTGGCGGGTGTTGCGCCGCTGGCGCGGGCGTCAAGCCCGCGCTGCGCGACGCGCCTACGCCAGTGACTTTGGCCGCCCCGGCGCGGGGCTGGATTTCTGCCGCCCACGCTCCTAGGTCTCGGATCGTTTCGCCTCCACCCCAGGACCCCGGCGATTCGAACCGGGAACACCAGGGGTCCGAAACTCTCGGAAAAAGGCAATCAAGATGGCACTCTCTTCCAATCCCGTGGTCGGCCTCGTCGGCTGGCGCGGCATGGTCGGCTCGGTCCTCATGGACCGCATGCAGGCCGAAGGTGACTTCGCGCTCATCGAGCCGCTCTTCTTCAGCACCAGCAATGCCGGCGGTGCCGCACCTGTGCAGGCGAAGAACGAGAAGAAGCTGTTCGACGCCAACGACATCGGCGCGCTGAAGCGCTGCGACGTGGTCATCACCGCGCAGGGCGGCGAGTACACCAAGGCCGTCTACCCGCAGCTGCGCGCCGCCGGCTGGAAGGGCTACTGGATCGACGCCGCCAAGACGCTGCGCATGAACGACGACGCGGTCATCATCCTCGATCCCGTCAACATGCACGTGATCCAGAACGCGCTGGCCAAGGGCGTGAAGGACTACGTCGGCGGTAACTGCACCGTCAGCTGCATGCTGATGGGCCTGGGCGCCCTCTTCAAGGCCGATCTGGTGGAGTGGATGACGGCCACCACCTACCAGGCCGCCAGCGGCGGTGGCGCGCAGCACATGCGCGAGCTGCTCACGCAGTACGGCACGCTGAACGCGGCCGTGCGGCCGCTGCTCGACGACCCCGCCAGCGCCATCCTCGAGATCGACCGCCAGGTGGCGGCCACGCAGCGTGGCCTCAGTGCAGAAGAGACGAAGAACTTCATGGTGCCGCTGGGCGGCAGCCTGATCCCCTGGATCGACGTCGACCGCGGTGACGGCACCAGCCTGGAGGAGTGGAAGGGCGGCGCCGAGACGAACAAGATCCTCGGTCGGGGCCCGGGCTTCGCCGGCACGGCGGCCATCCCCATCGACAGCACCTGCGTGCGCGTCGGCGCCATGCGCTGCCACAGCCAGAGCCTGAGCATCAAGCTGAAGAAGAACGTGCCGCTGGCCGACGTCGAGCAGATGATCCGCGCCGACAACGCCTGGGTGCGCTTCGTGCCCAACACCCGAGAGGCCACCGTGCGCGGCCTCACGCCGGTGGCGGTGACGGGCACGATGGACATCGCGGTGGGCCGCGTGCGCAAGCTGGCGCTCGGCGACGATTACCTGGGTGCCTTCACCATCGGCGACCAGCTGCTGTGGGGCGCCGCCGAGCCGCTGCGCCGCATGCTGCGCATCTTGCTGCAGGCCTGATGCGGCGGACGGTGGGCCGTTGCCTTTGGTCAAGCGCTGTGCCGCCCCGTGAAGCAAAGGCTTGCAGCCCCGTCAATGTCAGGCTCCCTGCGAGATTCAGCGCCAATATGCCCGATACTTTTGCGTTTTCGCCATTCACGCCGCCTGGTGCGCAGCGCCCAGGGGGCATGGTGCGCGCGCTGACGTGTCACGAAGCAGGGCTGCCCATGCAGGGAACAGCGGCCCTTTGGCCTGGGGGATCCGCCTTGAATCAACGCTTGAAGTCCACGGTGCGGTCTGCGCTCCGAGGCATCGCTGTCGCCGCCGCCTGTCTCTGGGGCAGCCAGGTCTGGGCCCTGGGCCTGGGCCGTCTTCAGCTGCAATCCGCCCTCGGCGAGACCCTGCGCGCCGAGATCGAGGTCACCAGCATCACGGCCGAAGAAGCCGCCTCGTTGCGCTTGCGCGTGGCGCCGCCGGAGGTGTACCGCGCTTCCGGTGTCGACTACAACGCCGTGCTGCCCGGCACCTCCGTGCAGCTGGTGCAGCGCAATGGGCAGCAGGTGCTGGAGGTGCGCAGCGAGCGGGCCGTGCTCGATCCCTTCGTCGGCCTGATCGTCGAGGCCACCTGGGCCAGCGGCCAGCTGGTGCGCGACTACTCGATGCTGTTCGACGCGCCGCAGGCGCGTCCCGCCGCGCAGGTGCCGGCCGAAGCGTCGGCCGTGGCCGCGCCCGCGTCGGCCACGATCACGCCCCTGGCGCCGCCGTCGGTCACCCCGGCGTCGGCCCCGGCCTCGGCGCCGCTGGCGGCCGCGCCGACGCCCGCCCCTGTGGCGGCGCGGCCCAGGCAGGGCAGGGACCCGGTGCGCGTCGTATGGGGCGATACGCTGTCGCGAGTCGCCGGTCGCACCGTGCCCGCGGGGGTGTCGCTCGACCAGATGCTGGTGGCGCTGTTCCGCGCCAACCCGCAGGCCTTCATGGGCGAAAACATGAACCGGCTCAAGGCCGGCAGCCTGCTCACCGTGCCGTCGGCTGAAGTGGCGAGCCAGGTGTCGCCTGCCGAAGCGCGGCAGATCATCCTGGCGCACAGCGCTGATTTCGACGCCTACCGCCGGCGTCTGGCCCAGGGCATCACGGCTGCGCCAGTGGACACGCCGGCGCGTCGGGCCACTGGTCAGGTGCGGGCCCAGGTCGAAGACCGCCGCCCCGGAGCCGCCTCGGCGCCCGAGCGGCTGATCCTGTCGCAGGGTGGGGTCAAGCCCACATCGCCCGAGGCGCAGGTCTCCAGGGAAACCGAGCGCAAGGAAGCCAGCACGCGCATCGCGGAGATGTCGCGCAACGTCGACCAACTGAAGCAACTGCAGCAGGGGCCAGGCGCCGCCGTCCCGGCAGCCCCGGGTTCCGCCCCAGCCAGGTCGTCCTCCCCCCCGGTTGCAGCGGCACCCCGCTTGCCGGCCTCAGCGCCGCCGCCGGCGTCTGCTCCCGCCGCTCCTGCCAAGCCCCTGGCGCCGGTCTCCCAGGCCGACAGCGGCGGGTTCCTGGATTCATTGAGCGGGAACTCGCTGCTCCTGCCTGCCGGCGGTGCGTTGCTGCTGCTGCTGAGTGGACTGACCGCTTACCGCCTGCTGGGCAAGCTGCGCAAGCTGTCCAGCGAGACCTCCTTCCTGAAGAGCCGACTGCAGCCCGACAGTTTCTTCGGCGCCAGCGGAGGCCAGCGCATCGACACGCATCAGGCCGCCGCCAGCGCCACGGGCGGCACCTCGTCGATGAGCTACTCGCTCAGCCAGCTCGACGCCATCGGTGACGTCGACCCCGTGGCCGAGGCCGACGTCTACCTGGCCTATGGCCGCGATCTGCAGGCCGAGGAGATCCTCAAGGAGGCCATGCGCTCAAACCCCGAGCGCATGGCCATTCGCAGCAAGCTCCTGGAGGTGTACGCCAAGCGGCGCGACATCAAGAGCTTCGAACTCCTGGCCACCCAGATGTTCAACCTCACCCGCGGCGAAGGCGAGGACTGGACGAATGCGCAGGAGCTCGGCCGTAGCATCGACCCGGACAACCCCCTGTATCAGCCGGGCGGCAAGCCCGAAGGTGAGTCCGGCCCCGTGGCCCAGGCGACGGAGCCGCTCGGCGCGCCCACCCTGCCCCAGACAGCAGCTTCGCAGCCGCCGGACTTCGAGCCCGCGGTTGACGCCGTCCTGGATGGCATCGACCTGGAACTCGACCTCGGTGGCGACACCCCGCCTCGCCCCGTCGAGACGACGCAGCCTGTCCCCCCGCAGGTCGCGCTCGAGCCCGAGTCCGGGACGGTGCGCGTTGATCAGCCGGCCCCTGCCCGCCGCGAAGAGCAATCGCAGCCAGGGTCGCCGGACAAGCCCACGCCAGCGGCCAAGCCGGACGTCAGCCTGGATTTCGACCTCGACGCTCAGCCCGACGCGGCGCAGGCACCTGCCGCGGCCCCGGTGGAGTCGGAGGCGGGCAGCCTGCTCGACTTCGGCGCCGAGCCGGCGGCGCCGGGCGACAGCACCGCCGACGGCCCGCTGGCGCGCAAACTGGAGCTGGCCGAGGAGTTCCGCCAGATCGGCGACCTTGAAGGTGCCCGAGACCTGCTCGACGAGGTCGTGTCCAAGGCCGACGGTGCACTGAAGGCCAAGGCCCTGGGCATGCTCGAAAAGCTGGGTTGACGCACGAATGCCGTCGCGCCTGGCGCTCGGCGTCAGCTACCGCGGCGGCGCCTACCACGGCTGGCAGAGCCAGCCTGGCTGCCGCACCGTGCAGGACGCGCTGGAGCAGGCGCTGGCCGCGTTTGCCGACCAGCCTGTGCGTACCGTGTGCGCCGGTCGCACCGATGCCGGCGTGCACGCGCTGAACCAGGTGGTGCACGCCGACGTCGCCGTCGAGCGCGAAGCGTTCTCGTGGGTGCGGGGCACCAACCGATTCCTGCCGGCTGACATCGCCGTGCAATGGGCGATGCCGGTCGGCGAGCGATTCCACGCCCGCAACGGCGCGCTCGGCCGGCGCTACCGCTACCTGCTGCGCGAGTCGCCCGCGCGGCCGGCGCTCGATGCCGGCCTCGTGGGCTGGACCTTCCGGCCGCTGGATGCCGTCGCGCTCCGCGAAGCGGCTGCTCACCTCGTCGGCACGCACGACTTCAGCTCATTCCGTTCCAGCGCCTGTCAGTCGCCGACGCCGGTGAAGACGCTCAAGCGCATCGACATCGCTTTCCGCGGCCAGCCCATGGCCGGCTGGTGGACCTTCGAATTCGACGGCAACGCCTTCCTGCACCACATGGTGCGCAACCTCATGGGCAGCCTGGTGATGGTGGGCAGCGGCCGCCGGCCGCCGGGCTGGATGGCCGAGGTGCTGACCGCGCGCGACCGCGACGCCGCCGCACCCACCTTCAGTCCCGACGGGCTGTGCTTCCTGGGGCCGTACTACGATCCTGCGCTCGGCATCCCCGAGACCGTGGCTGCCGCGCCCTGGCTGATGCCCTGACCCTGGCCCGAGCCCCATGCACCGTACCCGCATCAAATTCTGCGGCTTCACGCGAGAGACCGATGTCGACGCCGCCTGTGCGGCCGGCGCCGACGCGCTGGGCTTCAACCTCTACGCCAAGAGCCCGCGCGCCGTGACGCCGACGAGGGCGCGCGAGCTGGTGGCCCGCATGCCGCCCTTCGTGACGCCGGTGCTGCTGTTCGTCAACGCCACCCCGGCCGAAGTGGCCGCGGGCGTGCAGGCCGTGCCGCAGGCGGTGCTGCAGTTTCACGGTGACGAGACCCCGGCCTTCTGCCAGAGCGTCAGCGAGGCGGCGGCAAGACCTTATCTGCGCGCCGTGCGCATGGGGACGCCAGGCTCGGGCCACGAGGTCGATTTGTTAGACTGCGCCGCGCGCTACGCCAGCGCCCAGGCCCTGCTGCTCGACGCCTTCGTCGAGGGTTTCGGTGGCGGTGGGAAGGTCTTCGATTGGTCACTCATTCCACGCAACGTGCCCGCTCCGGTCGTTTTGTCTGGTGGGTTGAATCCTGCCAATGTGACCGATGGCGTGCGGCTCGTCCGGCCCTGGGCCGTTGACGTGAGCTCCGGCGTGGAGCAGGCCAAGGGCGTGAAGGACGCCGGCCTGATGCGCCGGTTTTGCCAGGCGGTGCGCGAGGCCGATGCCCGCATCGCCGAAGCCGCCCTCTAGAGGACCCATCCGCATCATGTTCGAGTACCAGCAGCCCGACGCGCGCGGGCACTTCGGCCCCGTGGCCGGACCCAACGGCCAGCCCAGCTTCTACGGCGGCACCTTCGTTGCCGAGACCCTCGTTCATGCGCTGGCCGAGCTCGAGGCGGCCTACACGGCGTACAGCGAGGATCCCGAGTTTGTGGCCGAGTTCCGGCATGAGCTGGCGCACTTCGTGGGCCGGCCCAGCCCGATCTACCACGCCGTGCGCCTGAGCCGCGAGCTCGGCGGCGCGCAGATCCACCTCAAGCGCGAGGACCTCAACCACACCGGCGCGCACAAGGTCAACAACACCATCGGCCAGGCGCTGCTGGCGCGCCGCATGGGCAAGCCGCGCGTGATCGCCGAGACGGGCGCCGGCCAGCACGGCGTGGCCACCGCCACGATCTGCGCCCGCTACGGCATGGAGTGCGTGGTCTACATGGGTTCGGAGGACGTCAAGCGCCAGAGCCCCAACGTCTACCGCATGCACCTGCTGGGTGCCCGCGTCGTGCCCGTCGAGAGCGGCAGCAAGACGCTGAAGGACGCGCTCAACGAGGCGCTGCGCGACTGGGTCACGAACGTCGAGAACACCTTCTACATCATCGGCACCGTGGCCGGCCCGCACCCCTACCCGATGATGGTGCGCGACTTCCAGCGCGTGATCGGCGACGAGTGCATCGAGCAGATGCAGCGCCAGGTGGGTCGCCAGCCCGACGCGGTGCTGGCCTGCGTGGGTGGTGGCAGCAACGCCATGGGCATCTTCTACCCCTACATCCCGCAAGAGGGCACGCGCCTCATCGGTGTGGAGGCGGCCGGGCAGGGCATCGCCAGTGGCCGCCACGCGGCCAGCCTCTCGGCCGGCACGCCCGGCGTGCTGCACGGCAACCGCACCTACCTGCTGCAGGACGACAACGGCCAGATCACCGAGACGCACAGCATCAGCGCCGGCCTCGACTACCCCGGTGTCGGCCCCGAGCACGCCTACCTCAAGGACATCGGCCGCGCCGAGTACGTGGGCGTGACGGATGCCGAGGCGCTGGAGGCCTTCCACCGCCTGTGCCGCACCGAGGGCATCATCCCGGCGCTGGAAAGCAGCCACGCCGTGGCCCATGCGATGAAGCTGGCGGCCACGATGCGCCCCGACCAGCATCTGCTCGTCAACCTCAGCGGCCGTGGCGACAAGGACATCGGCACCGTGGCCGACCTGACCGGCGCCGAGTTCTACTGCCGGCCGTCCTGCCGCGGCCAGAGCGTGAAGCAATGAGCTCCCACACTCGCTATCGCTCGCTGCCCGCCGAGGGGGCGTCCGGCCACCTTGGGGTGGCCCTGCGGAGGCCGCAATGAGCCGCATCGCCACCACGCTGGCCGCGCTCAAGGCCCAGGGCCGCAAGGCGCTGATTCCGTACGTGACCGCCGGCGATCCCTACGCCGACGTCACGCCGCAGATCATGCAGGCGTTGGCCGACGGCGGCGCCGACATCATCGAGCTTGGCGTGCCGTTCTCCGACCCCATGGCCGACGGTCCCGTCATCCAGAAGGCGAGCGAACGCGCGCTGGCGCGTGGCATCGGTGTGCCGCAGGTGCTGGCGATGGTGCGCGAGTTCCGTCGCACCAACCAGGCCACGCCGGTGGTGCTGATGGGCTACGCAAATCCAGTGGAGCGTTATGACCAGAAGCACGGCCACCCTGGTGAAGACAGCGCATTCGTGCGCGCCGCAGCCGAGGCCGGCGTCGATGGCCTCCTGATCGTCGACTACCCGCCCGAGGAGTGCGAGGCTTTCTCCGCGCAACTCAGGCAAGCCGGCCTGGACCTCATCTTCCTGCTCGCTCCGACCAGCACCGACGCGCGGATGGCCCAGGTCGGCCGCGTGGCCAGCGGCTACGTCTACTACGTGTCGCTCAAGGGCGTCACGGGCGCGGGTCACCTGGACACCGAGGCCGTGGCGCAGATGGTGCCCCGCATCCGCGCCCACGTGAGCGTGCCAGTGGGCGTGGGCTTCGGCATCCGCGACGCCGCCAGCGCCCGGGCTGTGGCGGCGGTGTCGGACGCCGTGGTGATCGGCACCCGTCTGATCCAGCTGATCGAATCCCAAACCCGCGAGAATGCGCCCCTCGCGGCCCGCGCCTTCATGGCCGAGATCCGCGCTGCGCTCGACGCCTGAGCGCCAACCCCACCAGGAGCACGTTCCCATGAGCTGGCTCGAAAAACTGCTGCCGCCGAAGATCCAGCCCACCGACCCGGCCGAGCGCCGCGCGGTGCCCGAGGGGTTGTGGATCAAGTGCCCGTCGTGCGAGACGGTGCTCTACAAAGCCGACCTTGAAGGCAACCTCAACGTCTGCCCCAAGTGCGACCACCACCATCGCATCGGCGCTCGCAAGCGGCTCGATGCCTTCCTCGACCCCGAGGGCCGCTGGGAGATCGGGCAGGAGGTGCTGCCGGTCGACGCACTGAAGTTCAAGGACAGCAAGAAGTACCCGCTGCGCCTGAAGGCCGCGCTGGAGCTCACCGGCGAAACCGACGCATTGGTGGTGCTGGGCGGCGCCGTGATGAGCGTGCCGGTCGTGGCTGCCTGCTTCGAGTTCGAGTTCATGGGCGGCAGCATGGGCAGCGTGGTGGGCGAGCGCTTCACGCGTGGCGTGGAGGCCGCGGTGGAGCAGAAGGTGCCCTTCGTGAGCTTCACGGCCACCGGGGGCGCACGCATGCAGGAGGGCCTGCTGAGCCTGCTCCAGATGGCCAAGACCAACGCCGCGCTCACCCGTCTGGCCAAGGCGAATCTGCCCTACATCAGCGTGCTCACCGACCCCACGATGGGCGGCGTGTCGGCCAGCTTCGCCTTCATGGGCGACGTGGTCATCGCAGAGCCCAAGGCGCTGATCGGTTTCGCCGGTCCGCGCGTGATCGAAAACACCGTGCGCGAGAAGCTGCCCGAGGGCTTCCAGCGCAGCGAGTTCCTGCTCGGCACCGGCGCGCTCGACATGATCTGCGACCGCCGCCAGCTGCGGCCCACCGTGGCGCGGCTGCTGGCGCTGTTGCAGCGGCAGTCGGCCGACGCCGTGGCGTAGGCCGCCCACGACCGCGCCCCAGCCCTCCACCGTTCGGGCTGAGCCTGTCGAAGCCCACGAGAACCACGGGCGCTTCGACAGGCTCAGCGCGAACGGATCTCTGCGACTGAGATGACCGATCGCCCATCCCTATCCGACTGGCTCGCGCACTGCGCCGCCATGCACCCCAAGACCCTGGACCTGTCGCTGGAGCGCACGGTCCAGGTGGCCCGCGCCTTGGGCATCCACTTCGAAGTGCCCGTCATCACGGTGGCCGGCACCAACGGCAAGGGCAGCACCTGCGCCATGCTCGAGAGCATCCTGCGCCACGCCGGCTACCGCACCGGCCTGTACCAGAAGCCCGAGCTGGTGCGGTTCACCGAGCGCTGCAAGATCAACGGCCAAGCGGTCGACGAGGTGCTGCTGCTGCCCCACTTCGAGGCCGTGGAGCGCGCACGCGGCGACACCACGCTCACGCAGTTCGAGTTCACCACCCTGGCCATCGCGCGCTGCTTGTCGATGGCCGAGGTGGACGTCGTCATCCTCGAGGTCGGCCTGGGCGGGCGCTACGACAGCGTCAACGCCTTCGACTGCGACTGCGCCGTCATCACCAGCATCGACCTCGACCACATGGAGTGGCTGGGCCCCGACCGCGAGACCATTGGCCTGGAGAAGGCGCAGATCATGCGCCCCGGCCGCCCCTGCGTGGTGAGCGACCCGCTGCCGCCGGCCAGCGTGGTGGGTCACGGCGAGTCCATCGGCGCCGACCTGTGGCTGGTGGGCCGCGACTTCAACCACCAGGGCGACCGCCAGCAGTGGAGCTGGAACGGTCGCGGCCGCCGCTACAGCGGCATGGGCTATCCGGCGCTGCGCGGCGCCAACCAGCTGATCAACGCTTCCGGCGCCATCGCGGCGCTGATCGCATTGAAGGACCGGCTGCCGATCAACGCCCAGGCCGTGCGCACGGGCCTGGCGCTGGTGGATCTGCCCGGCCGCTTCCAGATCGTGCCCGGCCAGCCCACGCTGGTGCTGGATGTGGCCCACAACCCGCAGTCGGTGGGCGCGCTGGCTGCCAACCTCGACGCGATGGGCTACTACCCACGGACGCACGCGGTCTTCGGTGCGATGGCCGACAAGGACATCCCGGCGCTCCTGGGCCGCATCGCTGCGCTGGTGGACAGCTGGCATCTGTGTCCCTTGCCCAGCGCGCGTTCGGCGAAGCTCGACGACCTCGTGGCGATGGTGGGCGCCGCGGCCGCAGGGCGCATCGGCGGCACACCCGCGGTGCACCGGCATGGCGATCCTGCCGCGGCCCTGGCGGCCGCCGTGGCCGCGGCCGACCCCGCCGATAGAATCGTCGTTTTCGGGTCGTTCTACACGGTGGGCGGCGTGCTCAAGGCGGGCCTGCCGCGGCTCGGCGCCCCGCACGCCGCACCGCCATCGGCACCCACACCCGGCTGATCCGGCCCCGAATCCCCGCCCCAGACCGCATGCGACTGCCGTTCTTCCGCGCCAAGGACACGGCCTCCGAGCCCACACCGCCGCAACGGCCGAAGCGTTCCTCGGGTGCACCACCGCCGCCCGACGACGCCACCATCGCTGCTGCGCGCACGCAGGCGCGGCGCCGGCTGGTGGGGGCGGTGCTGCTGCTGACGGTGGGCGTGATCGGCTTCCCGCTGCTTTTCGAGACCCAGCCCCGGCCGCTGCCGCGGGACACGCCGATCGTGCTCTCGGCCGAGGCCCAGGCCGCCCGTGCTGCGGCCACGCCCGTGGCGCCGCCGCCCTTGGTGCCCGCCGACGCTGGCGTGGAGCCGGTGGCGCCGGGCCTGGCCGCCAACGCGGCATCCCAGCCGGCGGCCGCGGCAACGGCGGCTGTGAAGCCGCCGACCGCCGTCCCGGCCGCATCGAAGCCGACCGCCTCGAAACCCACCGCGTCCGCCGCGCCCCCGCCCGCAAGCCCCGCCGCACGCGCCTCGGCCCCGACTGCCGCGCCCAAGGCTGCCGCTGGCCGTTGGATCGTGCAGGTCGGGGCCTACAACGACATGGAGCGCCTGCGCGCCGCCCGCGCCAAGCTGCAGTTGCTGGGCTATGCCAGCTACACGCAGGACGTCGACTCGCCCACTGGCAAGCGCACCCGCGTGCGTGTGGGCCCGTTCAAGAGCCGCGCCGAGGCCGACGCGGTGGCCGCCCGCGTCAAGGCTGCCGGCCTGCAGGCCGCGGTGCTGGCGCCCTGATTCACCCCGGCCATGACGCTGCCGGACCTCGGCTTCGTCGACTGGGCCTTGCTGGGGGTGCTGGCAGCGTCGGTGGTGGTGGGTCTCGTCCGCGGTTTTGTGTTTGAACTGCTGTCGCTGGCAGGCTGGCTGGTGGCCTGGTTTGCCGCCCAGTGGGGCTCGCCGCAGCTGGCGCCGCACTTGCCGGTGGGCACACCGGGCTCGGGACTGAATGCCGGGGTGTCCTTCGCGCTGGCCTTCGTGGTCGCGCTGCTGGCCTGGGCGCTGCTGGCGCGGCTGGTGCGCCTCCTGATCCATGCCACGCCGCTCTCCATCCCCGACCGGCTGCTGGGCGCGCTGTTCGGTGCTCTGCGCGGCGGCGTGCTGCTGCTGGCGCTGGCCACCGTGCTGGCGCTCACGCCGGCCTCACAATCGGCGGCGTGGCAGGGCTCGCACGGTGCGCGCTGGCTGCACCAGGGCCTGGCGGCGCTGAAGCCGCTGCTGCCCGAGGCCGTTTCCCGGCACATCCGAACCTGAGGCTTCCACCATGTGCGGCATCGTCGGCGCGATCGCCACCGGCCCCGTCAACCAGCTGATCTACGACGCACTCCTGCTGCTGCAGCACCGTGGGCAGGACGCGGCCGGCATCGTCACCATGCAGGGCACCAAGTGCTACATGCACAAGGCGCGTGGCATGGTCCGGGACATCTTCCGCACCCGCAACATGCGCGCGCTGCCGGGCCAGGTGGGCCTGGGCCAGGTGCGCTACCCCACGGCCGGCAACGCCTACAGCGAAGAGGAGGCGCAGCCCTTCTACGTCAACGCGCCCTACGGCATCGTGCTCGTGCACAACGGCAACCTCACCAACGCGCAGGCGCTGAAGGAGGAGCTGTTCGACATCGACCGCCGCCACATCAACACCGAGAGCGACACCGAGGTGCTGATCAACGTGCTGGCGCACGAGCTGGAGCTGGTGGCGCGCGACCTGCCGCTGATGCCCGAACACGTGTTCAAGGCCGTGGCCGGCGTGCACCGGCGCGTGAAGGGCAGCTACGCCGTCATCGCGCTGATCGCCGGGCACGGGCTGCTGGCCTTCCGCGACCCCTTCGGCATCCGCCCGCTGTGCTTTGGCGACGCGCTCAGCGACAGCGGGCGCGAATTCATGGTGGCCAGCGAGTCCGTGGCGTTGGAGGGCACCGGCCACCGCCTCGTGCGCGACCTCGCCCCTGGCGAGGCGCTCTACATCGATCTGCAAGGCCAGGTGCACACCCGCCCCTGCGCCGACCACCCGAGCCTGAACCCCTGCATCTTCGAGTACGTGTACCTGGCGCGCCCCGACAGCGTGCTCGACGGCATCAGCGTCTACCAGGCGAGGTTGAACCTGGGCGAGACGCTGGCGCAGCGCGTCATCAACACGCTGCCGCCCAGCGAGATCGACGTCGTCATCCCCATCCCCGAGAGCAGCCGCCCGAGCGCGATGCAGCTCGCGCACCGGCTGGGCAAGCCCTACCGCGAGGGCTTCGTCAAGAACCGCTACGTCGGCCGCACCTTCATCATGCCCGGGCAGTCGGTGCGCAAGAAGAGCGTGCGCCAGAAGCTCAACGCCATCGGCGTGGAGTTCCGAGGCCGCAACGTGCTGCTGGTGGACGACAGCATCGTGCGCGGCACCACCAGCAAGGAGATCGTCCAGATGGCGCGCGAGGCCGGCGCGCGCAAGGTCTACATGGCCAGTGCCGCGCCGCCGGTGCGGCACCCCAACGTCTACGGCATCGACATGCCGACGAAGGAAGAGCTCATCGCCCACGGCCGCACGCTGGAGGAGATCCGCGCCTTCATTGGCGCCGACGCGCTGGTCTACCAGGACGTCGATGCGATGAAGCGCGTGGTGGCGGCGCTCAACCCCAAGGTCCAGGGCTTCGAGGCCAGCTGCTTCGATGGCCGCTACATCACCGGCGACGTGACCGAAGACGAGTTCGAGGCGCTGCGGGCGCAGCGCCAGCTGCAGTTCGACGAAACCGAGCCGGATGGCGACGGCGAAGGCCGCTCGCGCCTGGCGCTGCAGCAGGGCCCGGGGGAGCGCGCATGATTCCGAAGAAACACTTCGCGCCCGGCACGCGCCGCGCCACGCTGGCGGTGCGTGAGGGTCTGCCCCCATCGCCCTGGGGCGAGAACAGCGAGGCCCTGTTCCTCACCAGCTGCTTCGTGCACCCCGACGCTGCCACCGCCGCGCGGCGCTTCGCCAACGAGGAAGACGCCTTCGTCTACAGCCGCTTCTCCAACCCCAGCGTCACCATCATGGAGCGGCGGCTGGCGGCGCTGGAGGGCACCAGCGGCTGCATCGGCACCAGCAGCGGCATGGGCGCCATCCTGCTGATGTTCATGGGCCTGCTGAAGGCTGGCGATCACGTGGTGTGCTCGGGCAGCGTGTTCGGCGCCACGATCAAGCTGCTGCAGGGCGAGTTCGGCAAGTTCGGCGTCGAGAGCACGTTCGTGAGCCAGACCGAGGTGGCCGAGTGGAAGGCCGCGATGCGCCCGACGACGAAGCTGCTGTTCGCCGAGACGCCCACGAACCCAAGCTGCGAAGTGTGCGACATCCAGGCGCTTGCCGACATCGCCCACGAGGCCGGCGCGCTGCTGGCGGTGGACAACTGCCTGTGCTCGCCCGCGCTGCAGCGGCCAGTGGAGTTCGGCGCCGACATCGTCATGCACTCCGGCACCAAGTTCCTCGACGGCCAGGGCCGCGTCAATGCCGGCGCACTGTGCGCTGACGAAGCGCTGATCAACGAGAAGTTCGTGCCCGTGATGCGCAGCGCCGGCATGAGCCTGAGCCCGTTCAATGCCTGGGTCGTGGCCAAGGGCCTGGAGACGCTGGACGTGCGTGTGAAGGCGCAGAGCGCCGCCACGCTGCGGCTGGCGCAGTGGCTGGAGGCCCACCCGGCGGTGGCGCGTGTGTACCACCCCGGCCTGGCCTCGCACCCTCAGCATGCCCTGGCGATGCGGCAGCAGCACGGCGAGGGCGGGGCGGTGCTGAGCTTCGACGTCAAAGGCGGCCGCGAGGCCGCGTTCTCGGTGATCGACGCCACCGAGCTGTGCAGCATCGCGGCCAACTTTGGCGACGTGCGCAGCATCATCACCCACCCCGCCAGCACCACGCACGGGCGGCTCACCGCGGCCCAGCGCACCGCCGCCGGCATCGGCGAAGGCATGATCCGCCTGGGCGTGGGCCTCGAAGACCTCGACGACCTGAGGACCGACCTCGATCGCGGTCTGTCGGCGCTCGCGCGCTGACACCGCCGGCCCACCCCCATGACGCTCAACCGACCCGTCCGCACCCGCATTGCCCCGTCGCCCACCGGCTATTTGCACCTCGGCACGGCGCGCACCGCGCTGTACTCCTGGGCCTACGCGCGCCACCACGGCGGCAGCTTCGTGCTGCGCATCGAAGACACCGATGTCGCGCGCTCCACGCAGGCGTCGGTGGACCAGATCCTCGAGAGCATGCGCTGGCTGGGCCTGGCCCACGACGAGGGCCCGTTCTTCCAGATGCAGCGCCTGGAGCGCTACCACCAGGTGGTGGAGCAACTCATCGCGCAGGGCCTGGCCTACCGCTGCTACGCCACGCCCGAGGAGCTCGATGCCATGCGCGAGGCGCAGCGCGCGCGCGGCGACAAGACGCTGTACGACCGCCGCTGGCGCCCCGAGCCCGGCAAAGTGTTGCCGGTTCCCCCCGAAGGTGTGCAACCTGTCGTGCGCTTCGCCAACCCGGTGGACGGCGCCGTCACCTGGGACGACCTTGTCAAGGGCCTGATCACCATCCGCAACGAGGAGATCGACGACCTGATCATCCTTCGGCCTGCACCCGACAACGCGCCGGCTGGCCCCGCCGCGTGGGGGGTACCCACCTACAACTTCGCCGTCGTCGTCGACGACATGGACATGGGCATCACGCACGTGTTTCGTGGTGACGAGCACATCAACAATACGCCCTGGCAGATCAACCTGTGGCACGCCATCGGCGGCCCGGGCGTGCAGCTGCCCTTCTTCGGCCACTGCCCGGTGATCCTGGGCGAGGACGGCAGCAAGCTCAGCAAGCGCCGCGGCGCGGTCAGCGTCACGGCCTACAAGGACGCCGGCTACCTGCCCGAGGCCATGCTCAACTACCTGGCTCGCCTGGGTTGGAGCCATGGCGACGACGAGCTGTTCACGCTGGGGCAGATGGTGCAGTGGTTCGATGGCAGCCATCTGGCCAGGAGCCCCGCGCAGTGGGATCCCGCCAAGCTGGCCTGGGTGAACGCGCACCACCTGAAGCAGGCGCCCGATGATCGGCTGGCTGGCTTGGCGCGTGAGCAGCTGGCAACGCGCGGTGTGGCGACTGACGACCTGGCGTTGCTGGCGTGCGCCGCGGCTCTCTTCAAGGAGCGCTGCAGCACCGTGGTGGAACTGGCCGACTGGTGCGAGATGCTGTTCGTGGCTCTCACTCCGCCCGAGGCCGAACTCGCCGCGCACGTGACCGACGCGGTCAAGCCCGGCCTGCGTGCGCTGCGCGAGCGTCTCGCCGACGAGGCCCTCACGCCTTGGGACAAGGCCGGCATCGCCGCCGCCATCAAGGCCGTGCTGGCCGAGTGCGGCCTGAAGATGCCGCAACTGGCACCGGCCGTGCGTGTGCTGGTGTGCGGCCGCTCGCAGACACCGAGCATTGACGCCGTCCTGGCGCTCTTTGCACGGCCGCGCGTGCTGGCCGCGCTGCAGCATGTCTGAAACCTGGGCTATACTCTAGGGCTCTGTTTGGACAGCACCGAGTCTTCGGGTACGAAAGTGCAACGGGGGTATAGCTCAGCTGGGAGAGCGCTTGCATGGCATGCAAGAGGTCAGCGGTTCGATCCCGCTTACCTCCACCAACCAAGATGCGGCTCTGTTCAGACGGAACCAGTCCTGTCCCCTTCGTCTAGAGGCCTAGGACACCACCCTTTCACGGTGATTACAGGGGTTCGAATCCCCTAGGGGACGCCAAGTTGGTCGGGGGGCGGCAACGCAGCTCGATGGCACTTGGGACAGCGATTCAAGGCGTACAGCGCCTGAATTCCTGGCCAAAGCCGCTGGAGTGGTAGTTCAGTTGGTTAGAATACCGGCCTGTCACGCCGGGGGTCGCGGGTTCGAGCCCCGTCCACTCCGCCAAGCATTTCGAAGCCACCGCATGCATCATGCGGTGGCTTTTTTCTTGCCCAGGCGCGGCACAGGCAAGATCCGAAACACCGAACCGGAGACACGCACCATGGCCCAACACTTCATCGCCGGGCAGTGGGTCGCATCATCCAGCGGCGAGACGCTGCCGGTGATCGACCCCGCCACCGGCCAGCCCTTCGATGAAATCCCGCGCGGCACTGCGGCCGACATCGACGCCGCCGTATCGGCTGCGCGCGCTGCACGCAACGGCGCCTGGGGCCGCATGACGGCCACCGAGCGTGGCCGCATCCTGATGCGCATGAGCGCGCTCATCCTCGAGCGCCAGGAGTCGCTGGCACAGCTGGAAGCGCGCGACACCGGCAAGCCGATGAGCCAGGCGCGCAACGACATCGTCGTGGCCGCGCGCTACTGCGAGTTCTACGGCGGCGCCGCCGACAAGCTGCATGGCGAGCACCTGCCCTACCTGAACGACTTCCAGGTCGTCGTCGTGCACGAGCCCTATGGCGTGACGGCGCACATCCTGCCCTGGAACTACCCGGCGCAGATGTTCGGCCGCTCGGTCGTGCCGGCGCTGGCCACCGGCAACGCCGCCGTGCTCAAGCCCAGCGAAGACGCCTGCATGACGCCGCTGGCCTTGTGCGGCATCGCCAAGGAAGCCGGGCTGCCGGACGGCGCGCTCAACGTCGTCTGCGGCCTCGGCGAGGAGGCCGGCGACGCACTGACGCACCACCCGGACATCGACTTCGTCACCTTCACCGGCAGCCCCGAGGTCGGCACGATCGTGCAGAAGGCCGCCGCCGAGCGCACGCTGAAGTGCGTGCTCGAACTCGGCGGCAAGAGCCCGCACCTGGTGTTCGAAGACGCCGATCTCGAGCGCGCCGCCACCTTCGTGATCAAGGCCATCACGCAGAACGCTGGCCAGACCTGCAGCGCCGGCAGCCGGCTGCTGGTGCAACGGAGCATCTACGAGCGCTTCGTGGCGATGGTGGCCGAGCGCTTCGCCCACACCCGCGCCGGCACGCCTGAGCAAGACCGCGACTGCGGCCCGCTGATCAACCGCGCCCAGCAGCAGCGGGTGCAGGGCTTCATCGACCGCGCCCGCGCCAGTGGCCTGCCGGTGCTGGCGCAGGGCCGCGTCGCCGACGGCGTGCACCCAGGCGGCTACTACGTGGCGCCCACGCTCTTCGGCCCGGTGCCGCGCCAGCACGAGCTGGCCTGCGACGAGGTCTTCGGCCCGGTGCTGAGTGCCATGCCCTTCGAGGACGAGGCCGATGCCATCGCGCTGGCCAACGCCACCGACTACGGCCTGATCGCTGCCGTCTGGACACGCGACGGCGGCCGCCAGACGCGCGTGGCGCGTGCCATGCACTGCGGGCAGGTCTACATCAACGCCTATGGTGCGGGCGGCGGCGTGGAGCTGCCGTTTGGTGGCGTCAAGCGCAGCGGCCACGGCCGCGAGAAGGGGTTTCTCGCCTTGCAGGAGTTCTGCACCGTGAAGACCATCGTGCAGTACCACGGGCCCTGAACCCGAAGCGCCCTCCAGGAGACAAGCCATGAGACTGCTAAACAAGATCGCCATCGTCACCGGCGCCGCCAGCGGCTTTGGCGAAGGCATCGCGCGCCTCTTCGCGGCCGAAGGAGCCAAGGTGATGTTGGCCGACATCAACGGCGCCGGCGCGCAGGCCGTGGCCACCAGCATCGGCGCGCCGTCGATGGCCAACACTTGCGACGTCACGCAGCGCAGCGACATCGACTCGCTCGTGGCCGCCACGTGCCAGGCCTACGGCGGCCGCATCGACATCGTCGTCAACAACGCCGGCTGGACGCACCGGAACGGCCCGCTGCTCGATGTCGACGAGGCCACCTTCGACAAGGTGTATGCCGTCAACGTGAAGAGCATCTTCCACATGGTGCACGCGGTGGTGCCGCTGATGCGCCAGCAAAAGAGCGGCGTCATCCTCAACGTCGGCAGCACCGCCGGCATGCGGCCGCGGCCGGGCCTGACCTGGTACAACAGTTCCAAGGGCGCCGTGAACCTGATGAGCAAGTCGCTCGCGGTCGAGCTGGGGCCCGACAACATCCGCGTCAACGCCATCTGCCCGGTGATGGGCGTGACGGGGCTGCTCGAGCAGTTCATGGGCATGCCCGACACGCCCGAGAACCGCAAGAAGTTCCTCGCCACCATTCCGCTGGGCCGGCTGTCGACGCCGATGGACATCGCGAAGGCCGCGCTGTTTCTCGCCAGCGACGATGCCGAGTTCATCACCGGCGTGGAGTTCCCGGTGGACGGCGGCCGCACGGTCTGAGAGGCCCGCTCGCGCTGTGAGTCGCGCACGAAGTCCGTTGGTCTGTCGGCGCAGGTCGATGTCGGCTTCATGGTGAACGGGATTCACGTTGCCGGCCCTTTGCCGACGTACCTGCCGCGCCTCGACTCCGTTCGGGCTGACCCTGTCGAAGCGCTCCTCCCCGTTCGGGCTGAGCCTGTCGAAGCCCTCCCCTCCGTTCGGGCTGAACGTGTCGAGGTCCTCCCCTCCGTTCGGGCTGAGCCTGTCGAAGCCTGGTGCCGTGCAAACACTCGCTCTCGACGCATCGCAGCGGCAAAGGGCTGTGCGGGCGGGTGCTGCGACGTGAGTTGAAGCGGTCGGCCCTGTGGGCCGACTGCCCTGTGCTGCTCGAGTTCATGGCCCGCCGCAAAACTCGCTACGCGGGCTGCGCCCGCTGCGCTCGAACAGTTGCGGCGAGTCAGTTCACGAAGCGCGCTGCGCGCGCGGCCATGAACTCTGCGCTGCTCGGCGCTTCAAGATCACGCCGCAGCCCCCGCCCGCACAGCCCTTTGCAACAACCGGGGTTGGCTTTCGGACCGAACCCTCGCACCCTGTACCGCCTGCCGCGATGCGCGATGCTGAGGGGAGGGCTTCGACAGGCGTGTTCTGAGCCTGTCGAAGGACTCAGCCCGAACGGAGGAGGACGAGAGGGCTGCCTGAAATGCCGCTCCGGGCCGTGCAGAGACCTGCCGCTCGTCAGCAGACGCACGCTCTCGCCGCCCACGATTGCCCTGCCTCGACAAGCTCAAGACAGAGCAGCACACCAGACACCGCCCCACTAAAACATCACCACGTCGCGCATCGCCTGCCCCGTGGCCAGGCGGTCGAGGCCGCGGTTGATGTCGCCGAGCGCGAGCTGCTCGCCCATCAGCCGATGCACCGGCAGCTGGCCGCGGCGGTACATCTCGATGTAGCGCGGCAGGTCGCGCGCGGGCACGCCCGAGCCGAGGTAGCTGCCGCGCAGCGTGCGCTCTTCGGCCACCATCTGCACGGGCGGCAGCGCGAAGCGCCGGTCCGGGTGTGGCAGGCCCGAGCTGATGGTGCTGCCGCCGCGCCGCGTGATGGCCCAGGCCAGCTCCATGGCGGCGATGGCGCCGGCCATCTCGAAGGCGCAGTCGACGCCGCCGTTCGTGGCCGAGCGCACCTGTGCGGCGGCATCGGGGTCGCGCGCGTTCACGGTGAGCGTGGCGCCCAGCTCGCGGGCCAGCGCCAGCTTGTCGTCCGACAGATCCACGGCCACGATCTCGCGCGCGCCGCTGGCCACCGCCGCCAACAGCGCCGAGAAGCCCACGCCGCCGAGTCCGACGACCGCGGCCGTGCTGCCCGCGGGCAGCCGCGCCGTGTTGAACACAGCCCCGGCGCCGGTGAGCACCGCGCAGCCGAAAAGGGCCGCCTCGGCGGGCGACAAGGACGCGTCCACCCGCACGCACGAGCGCCGCGACACCACGCACTCTTCGGCAAAGCAGCTCACGCCGACGTGGTGGTTCAGCGGCTGCCCGTTCAGGCGCAGCCGCCGCATGCCGCCCAGCAGGGTGCCGGCGCCGTTGCTGGCCGCACCGGGCTCGCACAGCGAAGGCCGGCCTTCCTGGCAGGGCAGGCAGCCGCCGCAGCTGGGCATGAAGACCATGACCACGCGGTCTCCCACCGCCAGGTCGTGCACGCCAGGGCCGAGCTGCAGCACCTCGCCGGTCGATTCGTGGCCGATCACCATCGGCAGCGGCCGCGGCCGGTCGCCGTTGATCACCGACAGGTCGCTGTGGCACAGCCCGGCCGCCAGCACGCGCACGCGCACCTCGCCGGGGCCGGGATCGTCGAGCTCGATGTCGCGGATCTTCAACGGCCGGCTCTCGGCATACGGGGCGGGCAGGCCCATGGTCTCGAGCACGGCGGCGCGGATGGTCATGTCGGGTCTCCTGATCGGCTTGTGGCCCGAGTCTAGGCAGGCTTGGCGCGGGCCGGTGGCAAGATGCCGCGCTGCGCTGCGGCGCCCCTCACCCATGACCATCCCGCCATCCACCGACGATCTCGCCACCTCGCTGGCCCACTGGCGCCAGTGGGTGGGCCGCAGCGAACACCGCCACGACACGGTGACGGCCGCCCCCCTGGCCGGCCTGGCTGTGCTGCTGGACCGCGACGATGCCGTGCCGGCCGCCGGCCAGGCCATCGCTTCGCTGGCGCACTGGCTGTACTTCCTGCCGCGGGCCCGCCAGGGCGAGATCGGCCCCGATGGCCATGCCCGCCGCGGCGGCCTGCTGCCGCCCGTGCCCTTGCCGCGCCGCATGTGGGCCGGCGGCCGCTTCGAGTTTCACCAGCCGCTGTGCGTGGGCGACGCGATCACGCGCGAGTCGCGCATCACGCGCGTCGACGCCAAGGCCGGCCGCAGCGGCACGCTGGTGTTCGTGACGGTGCGGCATGAGGTCTCGGGCCCGCGCGGCCTGGCCCTCACCGAAGAGCACGACATCGTCTACCGCGAGTTGCCCGCGCCCGGCTCGCCGCTGCCGCCACCGCAGCCCGCGCCCACCGACGCCACTTTCGAGCGCGAGATCGTGCCCGACCCCGTGCTGCTGTTCCGCTACAGCGCGCTCACTTTCAACGGCCACCGCATCCACTACGACCGCGCCTACGTCACCGGCGTCGAGGGCTACCCGGGCCTCGTCGTGCACGGCCCGCTTGTTGCCACGCTGCTGCTCGATCTGCTGCGGCAAGCGCAGCCCGCCGCGCGCATCACCCGCTTCGCCTTCACCGCCATGCGGCCGCTGTTCGACATCCACCGCTTCCACGTCTGCGGCCGAGCGCTGGCCGATGGCCGCGTGGCGCTGTGGGCTCGCGACTTCGAGGGCGCGCTGGCCATGCAGGCCGAAGCCCACACCGAGTGAGGAGCAGGCCGCTCGACGGCATCACTGTGCCGGCGGCTCGCCGCGCAACTCGGCCCGGGCCTGGCGCCACCCACAACGCGCGGCGATGCGCCGGGTCGACGGCGGGTTCCCTGTGGACGGGGCAGCAGTGGGCTGACATGGCGTGCGGCGTCTCGGGTGCGAGACGCTTGGTGCCTCCGATCGCCCCGCTGCTGCAGCGACGGCTCAAGAAGCCACGATGACCGTCTCAGGCTCGACAGCGCCAGTGGCCACGGGCTCGGCGCCGGCCTTCGCGGCCCGCCCGCGGGCCGACCAGTCGAGGATCTCCAGCCGCCCGTCGCCGTGCTCCACCAGCGCCGTGAGGCTCTCGACCCAGTCGCCGTCGTTGCAGTACAGCACGCCGTCGATCATGCGCATCTCGGCATGGTGGATGTGGCCGCAGACGACGCCGTGCACGCCCTTGGCGCGGGCCTCGCGGGCCACCGCGGTTTCGAAGTCGCCGATGAAGCTGACGGCGCGCTTGACCTTCAGCTTGAGGTACTTGCTCAGGCTCCAGTACGGCAGGCCCAGGCGTGCGCGCAGCGAATTGAAGTGGCGGTTCAGTCGCAGCGTCAGTTCATAGGCCGAGTCGCCCACGTAGGCCAGCCACTTGGCACACTGGATCACGCCGTCGAAGTAGTCGCCGTGGGTCACCCAGAGCTTGCGGCCATCGGCCAGCTCGTGGATGGCCTCTTCGACGACATCGACGCCGCCGAAGTTGTGGTTCAGGTACTTGCGCGCGAACTCGTCGTGGTTGCCCGGCACGAACACCACCCGGGTGCCCTTGCGCGCCTTGCGCAGCAGCTTCTGCACGACGTCGTTGTGCGCCTGCGGCCAATACCAGCTGCGGCGCAGCTGCCAGCCGTCGATGATGTCGCCCACCAGGTACAGCGTCTCGCAGTCCACGGTGCGCAGAAAGTCCAGCAGCGCGGTGGCCTGGCAGCCGGGCGTGCCCAGGTGCACGTCGGAGATCCACGCGGTGCGCACCGAGATCCGTTCGCCGCGGTCGCCGGGTTCGTCGTCCGCTGCGGCGGGCAGGGGCTGGGCGGCGAGGGCGGCAATGTCATCACGGCGCATGCGGGCATGCTGAGGCCTGTGCGCGACGCCGCTGTGACTCGCTCGCGTCAGGCCGATGACGCGGCCTCTCGCGCGGGGGTCGGCGGGGCCTCGCGCAGGATGCGCTCCAGGATCTGCGGCACTTCGAACACGGCTGCGTTTCGCTGCGCCTGCACCCGCTGGCGGTACGCGGGCAGCTCGGCCAGCAGCTGCGGCACGGCCTCGTCGACCTCGGCAAAGCGCCGCAGCACCAGGCCCAGGCCGTGCTGCTGCACCCACTCGGTGTTCCAGCGTTCCTGCGGCATCGTCCAGGCGTTGCGCGTGGTGATGACGGGCAGGCCCTGTGACACCGCCTCGCTCAAGGAACCCGGGCCGGGCTTGCCGATGAAGAAGTCGCAGCGCCGCATCCAGCGCGCCACCTCGGCGGTGAAGCCCACCACCACACGCGGGGCGCGCGCCGGCTGCGCCCGCAGGGCCGCGGCCAGCGATTCGTTGCGGCCGCACATCAGCACCAGCGGCGTGTCGGGCAGGGCGCGGGCGATGCGCGTCATCACACGCGAGCCGGTGCCGCCGAAGAGCACCAGGCCGGTGGGCGTGTGGTTGTCGAGGCCGACCATCGCGCGCTCGGCGCTCCGATCCGAGCTTCGGTCGCCCAGTGGCGCGGCGTGGAACTCGGGCCGCAGCACCATGCCACTGGCGCGGTGCACGCGCCCCGGCGGCAGGCCGGCGGCCAGGGCCTGCTGCACCGCGTGCGCGGTGCCGCACACCAGGTGCTGCGCCACCGTGGGCTCGATCCAGAACGCCGGCGGGTGATCGGCCATATCCGTCATCACCGTCACGAAGGGCACGCCCGGGCGCGCCTGCGCCAGGCTGTCGTGCAGCGCGCGGTTGAAGTTGGGCACCAGCGACACCACCAGGTCGGGTGCGGTGCGGTGCCAGTGCGCGGCCAGGCGTTGCACCAGGGATTGGTGCGCCAGACGGATGCCGGCCTGCAGCAACTTCAGCTCCTGCGCCAAGCCGAGCGTGAAGCCGCTGGCCAGGCGTTTGTTGTACAGGTCCTCGGGCTCGAAGCCGAGCGTGCGGCGGAACAGGGCGGTGGGGTCCAGCACCTCGGTGAGGTTCACGCGCCGCACCGTCCACGGCCGGCCCTGCTCGCGCATCACCTGCTCCAGCGCCAGCGCTGCCGCGCGGTGGCCGCCGCCGGCGTTGAACCAGACGAGGTCGACGCGGGGGGTGGTGTCGGAGTTCATCTCAGTCGCTGCAGGCCGGCAGCGTCATCAGCGCCTGGCCCATGCGCACACGCGCACCCGGCTCCACACCGTCGGCCAGCGCAAAACCCGGGGGCGCGAAGACAATGATCGTGGAGCCGTGTTCGAACCAGCCGAGCTCCTCGCCCTTCTTCACCAGTGCCTGGCAGGGCAGTTCGGCCGGGCCGCCGTAGCGCAGGTGCAGCCGCAGGTTCAGGAAGTGCAGCCGAAGGCTGGCCACCAGGATGGCCGCCACCGGCACCACCGCCAGCCGGTGGCCCTCAGCGCCACCCCCCAGCCGCATGTTCAGCACCGCCCGCTCGTTGCGGCAGAACAGCCGCTCGACGCGCTTGAGCGCAATCGGATTCACGTTCCAGGTGTCGCCGCTGATGTAGCGCACATGCTCGACCAAAGCGTCGGCCGGCGCGTGGAAGCGGTGGTACATCGACGAGGTCAGGCGCAGCGTGAGGTAGCTGCCGCCCTCCCAGGCCGTGGCTTCGGCGGCGCTGCCGAGCAGCTCGTGCAGCGGATAGGGCATGCCCTTGGCCTGCAGCACCTGGCCCTGCTGCACGTGGCCGCAGGCGCCGACGATGGCGTCGCAGGGGCTGGCCAGCACCTCGGAGCGGGTGTCGATGGGGCGTGCGCCGTCCTTCAGTTCGCGCGTGAACACCTCGTGCAGGCTGTTGAAGCGCGTCTTCTTGGCCTCGGCCAGGTCGAGCTCGGTGAACAGGCGCCACACCGCCACCGAGCACTTCACGAGCCAGGGCTGGCGCAGGCCACTGAACCAGCCCATGAAGTGCGTCAGCGCGTGGCGCGGCACGCGGTTGGTGAGCAGGAAGTTGAGGTCTTCCTGCAGCAGCAGTCTGTCGCGGAGTCGTCGTGTGGCGTTCATCGTGTTGTCTTGGCTTCGACACGACCATGCTGCCTGCTGCATTCGACGGGCTCACGACGAAGCCATGACGCCACCATGACCGATCCGCTCACCCTGACCTGGCTCGCCGCCGCCGCCGCCGCCGTGGCTCTGGTGCCACGGGCGCACCGCCGGCTGCAGCTGTCGCTGGCCAAGCACCCGTCGCTCACCGGCCACTCGCGCATGGCGCAGCGTGTGGCGCGGCTGCTGCCGGGTTATGCCTACGACGAGGCGCGCTTCTTCGCCGCCGACGAGGCACCGGCCGAGGTGGTGGCCCAGCGCCGCGCCGGCTTCGGCCACCTGGTGGCCACGCTGAACAGCCGCCATGCGCAGAGCGCGGCGATGACGAAGCGGGCGCGCCCGGCCATCAGCGACCTGCAGTTCACCGGCGCCTACCGCGTGCCCTTCCAGTTCAGCCCCTACCTGCGCGAGCGGCTTGCACTCGGCAGCTTCGTGCAGCGCAGCGACGGCATCACGATCACCGACCTCGACGGCGAGGTCTTCATCGACCTGACCGGGTCCTACGGCGTCAACCTCTTCGGGGCCGACTTCTACAAGGCCTGCATGGCCGAGGGCCTGGCGCGCACGGCCGATCTCGGCCCGGTGCTCGGCCACTACCACCCGGCCGTGGCCTGGAACGCCGAGCAGCTGAAGGCCATCAGCGGGCTCGATGAGGTGAGCTTCCACATGAGCGGCACCGAGGCCGTGATGCAGGCCGCGCGATTGGCGCGTTATCACACCAAGCGCACGCACCTCGTGCGCTTCAGCGGCGCGTACCACGGCTGGTGGGAAGACGTGCAGCCCGGCCCCGGCAACCCGATGCCGCCAAAGAACGTCTACACGCTGAAGGAACGCGACGCCGACACGCTGCGTGTGCTGCGCACCCGCAAGGACATCGCCTGCGTGCTGGTGAACCCGCTGCAGGCGCTGCACCCGAACAAGGCCGCGCCGGGCGACAGCAGCCTCATCGACAGCGGCCGTGCGGCGGCCTACGACAAGGCGGCCACGGTGGCGTGGCTGAAGGAACTGCGCGAGGTGTGCACGGCGCGCGGCATCGTGCTGATCTTCGACGAGGTCTTCATGGGTTTCCGCCTCGGCGTGGGCGGCGCGCAGGCCTACTTTGGCGTGCAGGCCGACATGGTGACCTACGGCAAGACGCTCGGCGGCGGCTTCCCGGTGGGCGTGGTCTGCGGCAAGGCGCACCTGATGAAGCGCTACCGCGAGGAGCGCCCCGCCGACATCTGCTTTGCGCGCGGCACCTTCAACGCCCACCCGGCGGTAATGGGGGCGATGCAGGTGTTCCTGGAGCGGCTGCACAGCGCGCCCGTGAAGGCCATGCTGGCCGACCTGGACGCCACCTGGGACGCGCGCGCTGCCCGGCTGAACGCTCAGCTCGTCGAGGCCGGCGTGCCGGTGCGCGTGGCCAACCTCGCCAGCGTGTTCACCGTGACCTACACCGAGCCCAGCCGCTACAACTGGATGCTGCAGTTCTACCTGCGGCGCGAGCGGCTGCTGCTCAGCTGGGTGGGCAGCGGGCGGCTGATCTTCAGCCACAACTTCAGCGAGGCCGAGTTCGACGAGGTCTGCACGCGCTTCGTGGCGGCGGCGCAGGCCATGCAGGCCGACGGCTGGTGGTGGCGCGGGCCGGCGGCCAGCAACGAGGCCATCCGCCGGAGCGTGCTGCGCGAGGCCCTGGCCCGGCGCCTGAGCAGGGTCTGAGCGCCACGGCCCCAGCGGGCCTGGGCGCTCAGCGCGGGCTGCGCACGTGGTGCATGGGGTCGAGCAGTTCGCCGCGCAGCAGCGCCAGCGGCGCGTGGCGGTAGAGCAAGGCGTCGTGGAAGGGATCGGTGAGGATCTTCGTCGCCCAGGCCAGGCCCTCGGTCACGCTGCTGATGAAGAAGAGCTGCACCGTGCGGAACAGCAGCCCGGCCACGCCCAACGCGAACCAGGCCATGCCCACGTCGCGCAGCCAGCCCTGCCAGCCTTGCTCGGCGGAGGCCGGCTCGATCAGCCCGCCCAGCGAGGGCGTCAGCCACAGCACCACCGGGATCGCCAGCCACGCCGCATGCAGCACCACCTTGCGGCGCAGGTTGTAGCCCACCTTGATGGCCTCCTTGTGCTCGAAGCTGGCGTCATTGACGTGGTCGTGGCCCTTGGGCTCGAAGAAAAAGTGGCCTGACTGACGCGTCGTCATGCCGATGCCCCAGCCGATGAGCGCGGCCAGAGCGGGATCGAAGAACACCACGGCATAGGCGATGAGGAAACTCAGCGCGCTCACGAAGTGCAGTGACTGGTTGATGCGGCTTTGGTGGTAGTAGCGGTGGTCGTCCCAGCGCTGGGTTTTGACGGTGTCGAAGAAAGCACTCATGGCATCGCACTCCAAGTCGGTGGAACGGTGTCGGGATGGTGACCGTCGGTGGTGAAACCGGGGTGACGCTTTGATGTCGGCGAGGCGTCACCCTGCCTGTCATCAGGCTGTTGCGCAAGCGACTCACGATGCGCACATGACAGCGCCCCGCGACGACGAGCTCACCGTGGATGCCTACCTGCCGTCGAGGCGCTCTTTGCGCGTGGCCGTGGTCACCGAGACCTGGCCGCCCGAGGTCAACGGCGTGGCGACGACGGCCGCGCGCGTCGTGGCCGAGCTGCGCGAGCGTGGTCACGAGCTGCAGGTGCTGCGCCCGCGTCAGCAGCTCAGCGACACCGCCGCCGACGAGCCGGGCTACGCCGAGGTGCTGATGCGGGGCCTGCCCATCCCGCGCTACCCGCAACTGAAGATGGGCCTGCCGGCGCGCCGTGCCCTGCTGCGCCAGTGGGGCCTGCGACGGCCCGATGTGGTGCACATCGTCACCGAGGGCCCGCTGGGCTGGAGTGCGCTGCAGGCGGCGATGGCCTTGGGCCTGCCGGTGGTGTCGGACTTCCGAACCAACTTCCAGGCCTACAGCCGCCATTACGGCGTGGCCTGGCTGCAGCGGCCCATCATGGGCTACCTGCGCAAGTTCCACAACCGCACGGCCTGCACGATGGTGCCGACCGAAGCCCTGCGTGCCGAGCTGCTGGCCGAGGGTTACGCGAACCTGCGCGTGGTCTCGCGCGGCGTCGACACCGGCCTCTTCAACCCTGCGCATCGCAGCGAGGACTTGCGGCGGCAATGGGGTGTCGGTCCCCTGGACATGGTGGCCGTGCACGTGGGCCGCATCGCGCCGGAGAAGAACCTGGAGACGCTGCTCGCCGCCCACGCGGCCATGCAGCAGCGCGACCCGCGCGTGAAGCTGGTGTTCGTGGGCGACGGGCCGGCGCGCATGGCGATGCAGCAGCGCTGCCCGCAGGCGCACTTCGCCGGCCTGCAGCGGGGCCTTGCGCTTGCCGCGCACTACGCCAGCGCCGACGTGTTCTTGTTCCCCAGCGTCACCGAGACCTGGGGCAACGTGCTGCCCGAGGCCATGGCCAGCGGCCTGGCGGTCCTGGCCTTCGACTGCGCCGCCGCCGCCCAGCTGGTGCACCACGGCCACAACGGACTCCTGGCGCGTGTCGGCGACGAAGCCGGTTTCTGCGCCACCGCGGCCCGGCTGGCCGGCGCGCTGGGCGAGGCGCGCGCGCTGGGCGCCGGGGCGCGGCAGGCGGCGCTCAAGCTCGACTGGGGCCGCATCGCACGCGAGGTCGAGGCCGAGTACCTGGCGGCCATGGCCGCCGCGCCACAGCCTCGGGCTGCGGCCTTGGCGGCTCGCGCCATCTGAGCCAGCAGCGCCACAAGTTCCGCGGGCATCTTGATCTTTGTGCTCTCCCCGGCAGGGAATGAGGAATCAGTAGAGAACAAGTAAATCAACAACTTGCGCTAGATGTTGTCCCACGGGCGGGCCACAAGTCCCATGAAGTGCCTCTCTTGAATTTCGAGTGGGTGGATTCGGGTGGGTCAAGGGCGGGCGAAGCCCGGCGCAGCGGACCCTTGACGCGGCCGAATCCGCCTCTACGCTCCAGGACTCGGGCCAGGCAAAGCCTTGCGGCGCCTGGCTCCCGAGCCCGTCCGGCGGCGAGGACCCCCCCGCCCTCGGGGGCGGGGCTGGGGGTGGGGGATGTCCATACAGGCGACGTCTTCGGGACTCGGTCGGCCCCCAGGCTACCCACTCAAATCTCAGGAGAGCCTGTAAGGGGCACCAGAAATCGCGGGATTATTCGCGCGCAAAAGCCCGCCGGAGCGGGCTCCGGGCTCGCAGACCAGGGTCAACCGAACTTGTGGTTGATACCAGCCTGCTTCATGATTTCGTTTGCGGTGTGTCTGGACGCGCAGTTAAACGGCACCGTCTGGTTTCGCTTGCCGTTGGTCCAGATTTCGTGAGAGCCCTTGCCATTGCACTTGAAGCGATAGTCGTGGGCCTTTAGCTGCTCAATCACAGCCTTGTAGAACCCATTCATGCAGCACAAAGAACTGAGTCCGACATGCGGATATCAGTCTTTGCGCGGGCATGCTGCCCATCCATTGCTATCTCGAGCAAGTGCGAGGTGGCCCCGATGACTTCTTGCCGCAACTCGTCCAGGGTTGGGGCCTCGACCACGAGGCCATCAAGGTCGCGGCTGCGAGCAACGAAAACGCCCGCCTCGTCGTCCTTCATGACATCAACACGCACCACGACGGTCCCGCCGGCGCGGGCGAACAGCTTCCAGCCTGGAAGGCCAGCCCTGTACTTCATCTGCGTCTCCGGTTAGGGGGTAGAACCACTAGGACCCATCCTGGGGCCTGACGTTCTCTACAGGGCTAGGGACCAGCCCCTAGAGACAGGCGATCCTACACCTCGACACCCTAGGAGCGTGGGGGGGGGACTGTGGTTTCATCCAGGGATCCGCGATGCGCCGGCTGTGCTGGGCAGATGTCAGATGGTCGTCATCTGAACGCTTTCACCGCGCTTGTCCATCATGGCTGAACGTCCGGCTCCGACTTGGTGAGCCTCGGGCACGGAACACTTTGCCAGCAGGCTGGTGATGGCTTCATTGCGCGCGACCTAGCGGTACGGAAGGCTGTCCACCGTCATGGTGTTGGGTATGCGTCCCGGGTGAACAAGATCTCCAGACAGTCAGACATGGTCCCCCCGGCAGGAATCGAACCTGCATCTGGCGCTTAGGAGGCGCCCGTTCTATCCATTGAACTACGGCGGGTTGACGAGCTATGGCACGGCCGGCTGGCGCGGCGTGACGGTGGATTTTCTCATGGCTGCATCGGCCGGCGTCTCCTGGAAGCGCCAGGTCCAGATGGCGTCCAGCGAGTTCTCCAGCCCGCTCTGCGCCCGCAACGTGAAGCGTTGCGCGACGCGGTAGGTGAGCTGCCAGGTGCCGGTGGTGGCGTTGACGCCGCGCTCATAGCCCAGGTACCAGCGCCGCGAGAGCTGTTTGCCGAGGATGATCACCGTCTCGCGCACGTCGCTGTCGCCCTGGCGCAGGCTCAGGTCGTCGATGCCCAGGCGGCTCATCAGCTGATCGGTCGGCGCCGTGCCTTCGCCGGCCAGCAGGGCGACCGCCGCGCGCTGCAGCAGGGCGGTGTCGTTGCGCCCCAGGCCGTCGGGGGCGCGGCCGAGCATCAGCCAGGAGAGCTTCTCGGTCTCGCCCATCTCGGGCTCGGAGAAGAGGCGCACGCGCGGCGCCAGCGCGGTGCCGCTGACGGCCACGCCCACCCGCAAGTCGATGTTGGGCCGCAGCGCCAGGATGTCCAGCCGCGGCTCCTCGGGCGGCCCCGCGAAGCTGAGGATGCCGCGCTCGATCACGAGTTTCTGGCCGTAGGCCGCGTAAGTGCCCTGCTCGGTGCGCACGCTGCCGTTGATGGCCAGCCGGCCTCCCGGCGTGCTGAGCTTAAGTTCGCCGCGCAGCCCGGTGTCGAGGCCGCGGCCGCGCACGCGGAGCCGCTCGCCAAGGTCGAGTTCGAGCTTGAGCGCGAAGTTCCGCCGCACCGTCGCTTCCTCGCCCACTGCCGGCTCCTCGTCACCAGGGCGGCGCACGGTCACATCATCGTCCAGCGAGGGCGCGTCGCGTCGACTGGCGTCGTACAAGCCCTCGTCGAGCCTGAAGCGGCCGTCGAGCTGCCCGCGCTCGTGGGACAGCTGCAGCACGGCGTCACCGCTGACCACGGCGTTGCGGTCGACGCGGCCGATGACGCGGAAACGCCGGGCCTCCACCGCGAGCCGGGCCCGGGGCTGGCGGTTCAGCTCGGCCTCGCCGGTGATGCTGAGCGTGCCTTCGCCGCCTTTCAGGCTGAGCCGATCGATGCGCGCGCGGTCGCCGTCGAGCCGCACGGCCAGAGTGCCGTCGCTGACGCTGACGCCCTGCAGCAGGTTGCTCACGCTGATGCGCTGGCCGCTCATGTCGCCCGTCAGGCGCGGCTGGCCCAGCGTGCCCGACAGGCCCGCCTGCAGACTGAGCTCCCCGGCCAGCCGCCAGCCTGCCGGCACCCAGGGGCCCCAGATGCCGATGTCGGCCACGCGGGCCAGCAGCGTGCCGCTGAGCGCGGCCCAGCCGGGTGGGTGACGGCTCTGCGGCGTGGTCTGCACGACGACGCTGCCCGAGACCTCGCCGAGGCTGCTGCCGCGGAACAGCGGCGTCAGCGTCCAGCGCCCGTCGCGTGCCGTCATGCCCAGGCGCACGTCGGTCAGGCCCAGGCGCAGCAGGCCCTCGCTGCTGTCGATGTGCAGGTCCCCGTCGCGGCGTTCGAACACCAGGTCGGCCTCAAAGCGCTCGCCGGCACGCACGTCGACCGACGCGGACAGGCGCAGGTCACCGTTCCAGGCGATGGTCGGTTCCAGGCGTCGCAGCAGCGGGGCCAGCCGGAAGGCTTCGATGTCAGCACGCAGGCGCAGGTCCTGGCGCCCCGCGCCGAGCAGCAGTTCGAAGGCGTCCCAGCGCAGCGCCAGCGCATCTCCCAGCTGCAGCCGGCCGGCCTCGGCGCGCACGGCCTGCAGCGTGTAGCCGGGGTCAAAATCCAGCGTCGCGTCCAGGCCCGCGGACTGCACCCAGGGGGCCACCAGTGCGCTGTCGGCATCGCTGCCATCCCAGGCACCCAGGGCCAGGCGCTCGATGCGCGCCTGCCAACGCCCGCCGCCGTCGGTGCGCTCGCGCCAGCCGCCCCGCGCCACGAGCTGGGCGCGGGTGCCTGCGTCGCGGCCGGCCCCGATCAGCTTCATCAGCGCAGGTGGCGGCTGCATCGGGGCGGCGGCACGGATGTCGATGCGATGGTCGCTCAGGGTGCCGGCGACGTCGACGCGCAGGGAGTCGGCGCGCTGCAAGCCGGCCGCTGAGCGCAGTTCCAGGCCCGTGAGCTCGGCCCCCGCTGCGATCGATTGTTCCTTGGCGGTATCGAGCTGCCACTGCGCGCGGCCTCGGGCCAAGGTCAGCGGCCCGAGCTGCAGCTGCGACAGGCGTGCGGTGCCCGTCGTGCGCAGTGCGGGCCAACGGCCTTCGGCACCCAGTGTCACCGTCAGGCTGCCCCGTCGCGGCGCCCAGGCCTGGGCGCCGGGCAGAAGTGCAAAAAACGGTGCCAAGGTCGGCAGTGCCTCGGCCCGAAGTTCGGCGTTCCAGCGGTCGTTGCGCCCGTCGCCCAGGGGGTCAAGCCGCCCTTGGAGGCGCAGCTGGTTGCCGCCGGCTCGGAGCTCGGCCCGCAGCAGGGTAGTGCTGGCTTCGGCGCCGCGCCCCTGGTCGAGCGTGACGTCGGCCGTCAGCGGCACGCCGGCCAGCAGCGAGTCCTGCAGGCGCACGCGGCCGCTGCCGGCCAGTCGCTGCATCAGCTCCAGCGCGGGCAGCGCGGCGGCGTCGGCCGGCAGCCGGCCATCGAACTCCCAGCCACCCGACAGCCGGTGCGGGCCGCGGCGCCAGGGTGCGTCAGCGGCGCCCGGCCACCAGATCGTCGGATCAAGGTCGATCGTGCTGCCGGTGGTGGCCAAGGTCCAGTCGGCACGGGGGCCGCTGCGCGACAGCCGCAGCTGGGCATCGGCCTGCGCGGCGCCGGTGGCCGCGCGCAGGCGTTCGATGTCGAGCCGGTTACTGTCGGCCTCGCCGCTGGAGCTCAGGCGCACCGCCTGCGGCGCACCGTCGAGCTGGCCGGTGAGATCGAAGGTCCACCGCACGGCCCGCGGTGTCGGCGCCGCCGCCGCGGCCGGGTCGGGCGAGGGCAGCCCCGACAGGCGCAATTCCAGCGGGCCCGACAGCGTCATCGCCGGGGCGCGCGAGTCCAGCCGGCCAGGCGTGACCTTGTCGAGCTGGGCCTGCAACTCGAGCATCGGGCCTTCCCACAGCGCCTGCAGCTGCACCCGGCCCGAACTGCGGCTGCCATCGTTCAGCAGCGCCTCGGCACGCACCAGTTCCAGGCGGTCGTGGCGGGCGGGGTTGCCGCTCAGATCGGCCGTCAGCTTCGCGATCGGCAGGCGGCTTTGCTGCCAGCTGCCGGGCGCGCTGTTGGTCAACGCGATGCGGGCCGACGCGGGGGCGTCACGGCCGGCCAGCCGCAGCAGCGCCTCGCCGGACAGCCGCGTGCGCGGCGCACGGGCGTGCAGGGCCGAGAGGTCGAGCTCGCGCGTGCTCAGCGCCAGCTGCTCCAGCGGCCAGGCCTTGAGCGGGCGCAGCGTTGCGCTGAGCTGGGCCTCGGGGCCGGGGCGGCTGGCGGTGGCCGGTCCCTGGAGCCGCGCCGACAGGGTGGTGCGGACCACATCCCCACCCAGGCTGATCCGGGCCGTCCACGGCGGCAGGGTGCTGCCCGGGGCCGGCGCCACGGTGGCTTGCACGTCCAGCGGCAGGGGCGCGGCGGTGCCGATGTGGGCACTCAGATCGAGCAGCGTGCCGGCCCAGTTGCCGGTCAGCTGCCCGATGCGGTGGGCGCCACCCGGCTGTGCATCGAGCACCACGCCCTGCAGCGCCAGCGCCGTGGCGGCCGGGTGCGCGTCGACCTGCAGCCTGCCGATGCGCGCGCGCGCGAGCTCCAGCGCCAGCGGCGGCGCGATGTGCGATGGCAGCGTGACAGGCTGCGGCCCCGGCGGACCGGTGGTGATCTGCACCTCGCCTATGGCGAGATCGTCGACGGTCAGCCCCAGCCACGCCTGTGCGCCGGGCCGCCAGCGCCAGTGCAGCGCGCCAGCCTCCAGCCGGCGCAACTCGACGCTGGCGCGACCCTGGCTCCATTCGACGCGCAGCCTCTCGGCGTGCCAGTGCTGGCCCAGAAGTGCACCCTGCCAACCCTCCACCTGCACCCCGGGCAGCTGCTTCAGCAGCCAGCGCGTGCCGGCCTCGCTCTGCAACACCCAGTGCAGGCCGGCGGCGACGCCGCCGAGCACCAGCAGCGTCAGCGCCAGCACCCAGGCCAGCGGCACGCCCAGGGAAGCCGCCGTGAGCCAGGGCCGCGCGTGGCCGCTGGCGCGCAGTGCAGCCGGGTCGCGGGGCGCCTTGGACGTGGGCGGCGCGTCGTTCACGGCATCCCTCTAGAACGCGATGCCGATGCTGAAGTGCAGCCGCGGCTGGCTGCTGCCTTCGGGCCAGGCGAGGTCGACGCGCAGCGGCCCCACCGGGCTGCGCCAGCGCACGCCCAGGCCATAGCCCCACACCGGGTCGAGCTGCGCGAAGCGGCTGGCGGCGTTGCCGCCGTCGATGAACACCGCGCCCCACAGCGAGGGCATGCTGTCCAGGAACGGGCGCGCGATCTCGAGGCTGGTGGTCAGCAGCGCTTCGCCGCCGCCCACGGCGCCATCGACCACCGGGCCCAGCGAGCGGAAGCTGTAGCCGCGCACCGACTCATCCCCACCCGCACGCCAGCGCAGCGACTCCGGCACCACCATGCCGGACCCCAGGAACACACGGCCCAGCTCCAGGCGTGCCTGCGCATACAGGGCGCGGCCGAGCGGTCGGTACACGGTGAGCCTGCCGTAGGCGCGGCCAAAGGTGCCCTTGGTGGCGTTGGTGCCGTCGCTGAGGCCGATGCCGAGCTGGGCCGACAGGGACTCACCGGTGGTGGGCAGCACGATGCTGTCGAGGCCCCGCCAGCCGCCGTGGAAGTTGAGCGACACCGCCGATGCGTCGCTCCGGTCGCCTGCGTCGGTGTGGCGGCTGGAGCGCTCCCACTCGACGAAACCGAGTCGTTCGACGCGCTGCGTGTCCTGCGTGCGGCCGAGTCGTACACGCTGCGACAGCACCACGTCGCTGTCCGATCGGAGCCGTTCGACCGCGGCGCCCAGCAGGTTGCGGTAGAGCTTTTTGTCGGGACGTGTGCTGATCTCGCCGTCCCAGGCCTGCCGCTTGTCACCGACCTCGATGCGCAGCGTGCTCGACAGTGGCAGCCCCAGCGGTCGGCGAAGTTGCTGCTCAACCGAGAAGCGTGCCCCGGTGTTGGCACTGACACCGACGCCGAAGGTGTAGCTCTGCAGCGGCGTCTCGCGCAGGCGCACCGCCACCGTTGCGGCCTCGGCCTGGCCCGGGTCGGTGTCGAGCGTGACGGCCACCGTCTCGAACAGGCCGGACTTCTGCAGGCGCTCCTGGAAGTCCAGCAGCAGGGCCTCGGTGACCGGTGCGCCAAGGGAAGCGAACGCAAGGTTGCGCACGGTGTCGGCATCCTGCGCCACCAGGCCCTCGATCTGCAGCTTGCCCAGGCGGTACAGCGGTCCGCTGTCGGCCACCAGGAACAAGCGCACCTCGTGGCTGTCGGGATTGACGGCCGCACCGGTGCCGGCCCACACCGCGGCGGCGTAGCCGGCGCTGCGCAGGCGTGACAGCGCCACCGCCTTGGCATCGGTCCAGGCGGTGTTGCGGAAGCCGGCGCCAACGGGCAATTCCCAGCCGCTGCGCAGCGCTTGCAGCAGATCCAGGCCCTGGGCGTCACCGGCGCTGGCGGCACGTTCCAGTGCGCCCTCGACCTCGAGCGTGACGCGGGAGATCCGGGCCTGAACGCCGGGCTCGACGCGCATGTGGACGAAGTCGGGCCGACCGCCGTCGGCGCCGGGTGCCCGATCGATGCGCACCACGGGCGCAAAGTAGCCCTCGGTCTGGAGGAGCTCGCGCACCTGGTTCCGGCTGGCGTCGACCAGGCGTGTCCACTCGGTGTCGTCGATCGCCGATCCGGCCAGCGAGCCGAGTCGCACGAGATCGAGGTGGCGTTCCAGCAGCGCCTTCAGCGGCGCCGGTGCGTCGACCTGCGGGCGCGCGCCCACCAGGGGCGACTGCTGCATGTCTTCCTGCCCGGTTCGCGGCACCGCGCCGGCGGTCGGCCCGGCAGCCAGCGGCTCTGCCGGGGTGCTGGCGCACCCGGTGAGCACGAGCGCCGCCAGCACCACGGCCGCGAAGCACCCCAGGCACGACCCGGCGGTCTGGCACCCGCTGGCTGGCCTCATTTGCTCAGCAGGCGCATCGCGCCCTCGAGCCCGGCCAGCGTGAGCGGGAACATGCGCTGGCCCACGAGTTGCTGCACGATGGCGATGCTTTGCCGGTAGCCCCACACGCCTTGCGGCTCGGGGTTGATCCAGGCGTGGTGCGGGAAGGCGTGCGTCAGCCGCTGCAGCCACTCGGCGCCCGGCTCCTCGTTGTTGTATTCGACGCTGCCGCCGGGCTGCAGGATCTCGTAGGGGCTCATCGTCGCGTCGCCCACGAACACCAGCTTCCAGTCGCGGTTGTAGGTGCGCAGCAGATCGTAGGTGGCGGTCTTCTCGCTGAAGCGGCGGCGGTTGTTCTTCCAGACGAAGTCGTAGACGCAGTTGTGGAAGTAGAAGAACTCGATGTGCTTGAACTCGCTCTTGGCGGCGCTGAACAGCTCCTCCACGCGGTGCACGTGCTCGTCCATGGTGCCGCCGACGTCCATCAGCAGCAGCACTTTCACCTTGTTGTGGCGCTCGGGCTGCATGCGGATGTCCAGCCACCCGGCGTTGGCGGCCGTGCCGCGGATGGTGCCGTCGAGGTCGAGTTCCATCTCGGCGCCCTCGCGGGCGAAGCGCCGCAGCCGGCGCAGCGCCACCTTGATGTTGCGCGTGCCGAGTTCCTTGGTGTCGTCATAGTCGCGGTACGCGCGCTGGTCCCACACCTTGACGGCGCTCTTGTTGCGGCTGCCGCCCTGGCCGATGCGGATGCCCTGCGGGTTGTAGCCGTGGGCGCCAAAGGGGCTGGTGCCACCGGTGCCGATCATGCGGTTGCCGCCTTCGTGGCGCTCTTTCTGCTCTTCGAAGCGCTTCTTCAGCGTCTCCATCAGCTCGTCCCAGCCCATCTTCTCGATGGCGGCCTTCTGCTCGGGCGTGAGCTCCAGCTCCAGCGTCTTGCGCAGCCACTCCAGCGGCACGTCCTGCGTGAAGTCGGTGAGCAGCTCCACGCCCTTGAAGTAAGCCGAAAACGCGCGGTCGAACTTGTCGAACTGGGACTCGTCCTTGACGAGCACGGTGCGCGCGAGCACGTAGAACTCGTCGACCGAGGGGCCGATGACGCCGGCCTGCAGCGCCTCAAGCAGCGCGAGGTACTCGGTCACCGACACTTTCAGCCGGGCGGCGCGCAGCGTCTGGAAGAAGTCGATCAGCATGGTCGGGCGTCCGTGAGGCCGATTGTGGGGCAGGGCGCTGGTGCCACAGCGGTGGCGACGCACCCGCGTTGACCCGAATCAGCGTGCGCGCTTCGTCCGCCCGCCGCCGCGGACGTGGCCCGGGTCGTGGGCGGCCAGCCAGCCGAAGAACTCCTCATGCCAAAGCCGGCTGTTGCGCGGCTTGAGGATCCAGTGGTTCTCGTCGGGGAACCACAAGAGCCGGGCGTCCACCCCCAGCGCCTTCAGCGTGTGGTAGTAGGCCAGGCCCTGGGCGTCGGGCACGCGGTAGTCGAGCGCGCCGTGGATCACGAGGGTGGGCGTGCGGAAGTTCTTCGCGAAGGCATGCGGGCTCTGGCCGTGCACGCGGGCCATGTCGTCCCAGTACCAGGCGCCCAGTTCCTTGGCGTGCCAGAGGTAGGCGTCGTCGGCGAACATGCCCACCCAGTCGTAGCAGCCGGCGTGGCACACGTAGGCCTGGTAGCGGCCGGGCTTCACATGGCCGTTCATCCAGGCCACCATGTAACCGCCGTAGCTGCCGCCGCAGGCGAACACGCGCTGGCGGTCGCCCCAGGGCTTCTTCAGCAGCCAGTCGGTGGCGGCCTCGATGTCCTGCAGCTCGAGCTCGCCCCAGCGGTGCGTGATGCTGTCGAGGAAGGCGTTGCCGAAGCCCGAGCTGCCGTGGTAGTTGACGCTGGCCACCACGTAGCCCTGGGCCGCGAAGACCTGCGTGTTCCAGCGGTAGTGCCAGTTGTCGCCAGGGCCGGTGTGCGGGCCGCCGTGGATGTTGTGCATCACCGGGTGCTTCTTCCTGGGGTCGAAGCCCGGCGGGTAGGTGAGCCACATCTGCACCGGATCACCCAGCGCGCCCTGGACCCACACCTCCTCGACCTTGCCGAAGGCCCATTGCGCCAGCCGCTCGTCGTTGAAGCGCTCGAGGCGGCGCGGCGCCTCGCCCGGCACGTGCGCGTGCAGCCGCGCCGGGTGCAGCGCGCTGTCGGCCAGCGTCACCAGCGTGCCGGCGGCCTTGTCGTAGGCGCCCAGCCAGCCGCCGGCCACCACGATCTCGGCGCGGCGGTCGGCGAGGTCGAAGCGCCACAGGTGGCGGCGGCCCTTCTGCTCGGCCGGCAGCAGCACGGCGCTGCCGTCGGCCTCCCAGGTGAGCGGGGCCTGCACGGCGTGGTCCCACTCGGCGCTGACCACGTCCCAGCGCGGTTTCGCACCGCGTTCGAGCACCGCCAGTTGCTCGGGCATCGTGTGCTTGCGGCCCACGTGCTGCGCCGTGAAAGCGACGCGGCGGCCGTCGGGGCTGTAGCGCGGGGCGCCGAAGTCCCAGGCCGCGTCCTGCGCCAGCGTGGCGAAGCGGCCGGTCTTCAGGTCGAGCTCGACGAGCGCGTGGCGGCCGTCGCCGCGCTTCTCGGGCGCCGGGTCGAAGCAGAACACGAGGTGGCGGCCGTCGGGCGAGACGTCAAAGTGGTCGACGTCCGGGTCGGCGCGCGGCAGCTCGTAGGGCGTGCCTTCGAACAGGTCGCGCACGGTGCCCGGCCTGCGGCTGTTTCCATCGGCGCCGAGCGTGAGCAGGTGCAGGTGCACGACGCGGCCCATCGGCATGTTGTGGTCCCAGTGGCGGTACTGGGCCTCGCTGGTGGCGTAGCCGGTTTCCTTGCGTTCGCTGAATGCCTTGTGGCGCGCGGCCTGCGCCTTGGCGCCCTTGAGCCCGGGCCACACCCAGCTCAGGAACACGAGCCGCCGGCCATCGGGCATCCAGCGGAAGCCCTCCACGCCCGTCGCCACGGTGGCGGCGCGGCGTGCCTCGCCGCCGTCGGGTGCGATCACGTACAGCTGTGGCGTGGCGTCCTTGGCCTCTTCCTGCTCGCGCTGCGCGGTGAAGGCGATGAGGTCGCCGCGCGGGCTCCAACGCGGGGCGCCGTCCTTGTCGCCGCAGGCCGTCAGCGGCCGCGGCTCGCCGCCGAGCGTGGACAGCAGCCACAGCTGCGTCGAGCCCTTGTTCTCGTCCATCGAGTAGCGCGTCAGCGAGGCCACGGCCTGCGCGCCGTCGGGGCTCAGGCTGGGGGCGCCGAGGCGCTCGATCTGCCAGAGGTCGTCGACCGTGATCGGCCTGGGCTTCCTGCTCTTGGTGGCCATGGCTGGCTTCGGGGTTGGGGCGCGCTCAGTCGCGCGGCTTGATGAGTTGCCAGTCGAGGTGGGAGCGCACCGTGGGCCACTCGGCCGCGGTGATGCTGTAGACGGCGGTGTCGCGCAGCGTGCCGTCGGGGCCGATCTGGTGCGCGCGCAGGATGCCGTCGAGCTGCGCGCCGAGCCGCTCGATGGCGCGGCGGCTCTGCGTGTTCAGGCGGTGCGTGCGGAACTCCACCGCGATGCAGTGCAGCGTCTCGAAGGCATGGCCCAGCAGCAGCCGCTTGCACTGCGTGTTCAGCGGCGTGCGCTGGGCGCTGCGCGCGGTCCAGGTGCTGCCGATCTCGACGCGGCGGTTCTTCGCGTCGATGTGCATGTAGGTGCTCATGCCCACCACGGTGCCGGCGGCATCGAGCACGGTGTAGGGCCGCATCGAACCGGCCTCGGCCAGCGCCAGGCGGCGCTCGATCTCGGCGGCCATGCCCTCGGGCGAGGGCACGGCGGTGTACCAGAGCCGCCAGAGCTCGCCGTCATGCGCCGCGCGCACCAGCGCGTCGTGGTGCTCGCGCGCCAGCGGCACGAGCGTGGCATGCGGGCCGCCGAGCGTGACCGGTTCAGGCCAGCCTCTCACCGCCTGCCTCAGCGATTGTGTTTCTGCATGAACACGAGCTTCTCGAACAGCGTCAGGTCCTGCTCGTTCTTCAGCAGTGCGCCCACCAGCGGCGGGATGGCCACCTTGTCGTCCGACGACTGCAGTGCCTCGAGCGGGATGTCTTCCGCCACCAGCAGCTTGAGCCAGTCGAGCAGCTCGCTCGTGCTCGGCTTCTTCTTCAGCCCGGGCAGGCCGCGGATGTCGAAGAAGGTCTTCATCGCGCGCGACAGCAGCTCGCGCTTGAGGCCGGGGAAGTGAACGTCGACGATCGCCTGCATCGTCTCGGCGTCGGGGAACTTGATGTAGTGGAAGAAGCAGCGCCGCAGGAAGGCGTCGGGCAGCTCCTTCTCGTTGTTGCTGGTGATGAACACCAGCGGCCGGTGCCTGGCCCGCACGAGCTCGCGCGTCTCGTAGACGTAGAACTCCATGCGGTCGAGCTCGCGCAGCAGATCGTTCGGGAACTCGATGTCGGCCTTGTCGATCTCGTCGATCAGCAGCGCCACGGGCTGCTCGGTCGTGAAGGCCTGCCACAGCACGCCCTGCACGATGTAGTTGCGGATGTCGCGCACCTTGGCGGCACTGTCGGCGTCCGGCAACTGGCTGTCGCGCAGCCGGCTCACGGCGTCGTACTCGTACAGGCCCTGCTGCGCCTTGGTGGTGCTCTTCACATGCCATTGCAGCAGCGGCATGCCCAGCGCCTGCGCCACCTCTTCGGCGAGCATCGTCTTGCCGGTGCCGGGCTCGCCCTTCACCAGCAGCGGCCGCTTCAGCGTGAGGGCGGCGTTGACGGCCAGCATCAGGTCGGGCGTGGCGACGTAGCGTTCGGAGCCTTGGAATCTCATCGGTTCAGTATAGGCGGCCCCCCTATAATCAATGACTGTCCCGAGTCGATCCTTCGCGAAGTACGAGTGCTGCCCGTGATGACCAAGCTTGCCGCCCCCTTCTTGCTGGCCCTGGCCGGTGTGCTCGCCACCTCAGCCCAGGCCCAGGACGTGAAGCGGGGCGAACTGCGCGCCGCGCAGTGCATCGGCTGCCACGGCATCCCGGGCTACCAGTCGAGCTTCCCCGAGGTGCACCGTGTGCCCAAGATCTCGGGCCAGAACGCGGCCTACATCGTCGCCTCGCTGCAGGCTTACGCCAAGGGCGAGCGCCGGCATCCGACGATGCGCGCCATCGCCGGCATGCTCACCGAGCAGGAAATGGCCGACCTCGGCGCCTTCTACGAGCAGCATGGCGCTTCGATGCTCAAGCCCGTCGCCGAGACCCCGGCGCGCCAACCCAGCCCGGCCGTGCAGGCCCTGCTGACCAAGGGTGCCTGCGCGTCGTGCCACGGTGCCAACTTCAACAAGCCGATCAGCGGCGTCACGCCCAAGATCGCCGGTCAGCACGCCGACTTCCTCTACGTGTCGCTGCGCGCCTACACCGTCCAGGATAACCCGAACATCGGCCGTGCCAACGGCATCATGTCCGCGCAAGTCAAGCCCTACACCCGGGCCGAACTGCGGCAGCTGGCCGATTACATCGGGACGCTGCCCGGCGATCTGCGCGTGGTGCCCCAGGCCCGCTTCCGCTGAACCGCGGCGCCGGTTCGGCCCCCCCCCGCGCTTCGCCTGCACGCCGCGCGCCGCCTCCGGGTGGCCACGGCCTTGTCATTTTTCGAGCCGGGCTGGCGCGCTGCTGCGTCGCTCCCGCCCAGCCACGCTGCCGCATGGCATGTTGGTGAAAGCCCTCCTAGGGTAATCGCCAGCGTGACGACACCGCGCGCCATGACGAGTATCGGGCGCTTCGATGGCTCCGGCCAGGGCCTGAAGCGCCCAGGACGGCTGCCGTCGGGCAGACCCACACCACACCAGGAGACGACGCCCATGAGCAGCCCGCTCACCCTTACCGTCAACGGCAGCACCGTCACGCGGGATGTCCCACCCGAGACGCTGCTGGTGGAGTTCATCCGCGAACACCTGCGGCTCACCGGCACCCACGTGGGCTGCGACACCGCCCAGTGCGGCGCCTGCACCGTGCACCTCGACGGGCGCGCGGTCAAGAGCTGCAACATGTTGGCCCACGAGGCCGCCGGCTCCCGGGTCAGCACCATCGAGGGCCTGGAGGCGGCCGACGGCAGCCTGCACCCGATGCAGGCCGCGTTCAAGTCCTGCCACGGCCTGCAGTGTGGCTTCTGCACCCCAGGCATGGTGATGAGCGCTGTGGACCTGGCCACGCACCACGGCTGCCACAGCGAGGGCCAGGTGCGCGAAGCGCTGGAGGGCAACATCTGCCGTTGCACCGGCTACCACAACATCGTCAAGGCGGTCATCAAGGGCGCCGCCGACATGAAGGCCACGGCCTGACACCCACCCCGACACCGCAAGCGACCAGGAGCACCGCACCATGAACGCACGCCAGGGTTTTGTCGGCCAGTCCGTCGAGCGCCGCGAAGACACGCGCTTCCTCACCGGCCGCGGCCAGTACACCGACGACATCACGCTGCCGGGGCAGACGCACGGCGTCTTCCTGCGCAGCCCACATGCGCACGCGCGCATCAAGTCCATCAGCACCGCAGCCGCCGCCAAGGCGCCCGGCGTGGTGGCCGTGTTCACCGGCGAGCCCTTCAAGGGCGTGGGCGGCCTGCCCTGCGGCTGGCTGATCAACAACCTCGACGGCACGCCCATGAAGGAGCCCAAGCACCCGGTGCTGGCCGACGGCAAAGTGCGCTATGTCGGCGACCGCGTGGCGCTCATCGTCGCCGAGACGCTGGCCCAGGCCCAGGCCGCGCGCGACCTGATCGAGGTCGAGTACGAGGTGCTCGCACCGGTGATCGATACCGCCAAGGCCACCGCCATCGCGTCGAACGTGCACGACGAGGCGCCGGGCAACCTTTGCTACCACTGGGGCATCGGCGACAAGGACGGCACGGCGGCGGCGTTCGCCAGTGCGGCGCATGTGACGACCCTCCACTTCCGCAACAACCGGCTCATCCCGAACGCGATGGAGCCGCGCTGCGCCAACGCCAGCTACAACAGCGCCGCCGACGAGTACACGCTGTACGTGAGCAACCAGAACCCGCACGTCGAGCGGCTGCTGATGTGCGCTTTTGTGCTGGGCATCCCCGAGCACAAGATGCGCGTCATCGCCCCTGACGTGGGCGGCGGCTTCGGCAGCAAGATCTACCTCTACGGCGAGGAGACGGCGCTGGTGTGGGCCAGCAAGCAGATCAGGCGCCCGATCAAGTGGACGGCCGAGCGCAGCGAGGCCTTCCTGTCGGATGCCCACGGCCGGGACCACGTCACGACGGCGCAGCTGGCACTCGACAAGGACGGCCACTTCCTGGGTCTGAAGGCCGACACCACCGCCAACATGGGAGCCTACCTGTCCACATTTGCCAGCTGCATCCCGACCATCCTGCACGCCACCCTGCTGGCCGGCCAGTACAAGACGCCCAAGATCTGGTGCGAGGTGAAGGCCGTGTTCACCAACACCGCACCGGTGGATGCCTACCGCGGTGCCGGCCGCCCCGAGGCCACCTACCTGCTCGAGCGCATCGTCGAAACCGCGGCCACCGAGATGGGCATCGACCCGGCCGAGATCCGCCGCCGCAACTTCATCACCAGCTTCCCCTACGCCACCCCGGTAGGCCTCACGTACGACATCGGCGACTACAACGCCACGATGACGCGCGCCATCGAGCTGGCCGACGTGGCCGGCTTCGCGGCGCGCAAGGCCGCGAGCGTGGCCAAGGGCCTGAAGCGCGGCATCGGCTACGCGGCCTACATCGAGGCCTGCGGCATCGCGCCGTCGAGCGTGGCGGGTGCGCTGGGCGCCCGTGCGGGCCTGTTCGAGGCCGGCGAGGTGCGCGTGCACCCCACGGGCAAGGTGACGGTGTTCACCGGCAGCCACAGCCACGGCCAGGGCCACGAGACCACCTTCGCGCAAGTGGTGGCCGATCGCCTGGGCATCCCGATGGAAGACGTGTCCATCGAGCACGGCGACACCGGCAAGATCCTCTTCGGCATGGGCACCTACGGCAGCCGCTCGCTCGCCGTGGGCGGCACCGCCATCGTCAAGGCGCTGGACAAGATCATCGCCAAGGGCAAGAAGATCGCCGCCCACCTGATGGAAGCGTCGGACAGCGACATCGTGTTCGAGGACGGCCTCTTCAAGGTGGCCGGCACCGACAAGAACGTGCCGTTTGCCAGCGTCTCGCTCACGGCCTACGTGCCGCACAACTTCCCGCACGACAAGCTCGAGCCGGGCCTGAACGAAAACGCCTTCTACGACCCGAGCAACTTCACCTACCCCGCCGGCACCTACATCTGCGAAGTCGAGATCGACCCCGCCACCGGCAAGACGACGATCGAGCGCTTCACGGCCGTCGATGACTTCGGCAACGTCGTCAACCCGATGATCGTGGAAGGGCAGGTGCACGGCGGCCTGGCACAGGGCATCGGCCAGGCCATGCTCGAGCACGGCGTGTACGACAACGACAGCGGCCAGCTGCTCAGCGGCAGCTACATGGACTACGCCATGCCGCGTGCCGACGACGTGCCCGGCTTCACCGTCGAAACGGCCAAGGGCACGCCCTGCACGCACAACCCGCTGGGCGTGAAGGGCTGCGGCGAGGCTGGGGCCATCGGCAGCCCGCCGGCGGTGATCAACGCCATCTGCAACGCGCTCGGCGTGAAGGACGTGCCGATGCCGGCCACACCGCACACGGTGTGGAAGGCCGCCCACGGCAAGCTCTGAACGCACCCGCAGCACACAAGGAGAAGACACCATGCAGAGCTTCCAATTCAGCAAGGCGAAGAACGTGGCCGAGGCCAAGGCCGCGGCGGCCTCGGGCGCCAAGATCCTGGCCGGCGGGCAGAGCCTGCTGCCGTCGATGCGCCTGGGCCTGGCGGCACCCGAGGCGCTGGCCAGCCTGGCCGGCATCGCCGAGTTGAAGGGCATCACGGTGGGCGGCGGCGTCGTCAAGATCGGCGCCATGACCACGCACGCCACGGTGGCCGCGAGCGCCGAGGTGCGCGCGGCTATCCCGGCGCTGGCCGACCTGGCCAACCACATCGGCGACCGGCAGGTGCGCAACCGCGGCACCATCGGCGGCAGCCTGGCCAACAACGACCCGGCCGCGTGCTACCCGGCCGCCGTGCTGGGCCTGGGCGCCACCGTGCACACCGACCGCCGCGACATCGCCGCCGACGACTTCTTCGTCGGCCTGTACACCACGGCGCTGGCCGAAGACGAGGTCATCACCGCGGTGAGCTTCCCGGTGCCTGAGAAGGCGGGCTGGCAGAAGTTCAAGCAGCCGGCCTCGCGCTTCTCGATCATCGGCGTGTTCACGAGCAAGGGCCCGAAGGGCGTTCGCGTGGCCGTCACGGGCGGAGGCAACGGTGTGTTCCGCGCCAGCGCGCTCGAGGCCCAGCTGGCTGGCAACTACAGCGCTGCCGCGCTGGCGGGGGCGACGGTCAGCGCCGATGGGCTCAACAGCGATCTGCACGGCTCGGCCGAGTACCGCGCGGCGCTGATCCCGGTGCTGGCGGCACGTGCCGTCGGCTGACGGCAGCTGGACCGGCTCGCCGTTGGCTGAAGCCGCCCCACTGCCGGCCAGCATCGACGAGGTCGGACAGGCGCTCGCCTCGCAGGACTACGTGGCCGACCGCCGGTTGGCCACCGTCGTCTACCTCGCGCTCAAGCTGGGCCGGCCGCTCTTCCTGGAGGGCGAGCCCGGCACCGGCAAGACGGAGATCGCACGCACGCTGGCCGCCGCGCTGGGCCGGCCGCTGATCCGCCTGCAGTGCCACGAGGGCCTGGATCTGGCCGGCGCCGCCTACGAGTGGAACTACGCGCGGCAGATGCTCGAGATCCGCCTCGCCGAGGCCGCGGCAGAAGACCGTGCAGCCCTGGCCGCGCGTCTCTTCACCGACGCCTTCCTCGTCAAGCGCGCGCTGCTCGACGCCATCGACCCCTTGCGCCCGGTGCCCCCGGTGCTGCTGATCGACGAGCTCGACCGCGCCGACGAGCCCTTCGAGGCCTTCCTGCTGGAGGTGCTGGCCGACTTCCAGATCACCATCCCCGAGATGGGCACGGTGAAGGCGATCACGCCGCCCATCGTGGTGCTTACCAGCAACCGCACGCGCGAGGTGCACGACGCCGTGAAGCGGCGCTGCCTGTACCACTGGGTGGGCTTTCCGGATGCCGCACGCGAGCTCGAGATCATCCGCCGCCGCGTGCCCGGCGCGTCCGAGCGCCTCGCGCGCGAGATCGTGGCCTTCGTGCAGCGGCTGCGCGAGATCGAGCTGCACAAGCTGCCGGGGGTGGCCGAGACGATCGAGTGGACACGCGCGCTGCGCGAGCTGGACACCGTCGTGCTCGATCCCGAGGTGGTGCAGAACACCTTGGGACTGCTGCTCAAGTATCAGGATGACATCGCGCGGGTGGGCGCCGACGAGGTGGCGCGGCTGATCGAGCAGGCGCGTACGGCGGCGTCGTGAGGCGTGGCGTGGGCTCCCTTCGACAGGCTCAGGGCGATCGGAAAACCGGGCTCAGCCCGAACGGAGTGGGGTGCGGAGGTGGGGCTTCGACAGGCTCAGCCCGAACGGGGTGGTGTGCAGGCCCTGAACACCCACCGCCGTTCGGACTGAGCTTGTCGAAGTCCCTTCGAGCACCATGATCCCCTCTGGCCAAACCCCCGGCCGCCTGGCCGAGAACGTGATGCACTTCGCGCGCGTGCTGCGCAGCGCCGGCCTCAGCGTGGGCACCGACCGCGTGCAGCTCGCGCTGCAGGCCCTGCCCGTGGCCGGCCTCGAAGGCAAGGCCGACTTCCACGCCGTGCTCTCGGCCTGCTTCGTCAGCCGCCACGAGCAGCAGACCCTCTTCGACCAGGCCTTCACCCTCTACTGGCGCGACCCCGATCTGGCCGGCCGCATGCGCGCGCTGCTGCTGCCGCGCGTCAACACCAACACGCCGCCGCCGGTGAAGGAGAACCGCCGCCTCGGCGACGCGCTCTTTCCCAGCAGCCGCGACGCGCCCGCCAAGGCGCCGCCGCCGGCCGAGATCGAGCTCGAAGCCACGCTGACCTCGAGCGCGCAGGAGCGGCTGCAGAAGGCCGACTTCGAAACCATGAGCACGGATGAATTTCGCGCAGCCCTGCGCCTGCTCACACGCCTGAAGCCGGCGATGGCGCCGCTGCCCACGCGCCGCCGCGAGGCCAGCCCGCGCCCCGGGCGGCTGGACGTGCGCGCCACGCTGCGTGCCGCCGGTCGCGTGGGCGGCGACTACCTGCCGCTGCGCCACAGCGCGGTGCGCGAGGTGGTGCCGCCACTGGTGGTGCTGGCCGACATCTCCGGCTCGATGGCGCGCTACTCGCGCATGCTGCTGCACTTTGCGCATCTGCTCGGCCAGGCCGGGCCGCGCGTGGAGACCTTCGTCTTCGGCACGCGCCTGACGCGCCTCACACCCCTCTTGCGCCAGCGCGACCCCGACGTCGCCGTGGCCCAGTGCACCGCCAACGTCAAGGACTGGTCCGGCGGCACACGCATCGCGCACAGCCTGCACGACTTCAACCGCCTCTGGGCGCGGCGCGTGCTGGGCTCGCGCGCCACCGTGCTGCTGGTCAGCGACGGCCTCGAGCACGAGGCCGCCGACGACCTGGCCTTCGAGATGGAGCGGCTGCACAAGAGCTGCCGCCGCCTGGTGTGGCTGAACCCGCTGCTGCGCTTCGAGGCCTTTCAGCCGCGCGCGCGCGGTATCCGCGCCATGCTGCCGCACGTGGACGACTTCCGCCCGGTGCACAACCTGGCGAGCCTGGCGCAGCTGGTCGATGCCCTGGCCAAGCCGCCGCCCCAGCGGCGCGTGCCTTCAGCGTAGCGGCCAGCGCAGCAGCCCGGTCGCCAGCGCCGTGCCCAGCAGGATGACGGCGCAGCCCACGAGCATGGTGCCGGTGGGCACCTCGCCGAGCGCGAGAAAGCCCCACAGCAAGGCGAAGGCCGGGATCAGGAAGGTCACGCTGGTGGCGGTGGCCGCGCCGGTGCGGGCGATCAGGCGGAAGAACAGCACATAGGCCAGCCCGGTGCACAGCAGCGACAAGGCGATCGCCGCTGCCCAGGCCGTGGCGCCGGGGTTGACCGCCGGCCACCACAGCACGGCCGGCACCACCAGCGCCAGCGTGGCGGCGGCCTGGCTGCCCGCGGCCACGGCCAGTGGCGGCAGGCCTTGCAGCCAGCGCCGCGACATGTTGGCGCCGAGTCCGTACAAGGCAGTCGCGGCCAGGCAGGCCGCCACGCCGATGGCCGCGCTGACGCCGTGCGCGCCGGCGGTGAGGTCGGCCTTGCCCCAGCCCAGCCCCACGACCCCGGCCACGCCGATGGCCAGCCCGAGCCAGCGCGAGGCACTCAGCTGGTCCTTCAGCCACAGCCAGGCGATGAGCGCGCCCCAGATCGGCACCGTGGCGTTGAACACCGACAGCAGCGCCGTCGTCAGCGCCAGCGCCGCCACCGCGTACAGCAGGAAGGGCAACGCCGAGTTGACGATGCCGATGCCGGCGATGGCGCGGCCGTGCGTGCGCCAGGCGCCGCCCTGCTGCTTGAGCAGCATCAGCGGCACCAGCAGCAGCGCCGCACCGGCCACGCGCACGAAGGCCAGCGCCACCGGGCCGAACTCGGCCGCCCCCAGGCGCATGAACAGGAAGCTGGCGCCCCAGATGGCGCCCAGGAGCAGCAGGTCGACGATGTCGCGGCGCGTCATGGGCGGGCTCGTGCAGCGGGTTGAACCGCCACGCCCTCCAGTTGCAGCAGCCAACGCTTGCGCTCCAGCCCGCCGGCGTAGCCCGTGAGCGCGCCGTCGCGGCCCAGCACGCGGTGGCAGGGCACGATCACGCTCAGCGGGTTGCGCCCCACCGCGGCGCCCACCGCGCGCGCCGCCTGCGGCTTGCCCAGGGCGCGCGCGATGGCGCCGTAGTCGGTGCTGCCACCGGCCGGAATGGCCCGCAGCTCACGCCACACCGCCTGCTGCCAGGGCGTGCCGGCGGCGTGCAGCGGCAGCGTGAACTCGCGCAGCTTGCCGGCGAAGTAGGCACTCAGTTGCTCGGTGGCCGCACACAGCCAGCGCTGCCGCCCGTCCACCGGCACGGCCAGCGCGCCGGGGTGGTGGGCCTGGCCGTCGAACCAGGCGCCGGCCAGGCCCTGGGCGGTGGCGGCCAGGGTCAGCGGGCCGAGTGGCGTGGCCAGGCGGCTTTGCGCCTCGAAGGCGTGGGCCAGGTGCTGCGGGTTCATGTCAGGACCTCGATGTCTTGCCACAGCCGCATCACGGCGTAGGCGCGCCAGGGGCGCCAGGGTTCGGCTTGCGCCAGGAGCTCGGCCCGGTCGCGTGTACCAAGGGCGTTCATCAGGCCGATGTCGGCCACCGGCCAGGCATCGGGCCAGGCCAGCGCGCGCATCGCGATCACCTGCGCCGTCCAATCGCCGATGCCGGGCAGGGCGACGAGCGTGGCCAGCGTGTCGTCGACCGAGGCGCCGGGCTCGAGCCGCAGCCGGCCCTCGACCAGCGCCTGCGCCAGCGCCTGCAGTGCCTTCACACGTTGGCGCACGATGCCCAAGGTGCCGATGTCTTCGGCACGGGCCGCGGCGATGGTGGCCGCGCTGGGGAACAGCCGTGTCAGCCCCTCGAAGGGCGTGGCCACCGGCTCGCCGAAGCGCTGCACCAGCCGCGCCGCCAGCGTGCGCGCGGCCTTCACGGTGACCTGCTGGCCGAGGATGACGCGGGCTGCCGTCTCGAAGGCGTCCAGCGTGCCCGGCAGGCGCAGCCCCGGGCGCGGCGGCAGCGGCAGTTGCGCCAGCACGGGGTCGATGCGCGCCGGGTCGGCGTCCAGGTCGAAGGCGTGGCGGACGCGGCGGATCACGGCGCCCAGCACCGGGCTCAGGTTGCTGCTGGTGCGCAGCCGAAGTTCGTCGCGCCCGGGTTGGAGCTGCACCTCGATCCAGCCGTGGCGCGGCGCCGCACCCTCGGCCGCGGGCCAGGCCAGCGTGCGGCGCAGCAGGCCACGCGCCACGTCGACCTGCTCCACGCCTTCGAGCTGGCGCCGTGCAAAGAAGCCGAACAGCGCCTCGGCATCCAGCGGCGGGCGGTAGGCCAGGCGCAGGCCCTGCGCGGTGCCGCCCGCGGGCTGCTCGCGCCGCAGCTGGGTGGGCTGCAGGCGGTAGTGCTCGGCAAACGCCGCATTGAAGCGGCGCAGGCTGGCAAAGCCACTGGCCAGCGCCACCTGCGTGACGGGCAGCGCCGTGTCGGTGAGCAACTGCTTGGCCAGCAGGAGCCGCTGCGTCGTCAGATAGGCCCCCGGCGAGACACCATGTGCGGCGGCGAAGATGCGGCGCAGGTGGCGGTCGGTCACGCCCAGGCGATCGGCCACCTGCGGCAGCCGCATCGGCTCGCCGGCGTGCACGGCGTGCTCGATGGCGCGCGCCGCGGCATCGGCCAGCGTGGCCGAGCTGTCCATGGCCGACAACCCCGGCGCGATCTCGGGCCGGCACTTCAGGCAAGGCCGAAAGGCCGCGGCTTCGGCGCGCTCGCGCGTGGCGAAGAAGCGGCAGTTCTCCAGGCGCGGCGTGCGCACGCGGCACACCGGCCGGCAGTAGATGCCGGTGCTGGTGACGCCCACGAACAAGCGCCCGTCGAAGCGCGCATCGCGGGCCTTGAGCGCGAGGTAGGCCGAGTCGGCGTCGAGGGCGGCGTCTGCAAGCATGACGCCATTGTCGCCACCGGCGCGCCGCCGACTCGCCGTTTCCGGACCTGTCAGCCGATGCCTCGCCAGCCCGCTGCCTGCGTGCCGCCGCCGTTCAGTGCGGCGACAACAGCTTCGGCCCCACGATGCCCAGCACGATGAGCCCCACGCAGCCGATGCGCGCAGGGCCGCCCTTCCTACAATCGTCCGACCCCAGGCCACCAACCCACACCCCGCCCATGCGCATCGACCCGAGCATCTTCAAGGCCTACGACATCCGCGGCATCGTCGGCAGGAACGTCGACGAGGCCTTCGCGGAGCACCTGGGCCGCGCCTTCGGCAGCCAGGCGCGCGCCGCCGGAGAAAAGGCCGTGGCCGTGGGCCGCGACGGGCGCCTGTCAGGCCCCGGGCTGGCCGCGGCGCTGGTGCGCGGGCTGCAGAGCACGGGCCTGGACGTGGTCGACATCGGCCCGGTGACGACACCGATGCTTTACTACGTCGCCGCCACCCGCGGCCGGCACGGCTGCACCAGCGGCATCCAGGTCACGGGCAGCCACAACCCGAAGGACTACAACGGCTTCAAGATGGTGATGGCCGGCCGCGCCATCTACGGGGAAGACATCCAGCAGCTCAAGCGCCGCATCGAGGCCGAGGACTACACCGTGGCCCGGGGCCGCAGTGCGCGCATGGACATCGGCGCCGAGTACGCCGCGCGCATCACCGGCGACTGCCGCCTGGCCCGGCCCATGAAGGTGGTGGTCGACAGCGGCAACGGCATCCCCGGCGCCAGCGCGCCGGGCATCCTGCGCGCCTTGGGCTGCGAAGTGATCGACCTGTACAGCCGGGTCGACGGCGACTTTCCCAACCACCACCCCGATCCCAGCAAGCCCGAGAACCTCGAGATGCTCAAGGCCGTGGTGCACGCCACCGGCGCCGAGATCGGCCTGGCCTTCGACGGCGACGGCGACCGCCTGGGCGTGGTCACCGCCGGCGGCAACATCATCTACCCCGACCGCCAGATCATGCTGTTCGCGCGCGACATCCTGGCGCGGCACCCGGGCGCGCAGATCATCTACGACGTCAAGTGCAGCCAGCGTCTGCCGGCGGCCATCCGCGAGGCCGGCGGCCGGCCGCTGCTGTGGAAGACCGGCCACTCGCTGATCAAGGCCAAGCTCAAGGAGACCGGCGCGCCCTTTGCCGGCGAGATGAGCGGCCACCTGTTCTTCGGCGAGCGCTGGTACGGCTTCGACGATGCGATGTACACCGCGGCGCGGCTGCTGGAGATTCTCTCGCGCCACGCCGACCCCAGCGCCTTCCTCGATGCGCTGCCCACGAGCTACAGCACGCCCGAGCTCAACGTGGCCTGCGCCGAAGGCGAGCACCACGCCGTGGTGGCGGAGCTGCTGGCGCGTGTGGCCGATGGCCGGCTGGCTTTCGCGGGCGGCGAGGTCGGCACCATCGACGGCCTGCGCGTCGACTTCGCCGACGGCTTCGGCCTCATCCGCGCCAGCAACACCACGCCGGTGCTGGTGCTGCGCTTCGAGGGCCATACGCCCGAGGCGCTGCAGCGGATCCAGACCCAGTTCATGCAGGTGCTGCGGAGCGTGAAGCCCGACGCCACCGTGGGCGCCTCGGCGCACTGAACTTGGCTCCCGCTCACACCGGGCCACCCGCAGGGCTGCGCCAGGCTCAGCCCGGACGAGCTGCTTCCGTTCGCCCTGAGCTTGTCGAAGGGCCGCGCTGAGCTTGTCGAAGCGCCCGATGACCGAAGGTCTCGCCCGGGGGTTCTACACCCTGGCCTTGCGGCTGCTCACCCCGGCCTACCTGCTGCGCCTGTGGTGGCGGGGCCGGGCCGAGGCCGGCTACCGCGAGCACCTGGCCGAGCGCCTGGGCTTCGGCCCCGCCGAGCCCGCAGGCCGGCTGTGGCTGCACGCCGTGTCGCTCGGTGAGACCCGGGCCGCCGAGCCCTTGATCGCCGCGCTGCGCGAGCGCGAACCGGGCTTGCGCCTGCTGCTCACGCACGGCACGGCCACCGGCCGCGCCGCTGGCCGGGCGCTGCTGCGCGACGGCGACCTCGCGTGCTGGCAGCCTTGGGACACCCCCGGCGCCGTGCGCCGCTTTCTGGCCCGCCACCGGCCGGCCGCGGGCGTGGTGATGGAGACCGAGGTCTGGCCCGTGCTGCTGCACGAGGCTCGCCGCGCGGGCGTGCCGATGCTGCTGGCCAATGCGCGATTGAGTGAGAAGAGCGCGCGCCGGGGCCGGCGCTTCGCGGCGCTGCTGCACCCGGCGCTGGGCCGCTTCGACGCCGTGCTTGCGCAGACCGAGGCCGACGCGGCGCGGCTGCGCGCCAGTGGCGGCTGCGGCGTGCAGGTGCTGGGAAACCTCAAGTTCGACATCGCGGTGCGCGACGGGCTGGCCGCACGCGGGAGCGCCTGGAAGGCGGCGCTCGGCCGCCCGGTCGTGCTGGCCGCCGTCACGCGCGAGGGCGAGGAGGCGCCGCTGCTGGCGGCCTGGCGCGCCGCCGCGCCGGGCCCGGCGCTGCTCGTCATCGTGCCGCGGCATCCGCAGCGTTTCGACGCGGTCGCGGCGCTGGTGACCGGCGCGGGTTGCACGCTGGCACGCCGCAGCGCCTTTGCCGACGGCGCACCCGCGGCCGACGCGCTGCGCGCCGAGGTCTGGCTCGGCGACAGCCTGGGCGAGATGCCGGCCTGGTACACCATGGCCGACGTGGCACTGCTCGGTGGCAGCTTCGCGCCGCTGGGCGGGCAGAACCTGATCGAGGCCGCGGCCTGTGGCTGCCCGCTGCTGATGGGGCCCCACACCTTCAACTTCGCGCAGGCCGCCGACGGGGCCTTGCAGACCGGCGCGGCGCGGCGCGTGGGCGACCTCGCAACCGCCGTGGCTCAGGCCCTGGCGCTGCTGCACGACAGCGCCGCCCGCCAGGCGATGGCTGCGGCCGGCCGCGCTTTCAGCGCCGCCCACCGCGGCGCGGCGGCGCGCATGGCCGATGCCGTGCTGGCCTTGTGCCGGCGCTGACGGGCTCTCAGGGCGCCAGCAAGCGTGTCAGCGCCTCGACGTCGGCGGTGGCGAGCTGGCCGCTGGCCTGGCGCAAGCTCAGCGTGGCCAGCAGCACGTCGTAGCGCGCCTTGGCCAGGTCGCGCTGAGTCGTTACAAGCTGGCTCTGCGCGTTGAGCACGTCGAGGTTGACTCGAACGCCGACGCGGTAGCCCAGCTGCGTGGACTCCAGCGCCAGCTTGCTGGATGACTCGGCAGCCTCCAGCGCCTTGACCTGCGCCAGCACCGACTGCAGCCCGAAGTAGGCCTGCCGGGTGCCCAGCGCCACGCCGCGGCGCGCGGCGTCGAGCTGGTTGCGCGACTGGTCCTCGAGAGCCAGCGTCTCCTTGATGCGGTTCTGTGTGGCGCCGCCGGTGAACAGCGGCCAGTTGAACTGCAGGCCCGCGCTGGCGACGGTGCTGGTGCCGTTGCTGCGGTTGAGCGCATCCAGGCCGCCGCGGGCATTGGTGCTTCCGACCGAGGCCACCGCATCGAGCGTCGGCTTCTCGGCGGCGCGGGCCTTCTCGGTCTCCAGCGTGGCGACCTCGAGGCCCAGCCGCGCGCGCAACACCGTGGGGTGCACCCGGTCTGCGGCGCTGACCCACTGCTCGGGGTCGGCCGGCTGCGGTGCCTGCAGTTCCACCGGCACGCGCAACGGCTTGGGCTGCACGCCGATCCGGCCCACCAACTGGTCGAGCGCGATGCGCTTGGTGCGCAGGTCGTTCTCGGCGGCGATCTCCTGCGCCACGACGAGATCGAAGCGCGCCTGCGCCTCCCGCGTATCGGTGATGGTGGCGGTGCCGACCTCGAAGTTACGCCGCGCCGACGCCAGCTGCTCGGTGATGAAGACCTTGCTGGCGCGCACCGCGCCAAGCGCATTCTCGGCCGTCAGCACGTCGAAGTAGGACTGCGAGACGCGGATGATCAGGTCCTGCTCGGCGGTGGCGAGGTCGGCCTTGGCCAACTCGAGCGACTTGCGCGCCTGTGCCGTCGTGGCGTCGTTGCTGCGGTTGAACAGCGGGTAGCGGCCGTTCAGCGAGGCCTGCAGCGAGCTGGCCTGCGTCGTGCCGCCGGTGAGGCTGTTGTCAGTGGCCGACGTGCCCGCGCTGGCCGACACCGCGGCCGAGGGGCGGCTCAGGGCCTCACTCTGCGCGGCGCGGAACTCGGCGCTGAGCGCGCCGGCCTGGGCGGCGCGGAAGGTGGCGTCGTAGCCGCGCGCGGCCTCCACCAGCGCGGCCAGGCTTTGCGCCGAGGCCAGGCCCGGCCACGCGGCGAACACGGCAAGGGCGAGCGAGGCCAGGGCAGGGCGCAGGGGCGGGCGGGTGCGGGGCATGCGGTGTTCCTCCGGGATGCGGGTATTGGGGGGGTATCGGGGCCGCGCGACGGGCGGCCGCCGAGGGCGGGGCGTTCAGTAGCGCGGCACGCGCGGGTCGACGAGTGCAGACCAGGCGTCTATGCCGCCGGCCAGGTTGTAGGCGTGGTCGTGGCCTTGGCGCTCCAGGAATGCGACGACCTGCGCGCTGCGGGCGCCATGGTGGCAGATGCAGACGACGGGTTGCGACGGGTCGAGCTCGGAAAGCCGTGCCGGGACTTCGTGCATGGGCAGATGGCGCTGTGCCAGGCCCGGCAGCTCGACGCGGGCGAGTGCCACCTCCCAGGGCTCGCGCACGTCGAGCAACAGCGCACCCGGAGTGATGGCGGCGAAGTCCTTCAACTGACCGACGTTCAGCGAGCGCATGCGTGTGACCGACGTGTCAGAAGCGGAATCCCGTGGGCTCGGAAAAGCCCTCCAGGCGCGGTGCGACGGTGTCGAACAAGTCCGTCTTTGCCCACGCGGCCTCGCCGGTTCGCGTGTACAGGCAGGCGCGCATCACCGGCTCCTGGCCGACGATGGCCACGAGCCGTCCACCCGGCTTGAGTTGATGCAGCAGGGCCGACGGCACCTCAGCCACCGAGCCCGACAGCACGATGACGTCGAACGGGGCCTCGGCCGGCAGGCCACGCCCTCCGTCGGACGCTCGGCACTCGAACACGCGCACGGCCTCGAGTCCGGCCCGCGCCAGGTTCTCGCGCGCACGCCGCGCCAGCAAGGGCCGGCACTCCATGGTCACGACCGTCTGCGCCCGGTGCGCCAGCAATGCGGCCATGAAGCCGCTGCCGCAGCCGATCTCAAGCACCGACTCGTGCTGCTGCACCTGCAGCGCCTGCAGCAGCCGTGCCTCGACCTTGGGCTCCAGCATCGCCGGCCCGCGCGGCTGCCCGGGCAGCAAGGGCACCTGGGTGTCGACGAAGGCCAGCGCCTTGTGCTCCGCCGGCACAAAGTCTTCGCGCTTCACGCGGGCCAGCAGCTCCAGCACCTGCGCATCGAGCACGTCCCAGGGTCTGATCTGTTGCTCGATCATGTTGAAGCGGGCGAGCTCGGTGTTCATTTGAATACGGTGCACGGTGCATTGCCACACGGCCCAGGAATTCTATGCGCGGGCCTTGACGAGGGCCTTGTTCGGCCTGCCGCGGGCCGGTGGCGGCGCCTCCTCGGAGCGCACCTGAAGCCCGCGCAGGACCAGATCGAGGTGGGTCTTCAGCATCAGCTCCGGGTCCATGTCGGTGGTGCCGTCCACCGGGCAGCAGCCAAAGGAGTGGCGATGAACGGCCATGAAGATCAGTGGCGCAATCAGGGCCAGCGAGACCTCATGCGTCGGCATGGGCCTGAACTCGCCGCGCGCCACGCCGCGCTCGACGCACCCGCCGAACAGGCGGTCGGCCGGCGCCATCACTTCGTCGGCGTAGAACTGCGCCAGCTCCGGGAAGTTGCGCACCTCGGCGAGGATCACCTTGTGGATGCCCGCAGCCGGTGTGCTGCCGAAGCGCTGCCACCAGGTCATGATCAGCAGCCCGAGCAGTTCCGAACTGCTGCCCTCGAACGCGCCGGCCAGTTGCTCGCCCTCAGCGATCAGGCTGGCGAGGTTGTGCCGCACCACGGCCTTGAACAGTTCTTCCTTGCTTGGGTAGTAAAGATAGAGCGTGCCCTTGGACACGCCCGCCAGCCGTGCCACCTCTTCGGCGCGTGTGGCGGCAAAGCCCTTTTCGACGAACAGCGTCAGCGCGGCAGCCAGCAGCTCCTGCGGGCGCGTCTCCTTGCGACGCTGGCGCACCCCGGCGTCGGCTGCGGGAGCATGCCCGGCCGTCACCGCGCCGCTGGCCTCGGGGGGGATCTCTTTTGGCATGGCTTACTGACTGACTGGTCAGTAATGGTAGGGCGTGCCGTGGTCAGGGTCAAGGTGAGCCGGCCAGGGCGCGAGCAGCGTGACCGCCCCGGCGGACTTGCTGACTATGATCCGCCGCCCCCCGAGGGCAGCCCCTGTCAACTCCGCACCTCTCTTGGACCCCATCCTGCTCCTCCAGGCCGCCGTCATGGGCGTGGTCGAGGGACTCACCGAGTTCCTGCCGATCTCGTCGACCGGTCACCTGATCATCGTCGGCGACCTCATCGGCTTCACCGGCGAGAAGGCCAAGGTCTTCGGCATCTTCATCCAGACCGGCGCGATGCTGGCGCTGATCTGGGAGTACCGCGAGCGCCTGGGGGCCGCTGTGCGCGGCGTGCGCCAAGAGCCGAAGGCGCAGCGCTTCTGGATCAACATCGCGGTCGCATTCACGCCCGCGGCCGTGCTGGGCTACCTGTTCGGCGGGGCCATCAAGGAGCACCTGCTCAAGCCGGTGCCCGTGGCCATCGCGCTCATCGTGGGCGGCATGATCATCCTGTGGGTCGAGGCCTGGCACCGGCGCCGTTTCGGCGAGCGCGACCTCAAGGGCGTGCGCCGCGCCCGCGTGGAGACTGTGGACGACATGAGCCCGGCCGACGCCTTCAAGCTCGGCTGCCTGCAATGCCTGGCGCTGATTCCCGGCACCAGCCGCTCTGGGGCCACGATCATCGGCGGCATGGTGCTGGGCTTCTCCCGCAAGTGCGCCACCGAGTTCAGCTTCTTTCTCGGCATCCCCACGCTGATGGCGGCAGGTGCCTACTCGCTGTACAAGCAGCGTCACGACCTGAGCCTGGCCGATCTGCCGATGTTCACGGTGGGACTGGTGTTCGCTTTCTTCAGCGCGCTGCTGTGCATCCGCTGGCTGATCCGCTACGTGAGCACCCACGACTTCAGGCTGTTCGCCTGGTACCGCATCGGCTTCGGGCTCATCGTGCTGCTCACGGCCTATGCGGGCCTGGTGAGCTGGTCGGCGTGACCGCGGGCGTGGCTGTCCTCGGCGCCCGGCCGCCTCAACGGCGGCGGAAGATCAGGTCCCACACGCCATGTCCGAGGCGTTCGCCGCGGGCCTCGAAGCGGCTCTTGGTGCGCCAGGCAGGGCGCGGGGCGTAGCCGTCGGTGGTGTTGGCCAGACCGGGTTCGGCGGACAGCACCCGCAGCATCTGCTCGGCGTAGGGCTGCCAGTCGGTGGCCAGGTGCAGGATGCCTCCAGGTTGCAGGTGCGGCACCAGACCGGCCACAAAAGGCGGCTGGATCAGCCGGCGCTTGTGGTGGCGCTTCTTGTGCCAGGGGTCGGGGAACCACAGGTGCACCGCCGCCAGCGCAGACGTCGGGATCATCTCGCGCAGCACCTCCACCGCGTCGTGCATCACGACGCGCACGTTGCCCAGCCGCTGCTCGCCCACGAGCTTGAGCAGCGCGCCGACGCCCGGCGGGTGCACTTCCACGCCCAGCAGATCGTGCCCCGGGTGCTGCGCGGCGTAGGCTGCGGTGGCGTCGCCCATGCCGAAGCCGATTTCCAGCACCCGCGGCGCGCAGCGGCCGAACAGGCCATCCAGGTCCAGCGGTTGTCCGGGTGTGTACGGCAGCACAAGGCGTGGGCCCAGCTCGGCCAGCGCACGCTGCTGCCCCGGTCCCATGCGCCCGGCCCGCACGACGAAGCTGCGGATGGGCAGGTGGCGTCGCGCCTCGGGCGCGGGGGTGTCGGTGTCGAGGTCCAAGGGTGGCGGCATCGGCAGGGGCGCGGATTGTGCCTGCCGGCATCGGCGCGGCGCTAAACTCGCTGCCCGCGGCGGGTGTAGTTCAATGGCAGAACGGCAGCTTCCCAAGCTTCATACGAGGGTTCGATTCCCTTCACCCGCTCCAGTCCCTGCCTCACGCTGAAGGCGGCAGTTGCCCAGCCCCATGTCGGGGCCGCAAGGGCTTGGCGAACGCAGGGCTCACCTTGCGGCATCATCGCCAGATGGTCGATGGTGTAAGCCTTTCCGTTCAGGTCCGAGGCGCCGCCGGCACCGAGAGCTGGTGCAACGAGCGCTTGGCCGCCCTGCGGGCGCAGGGATGGGAGCCTTTTGACGCGGCCTGCCACAGCGGCAGCCCCGACGCCGTGCTCTGGCGAGCCGCTGACGCCGCCGCGCTGGCGTCGCTGCGCGATCATCCGGCACTGGCCACGATGGCCCACGACAGCGCATTGGTGGTCCATGCCGATGGCGAATCGCCCGGCGACGAGACCGCCTTGCTGAAGCTCGGTGCCGAGGCCGTGCTGGCCGGCGACGATGGCGAGGCCCTCGCCCGAGCCCTGCGCCACGCCGTGTGGCGCAAGCGGGTCGAACAGGCTGCACGGCGCGCCTACGCCACCGACCTGGCCACGGGCCTGCCGCACCAGACCCAGTTGATCGAGCACATGACGCAGCTGCTGGCGCTGCGCGAGCGCGAGCCGGCGCCGATGGTGCTGCTGGTGCTGCGGGTGGACGGCTTTGCGCAGGCCGGGCAGCGACTGGGCGCCGAGGCCGGCAACGTGCTGCGCCGCAAGGTGGCGGTGCGGCTGCGCGGCGGGTTGCGCGCCAGCGACGTGGTGGCCTCGCTCACGCCCGAGGCCTTCGGCGTGCTGCTCGGCCGCCTCGAGAGCAAGCACGATGGCGAACGCGTGGCCGCCAAGCTGCTGAAGGCGCTGGCGCTGCCGCTCAGCGTGGCCGGCCAGGCCTGTCGTGTCACGGCGCATGTCGGCCTGTCGGTGTTTCCCGACCACGGCAAGGACGCGCAAACCTTGCTTCAACGCGCCACGGCCCAGGCGGCTTCGGTGGCCACCGTGGGCCCGGAGGGCTTCGGGGCCAGCGTGCACCGCATCGGCGGCCCGGCCGCCAACGATCCGCCATGAATGCCGGGCACGGCCGGGGTTGGCCCTGGCTGGCCGGCGGTGCGCTGCTGCTTGTTTGCCGCGGCGCCGTCGCCCAGACCGAGGCTGTCGCCGAGCCTGCGCCGGCCGACGGCGAGCCGCCGCGCCGCTGGGCGGTGGCCGTGGGGGCGGTCGGCAACGTCGGACCGGAGTTTGCCGGCTCCTCGCAGGTGGGCTTCAAGCTCCAGCCGGGGCTGGCGCTGCGTTGGGGCCGCTTCAGCCTGGCCAGCCGCAGTGCCTTCGCGGTGCGTGGCGAGGGCGGCGCGGCACAAGGCGGCCTGCGCATGGAGCTGGTGCGCAGCGGGCGCTGGCGTTCCAGCCTGGGTCTGCGCTGGGACAGCGGGCGCGACGAGGACAGCAGCGCGCAGCTCGAGGGCCTGGGCGACGTGCGCGGCACCTTGCGCGCGCGTTTGGCTCTGGGCTACAGCTTCGACCACGGCTGGCGCACCGGGGTCTCGCTGACGAGTGACCTGCTCGGCCGCGGCGGCGGCTGGCAAGGTGAATGGAGCGCCGGCCGCGATCTGCGCCTGACGCCGTCCACCACCGCCGGTGCCGGCCTGACGCTGGGTTACGGCGGCCGCCGCTGGCAGCAGACCTACTATGGCATCAGCCCCGAGCAAGCCACGCGCACCCGGTACCCCGTGTACACGCCGGGGGGCGGTCTGCGCGACGTGACCCTGTCGCTGGGAGGACGCACCGAACTGGGCCAGGGCTGGGCGCTCTTCTACGGCACCGGCGTCTCGCGGCTGGTGGACGTGTCGGCGGCCAGCCCGCTGGTCCGGGAGCGCAAGGGCTGGGGCCTCAGCGCGGGTGTCGTCAAGCGCCTGGGGGGAGGGTGAGCTCGACCGAGCCTGGGCCGCCGGCATCCGCCTGGCCCCTGTGGCCGCTGGCGCTGCTGGCCGGCCTGCTGCCGCTGGTGGCCACCGTCGTGGCCACCACCTTGTCGATGCAACAGGGGCTGGTGCCGACCTGCAACCCGTTCTGGGATGGCTGCACTTCGATCAGCCGGGCCGCCCGCCACGACCTGCCGAACCACCTGTTCCGTGCCTTGATGTTGCCGGCGGCCACCCTGCAGGCCGTGGTGTGGCTGCTGACGGCCCGCTGGCTGCTGCAGTGCGGCGCCGTCGGGCGTGGGGTGGCCTGGATCGCGCCGCTGGGCGTGGTGGCCGGCATCGCGCTGGTGGTGTACGGCAGCTTCCTCGGCACCGAGGGCCCCATGTACCGCTGGCTGCGCCAGTACGGCACCGTGGCCTACTTCGGCTTCACCTGTCTGAACCTGCTGCTCACCGGCAATGCCGTGCAGGCGCTGGTGCGAGCGGGCCGCCTGCGCATGCCGCGGGCGCTGGAGTGCGCGATGGTGACCCTGGCCACCACGCTGGTGCTGCTGGGCCTGGGCAACGCCATCGTGGCTGCGGCCTTCGGCGAGCCGCTGAAGGGCCGCGTCGAGAACGTCACCGAGTGGTGGGGCGCGCTGATCTTCGTGCTGGGCTTTGTTGCGCTGGCGCTGATGTGGCGGCGCGAGCGCGTGGTGCTCAGCCTGTCGAGCTTGCTCGGGGTCAGCCCGCGTTGATCACGGCGCGGCGTGCAGGCCCAATGGCAGGCCTTGGTCCGCCGCCGGAGGCTTTGCGATGAACCCGTTCCGCCACCTGCTCAAGGCCCGCGGCGCGCGCGCCCCCACAGGCACCTGGATCTCCAGCGCCAGCCCGCTGGTGGCCGAGGCGCTGGGCCACGCCGGCTTCGACTGGGGCGTGGTCGACATGGAGCACGCCCCGGCCGACCTGATGGAGGTCGTGCACCTGCTGCAGGCCGTGGGCAACACGAAGATGGTGCCCGTGGTGCGCGTGCCCTGGAACGATGCCGTCATTGTCAAGCGCGTGCTCGATGCCGGCGCGCAGACGGTGCTCTTCCCCTTCGTGCAGGACGCCAGCGAGGCCGTGCGGGCGGTGGCCGCCACGCGCTACCCGCCCGAGGGCGTGCGCGGCATGGCCGGCGCGACGCGGGCCTCGCGCTTTGGCACCATGCCCGACTACCTGCGCCAGGCCAACAAGGGCATCGCGGTGATCGTGCAGCTCGAAACGCCCGCTGCGCTGGCGCAGCTCGAGGCCATCGCGGCGGTGCCCGGCGTCGACGCGCTGTTCGTGGGGCCAGCCGACCTGTCGGCGTCGATGGGCCACGTCGGCCACTTCACCCACCCCTCGGTGATGGCCCTGATGACGGACGCCGCCCGCCGCGCCAAGGCGCTGGGCATGCCGATCGGCACCTTGGGCTCGTCGGCCGAGGCGGCCACGCGCTACAGAGCCATGGGCTACGACTTCATGGCGGTGGGCACCGACCTGGGCCTGCTGATGCAGGGCGCGCAGTCGGCCATCCACGCGCTGCGCTCGGCCGACGACGACGCCGGCCACGTGCACACGCTCAGCGAGGGCACGCGCACCAGCGGGTGATGAACCCGGCCAATCACGCCGCGGAGGAACCGGCTTTGCCGGGCCACGCGCGGGCGGCCCCATCGGGGGGTAGCGAGCGCGAGCGAGCTTGGGGGCTCAACGGATATCCCCCAGGCAGAGGTACTTGAGCTCGAGGTACTCCTCGAGCCCCTGGCGCGCGCCCTCGCGGCCCAGGCCGCTCTGCTTGACGCCGCCGAAGGGCACCTCGGCGGCGCTGATGATGCCGGTGTTGATGCCCACCATGCCCGACTCCAGCGCCTCGGCGACGCGGAAGATGCGGCCGATGTCGCGGCTGTAGAAGTAGCTGGCCAGCCCGAACTCGGTGGCGTTGGCCAGTGCGATGGCCTCGGCCTCGGTCTCGAAGCGGAAAACCGGTGCCACCGGGCCGAAGGTCTCTTCCTTGGCGCAACGCATGCCGGGCGTCACGCCGGCCAGCACGGTGGGCGTGAAGAAGCGGCCGGACTGGGCCGCGCCCCCGGTGACCACGCGGGCGCCCTGTGCCAGCGCGTCGGCCACGTGCTCCAGCACCTTGGCCATCGCGGCGTCGTCGATCAGCGGGCCGATGGCCACCCCGGGCTCAAAGCCGTTGCCCACCTTCAGGGCGGCCACGCGGGCAGCGAGCTTCTCGACGAAGGCGTCGTGCACGCCGGCCTGCACGACCAGGCGGTTGGCGCAGACGCAGGTCTGCCCGGCGTTGCGGTACTTGCTGGCCAGCGCGCCGTCGACGGCGCTGTCGAGGTCGGCGTCGTCGAACACGATGAAGGGCGCGTTGCCGCCGAGCTCCAGGCTCAGCTTCTTCACGGTGTTCGCGCTCTGGCGCATCAGGATGCGGCCGACCTCGGTGCTGCCGGTGAAGGACAGGTGGCGCACGACGTCGCTGCTGCACAGCACGGCGCCGATCTCCACGCTGCGCGCGGCATCTGCCGGCAGGATGTTGAGCACGCCGGCCGGCATGCCGGCGCGCTGCGCCAGCTCGGCCGCGGCCAGCGCGGTGAGTGGCGTCTGCTCGGCCGGCTTGATGAGCACCGGGCAGCCCGCGGCCAGCGCCGGCGCCACCTTGCGCGTGATCATCGCGATCGGAAAGTTCCACGGCGTGATGGCCGCGCAGACGCCGATGGGCTGCTTGAGCACCAGCACGCGCTTGCCGGCGTCGGTGGCCGGGATGGTCTCGCCGTAGACGCGCTTGCCTTCCTCGGCGAACCACTCCACGAAGCTGGCCGCGTAGGCCACCTCGCCGCGCGCCTCGGCCAGCGGTTTGCCCTGCTCGGCCGTCATCAGGCGGGCCAGGTCGTCGGCGTGCTGCATCAGCAGCGCAAACCAGCGCTGCAGCACGGCCGCACGTTCCTTGGCCGTTTTGGCGCGCCAGGCCGGCCAGGCGCGCTCGGCGGCGCTGATGGCGGCCGCGGCCTCGACCGGGCCGCAGTTGGCCACCTGGACCAGCTCCTCACCCGTGGCGGGGTCGGTGACGGCGAAGCGCGCGCTGGTGTCGTTGGCCGCCACCCATTCGCCGCCGATCAGCGCCTCGGTGCGCAGCAGGCCGGGATCGGCCAGCAGGGTCAGCGGGGAGGTCTTGGTGTCCATGGAGGGCTCCGGGAAGGCGGGGTTCTGCGGCACTGTAGCGGCCACGCGCGGCGGGGTCGGCGCCTACAATCTGGTTGATTCAACCAACCCGCGCATCCTGACGGGGGACAACGGGAGTCGGCCATGGAGACCGTGGGCCTGTTCGAGGCCAAGACGCATCTGTCGGAACTCATCGCCCGCGCCGAGCGCGGCGAGGAGACCATCATCACGCGCCACAACAAGCCGGTGGCGCGGATCGTGCCCTTCGGCGTGCCGAAGGTGACGCCCGAACTCGTGCGCCAGCGGCTCGAGGCCGTGAAGGGCATGCAGGAGATCGGCCGCCGGATGGAGCAGCGCGGCGGTCCCATCACCACCGAGGAGATCCTCGAGTGGGTGCGCGAGGGCCGGCGTTGATCGTCCTGGATTCGTCCTACGCGATGGCCCTGGTGATGCCCGACGAGGTGCAGCCGCCCAGCATGGCCACGGTGCTGGCCGACGAGCTGACGGCGCCCTTCATCTGGCCGTTGGAGATCGCCAGCGCGATGCGCATGAACCTGCGCCGCGGCCGCCTCACGCCCGACGACTCCGAGGCCCTGTTCAAGCGCATCGCCAGCCTGCGCGTGGAGGTGATGGGGCCGCCGCACGCCCTGCCGCAACGCCACGTCGACGCTGCGCAGGAGCACGAGCTCACGCCCTACGACACCACCTACATCACGATGGCGCTGCAGTTCTCCGCCGCGCTGGCCACGCGCGACCGCGCACTGGCCGCCGCCGCTGCCCGCATCGGCATCCCAACCTACAGCTGAACACGCCCGACCCGAAAGAGAACGATGAAAGCCAACCAGATCCGCGCCACCTTCCTGAGCTTCTTCGAGAGCAAGGGCCACCAGCTCGTGGCCTCCAGCCCCGTGATCCCGGGCGACGACCCGACGCTGCTGTTCACCAACGCGGGCATGAACCAGTTCAAGGACGTGTTCCTGGGCTTCGACAAGCGCCCCTACAGCCGCGCGGCCACGGCGCAGAAGTGCATCCGCGCCGGCGGCAAGCACAACGACCTCGACAACGTGGGCTACACGGCGCGCCACCACACCTTCTTCGAGATGCTGGGCAACTTCAGCTTTGGCGACTACTTCAAGCGTGACGCCATCCGCTACGCCTGGGAGCTGCTCACCGTGCACTTCAAGCTGCCGGCTTCACGGCTCTGGGCCACGGTGTACGCCGAGGACGAGGAGGCCTACGACATCTGGCTCAAGGACATCGGCCTGCCCGCCGAGCGCATCGTGCGCATCGGCGACAACAAGGGCGGTCGCTACATGAGCGACAACTTCTGGATGATGGGCGACACGGGTCCTTGCGGACCCTGCTCGGAGATTTTCTTCGACCACGGGCCCGAGGTGGCGGGCGGCCCGCCCGGCAGTGCGGAGCAGGACGGCGACCGCTACATCGAGATCTGGAACAACGTCTTCATGCAGTTCAACCGCACCGAAGACGGTGTGATGCACAAACTGCCCAAGCCCAGCGTCGATACCGGCATGGGCCTGGAGCGGCTGGCGGCGGTGCTGCAGCACGTGCACAGCAACTACGAGATCGACACGTTTGTGGCGCTGCTGGCGGCGGCCAAGGCCGCGGTCGAAGCCGCCGGTGGCGCGAACGTGGATGGCGGCAGCCCGAGCCTGAAGGTCATCGCCGACCACATCCGCGCCACCACCTTCACGGTGGTCGACGGCGTGATCCCGGGCAACGAGGGTCGCGGCTACGTGCTGCGCCGCATCGCCCGGCGCGCCATCCGCCACGGCTACAAGCTCGGCGCACGCAAGCCCTTCTTCCACACGCTGGTGGCGGCACTCGCCGCCGAGATGGGCGACGCCTACCCCGAGCTCAAGCGCGAACAGGCCCGCGCCACCGAGGTGCTGAAGGTGGAGGAGGAGCGCTTCTTCCAGACCATCTCCAACGGCATGGAGATGCTCGAGGCCACGCTGGCCGCCGGGCAGGGCGTGCCGGGCGACGTGGCCTTCAAGCTGCACGACACCTACGGCTTCCCGCTCGACCTGACGGCCGACGTCTGCCGCGAGCGCGGCGTGAGCGTCGACGAAGCCGGCTTCCAGGCCGCGATGGCGCGCCAGAAGGAGCAGGCGCGCGCCGCGGCCAAGTTCAAGGTCTCCGCAGGCCTGGCCTACAGCGGCAGCGACACCCAGTTCCACGGGCATGAACACCTGGTGTGCGAGACGAGCAAGGTCGTGGCGGTGTACGTGGACGGCTCGCCCGTGGCCAGCGCCCGGGCCGGCGACGACGCCGTGATCGTGCTCGACCACACGCCCTTCTACGCCGAGAGCGGCGGCCAGGTCGGCGACACCGGCGAGCTGCGCAACGCCACCACGCGCGTGGTCGTCGAAGACACGGTCAAGGTGCAGGCCGCGGTGCACGGCCACCAGGGCCGTGTGGTCGAGGGCTCCGTGAGCGTGGGCGACGTCTTCACGGCGCGCGTGGACGGCACGCAGCGCGCGCGCACCATGCGCAACCACAGCGTCACGCACCTCATGCACAAGGCGCTGCGCGAGGTGCTGGGCGCGCATGTGCAACAGAAGGGCTCGCTCGTGAACGCCGAGCGCACGCGCTTCGACTTCAGCCACAACGGGCCGGTGTCGGACGAGCAGATCGCCACCATCGAGCAGATGGTCAACGCCGAGATCCTGGCCAATTCCGCCACGCAGGCCCGCGTGCTGCCGTTGGAGGAGGCGCAGAAGACCGGCGCGATGATGCTGTTCGGCGAGAAGTACGGCGAGACCGTGCGCGTGCTCGACATCGGCTCGAGCCGGGAGCTCTGCGGCGGCACGCACGTGGGCCGCACCGGCGACATCGGCCTGTTCAAGGTGGTGGCCGAAAGCGGGGTGGCTGCGGGTGTGCGCCGCGTCGAGGCCGTGACCGGCGACAACGCGCTGGCCCACATCGGCGAGACCGAGAAGTGCCTGTCGCGCGTGGCCGTTCTGATGAAGGCCGCGCCGGCCGAGGTGCCGGGCCGCGTCGGCGCCGTGCTCGAGCAGGTGCGTGCGCTCGAGAAGGAACTCGAGGCCCTGAAGAGCAAGCTCGCGGCCTCGCAAGGCGACTCGCTGTTGGGCCAGGCCGTCGACATCAAGGGCATCAAGGTGCTCGCCGTCACGCTGCAGGGTGCCGACGCCAAGGCGCTGCGCGAGACCATGGACAAGCTGAAGGACAAGCTCAAGAGTGCCGCCATCGTGCTGGCTGCGGTCGATGGCGGCAAGGTGCAGCTGGCCGCTGGCGTGACGGCCGATCAGGTGGGCAAGCTCAAGGCCGGCGAACTGGTGAGTTTTGTCGCTCAACAGGTGGGCGGCAAGGGCGGCGGCAAGCCCGATCTGGCCATGGCCGGCGGCACCGATGCCGCGGCCTTGCCGGCGGCGCTGGCCTCGGTGGCGGCTTGGGTGAGCGAGCGGGTCTGAAACCGAACGGGGCCAAGCCCCCGCTGAGGAGCGGCCCGCGATGCCTGACGACGGCGATTCCGAACTGTTGTGGGTGCCGCTGGCGGCGCTGGTGGGGGGCGCGAGGGTCTTCCCGGACCCTCACGTCCACGCTCAGCCTGCCGGCGTGAAATCGCCGGCAGTCCTTCGCGAGGCGTTCGGGTCCTTCCGGACCCTCACGTCCACGCTCAGCCTGCCGGCGTGAAATCGCCGGCAGTCCTTCGCGAGGCGTTCGGGTCCTTCCGGACCCTCACGTCCACGCTCAGCCCATGGCCTGGTCGAAGGGCAGCTTGAGCTGACTGAGGTCCTTGCGCGTCTCCACCAGCACCAGAGGGCCGTCGACCACCAGCACGTGGCGCCTGGGTTCGCGCGGCACGTGCACGGGCTTGGGCTCGGCGGCCATCGCGGCCTGCACGGCGGCGATCTTTCCGGCGTCGGACTGCACCCAATCCAGGCCTGCCGACGCAGCCAGCGAGGCCAGCGCTTCGGTGGGCAGCTGGAAGGGCTCGATGCGGATGGGCTCGGCCTTGCGCGGCAGGGCGGGCGGGGCCGCCGCCGGCTCGCCCGGCGCCAACACGGGCAGCGAGGCCGGTGCGGGACGTGCGCGCTCGGGGACTGCGGCCGCGACGTCGTCGCCGCGCGCAGCCGTCAAGGGTTCGGCGGCTTCGGCCCCCACGGCGGGTGGCAGCTCGCCAGCCTCGGTGGCCTCGCGATCGCGGTTGCGACCGCGGCCGCCCCGGCGACGACGGCCCCGCTCGCCGTCGGCATGCTCGCCCTCGGGGCGATCGCCATCCGGTGCGTCGGCGCGTGCGCCAGCCTCGGAGGCCGATTCAGCGGCAGGCGCGGCCTGGGCGGCCTCGGTGCCTTCGGTCAGCGGGCCCTGCGGGGCCTCGTCTGCCGGGCGGCCTTCACCACGGTCGCGGCCACCGCGTCGGCGACGGCGGCGACCACCTTCGCGTGTGTCGCCGTCAGCACCGGCTTCTGTGCCCTCGCTGCCAGGCGGAAAGGACGCGGAGGTCGTTTCGACGACGGGCTGCCCGCTGCCCTTGGCCGACACCTCCTCGGGCCGCGGTGCCCGCTCGGGGCGCGGGCCGCGGCGGTCGCCGTTGCGCTCGCTGCCACGATCGGTGCCCTCGGTGCCGCGTTCGCCGCGTTCGCCACCGCGCTCCTGACGCGGCTCGCCACGGGCCTGTGGCCCATCGCGGCCTCCCTCGCGGCCACCGTCCTTCTGACCACCACGGCCACCGCGACCGCCGCGTTCGCCGCGCTCACCACGACGGCCATCGCGGCGCTCGCCGGCGGGCTTGGCCTCGGCCGCAGATGCGGCCACGGGCGCAGCCGCCGGCGCCGCCACGACCGCTGCCGACGCCTGCGCCGGTGCACCGCCCAAGATCTTCTTCACCCAGCCAAAGAAGCCGCTGCCGGCCGCCGGCACCACCGGCGGCGGCACCGGCACGGCCGGCTCGGGAAGGGGCATGGGTGCCACGGCCACCGGCGCTGGCGGTGGGGGTGGCGGCGGGGCCGGCTGGTCGGGCAGCACGCCCTTGATCACCGGCTCTTGCTTGGCGCGGCCGGTGCGGTCGCGGCGCGTGATGCCCACTTCCTCGTCCGGCTCTTCGATCATGGTGTAGCTGGCCTGCAGGCTCTCCAGACGCGGGTCGTCATGGCGCAGGCGCTCGAGCTTGTAGTTCGGCGTCTCCAGGTGCTTGTTGGGCACCAGCAGCACGGTCAGGCGTTGCTTGAGCTCGATCTTGGTGATCTCGCTGCGCTTCTCATTCAGCAGGAAGCTCGTCACCTCCACCGGCACCTGCACGTGCACGGCGGCGGTGTTCTCCTTCATGGCCTCTTCCTGCACCATGCGCAGGATCTGCAGCGCGCTGCTCTCGGTGTCGCGGATGTGGCCGGTGCCGTTGCAGCGTGGGCAGGTGATGTGGTTGCCCTCGCTGAGCGCCGGGCGCAGGCGCTGGCGGCTCAGCTCAAGCAGCCCGAACTTGCTGATGGAGCTGAACTGCACGCGGGCGCGGTCGTAGCGCAGCGCGTCGCGCAGGCGCTGCTCGACCTCGCGGCGGTTCTTGCTCTCCTCCATGTCGATGAAGTCGACGACGATCAGGCCGCCGAGGTCGCGCAGCCGGCACTGCCGGGCGATCTCGTCGGCGGCCTCGAGGTTGGTGCGGGTGGCCGTCTCCTCGATGTCGCCGCCGCGCGTGGCGCGCGCGGAGTTCACGTCCACGGCCACCAGGGCCTCGGTGTGGTCGATGACGATGGCGCCGCCCGAGGGCAGGTTGACCGTGCGGCTGAAGGCCGTCTCGATCTGGTGCTCGATCTGGAAGCGGCTGAAGAGGGGCGCGTCGTCACGGTAGCGCTTCACGCGGTGCGCCGACTCGGGCATCACGTGCTCCATGAACTGGCGCGCCTGTTCATAGATGTCGTCGGTGTCGATCAGGATCTCGCCGATGTCGGCCGAGAAGTAGTCGCGGATCGCGCGGATGACGAGCGTGCTCTCCTGGTAGATCAGCTCGGGTTTGCTGAGGGCCTTGGCGGCGCCGTCGATGGCGTCCCAGAGCTTGAGCATGTAGTTCAGGTCCCACTGCAGCTCCGCCGCGGTGCGGCCGATGCCGGCGGTGCGGGCGATCAAGCTCATGCCCTTGGGGTACTCGAGCTGGTCCAGCGCTTCCTTGAGCTCCTCGCGCTGCTCGCCCTCGATGCGCCGGCTGACGCCGCCGCCGCGCGGGTTGTTGGGCATCAGCACCAGATAGCGGCCGGCCAGGCTGACGAAGGTGGTCAGCGCCGCGCCTTTGTTGCCACGCTCTTCCTTCTCGACCTGCACGAGCAGGCAATCGCCTTCCTTGACGGCCTCCTTGATGGTGGCGTCTCGTGCACTGACGCCCTCGCGGAAGTAGTTCTTGCTGATTTCCTTGAAGGGCAGGAAGCCGTGGCGGTCTTCGCCGTAATCGACGAAGCAAGCCTCCAGGCTGGGCTCCACGCGGGTGATGACCGCCTTGTAGATGTTGCCCTTGCGCTGCTCGCGGCCCTCGATCTCGGTCTCGAAGTCAAGCAGCTTCTGGCCGTCGACGATCGCCAGGCGCCGCTCTTCGGGCTGCGTGGCGTTGATGAGCATTCTCTTCATGTGCACTCCGGTGCCGCGCTGTGTCCCTGCAAGCCTGCAGGGCGACGGCGCGGGATTCATTCCCGATGCACGAGTCGAACGCGACAGAACCTTGGTGCAACGGCCGAAGCCGGCCCGAATTGCCCTGGACTGCGCGTGTTGCGCCGCTTCGCGGTGGAAGCGGCGGTTCAGGCGCGCAGCGTTGGCGCGTGCGCCGCCGGCCGCCGCGGTGCGCGTGGCCCGCCCCGCACGCCACCGGGCCGCGGCCGCGGATCACGCGGCTGTGCGCTCGCCCCGGCCGCGCCTGCGGCGGCGGTGCCGGGCAGGGGCCACGTGGGGCGAAGGGTGGGTGGGAGGTGGGGGTTCACGGGCGACCGATGGGCTGCCGTCAGCGCGGGTTCCAGACATCCAGCCCGCGAGTGGGCGCGGGCACTGGCGCGTCTGGCGCCCTTCAATCTGTTCGGGGCCCCGTTCCAGTAACGAGGCGGTAGGTTCTCTCACGACGCTCTGCCACCACCCCGGCCGTCGCGCCGTGTCACGTGGGGACACGGCCTCGGCCGCCGGGAGGGCGTTGCATCCGCTCTTGGCCGCGGGCGTCGGACGGATCCGATGCCTCGCTGCCCTGTCACGTTCAACCGCGGTGCCCGCGTAGACTTCCGAAAAATCAAGCACTTACGGCCTGAATGTGACCCTGCGCAGTATACGCGCCAAATCCACGGCAGCACCCTCGAGCCCAGCCCCCAGCGCCGTCCAGTGGCTGACCGTGGACGCCGAAAGCGCCGGCCAGCGGCTCGACAACGTGCTGCTGCGGCTGCTCAAGGGCGTGCCCAAGACGCACGTCTACCGCATCATCCGCAGCGGCGAGGTGCGCCTGAACAAGGGCCGTGCCAGCGCGGACAGCCGCGTCGCCGAGGGCGATGTGGTGCGTGTGCCGCCGCTGCGCCTGCCGGCGGGCCGCGGCGGGTCAGGCGGCGAGCCGCTGGCGGCGACGGCGCCGCCGCGCGAGTTTCCGGTGCTGCTTGAAGATGAGCAGCTCCTGGCCATCGACAAGCCCGCTGGCGTGGCCGTGCACGGTGGCAGCGGCGTGAGTTTCGGCGTCATCGAGCAACTGCGCCGGGCGCGGCCGTCGGGCGGCTTTCTCGAGCTTGTGCACAGGCTCGACAAGGAGACTTCCGGCATCCTGCTGCTGGCCAAGAAGCGCAGTGCACTCAACGCCCTGCAGGACCAGTTCCGTGCCCGCGAGACGGCCAAGGTCTACACGGCACTGGTCTTCGGTGCCTGGCCGGCGAGGCTGAAGGTCATCGACCAGGCGCTGCTCAAGGGCCTTGACGCCGCGGGCGAGCGCCACGTGCGGACCGTGGCGGCCGACGCCGAGGGCGCGCAGCGGTCCATCACCCTGGTGCGCGTGGCAGGCGTCTATGCGGGCGCGACGCTGCTGGACGTGACGCTGAAGACCGGCCGCACGCACCAGATCCGCGTGCACCTGGCCAGCCAGGGCCACCCCATCGTGGGCGACCCGAAGTACGGCGACTTCGCGCGCAACAAGGGCTTCGCGCGGGAGACCGGCTTCGACCGCATGTTCCTGCACGCCTGCGCGCTGGCCTTCGATCACCCGGCCGGCGGCGCGCGCGTGGCGCTGGAGTCGCCCCTGCCCGCACCCTGCCAAGCGCTCTGCGACACACTTCCGGCCCGCGACTGAACTTCTGCCATGCCGCAACGCCGCTTCGACCTCATCGCCTTCGACTGGGACGGCACGCTGTTCGACAGCACGGCACTGATCGTGCGCTGCATCCAGGATGCCTGCCGCGACCTCGACCTTGCGGTGCCCAGCGATGCGGATGCCTCCTACGTCATCGGCCTGGGCCTGCAGGATGCGCTGCGCCACGCCGCGCCGGGACTGCCTGCCGAGCGCTACCCCGAGCTGGGTCTGCGCTATCGCGAGCACTATTGGGCGCACAAGGACGATCTGGTTCTGTTCCCCGGCACACTGGCCATGCTTCAGGCCCTGAAGGTGCGCCATCACCTATTGGCCGTGGCCACCGGCAAGAACCGCCGCGGGCTCGACGACGCGCTGGCACAGGCCGAGCTGCACGGCGTGTTCGACGCCACGCGCACGGCCGACGAGACGGCCGGCAAGCCGCACCCGCTGATGCTGCGGGAGCTGATGGCCGAACTGGGCGTGGCACCTGAGCGCACGTTGATGATCGGCGATACCACGCACGATCTGCTGCTGGCGCGCAATGCCGGCACGGCCAGCGTCGGCGTGAGCTTTGGCGCGCACGAGCCCGAGGCCTTCGACGCTTTCGGCCCGTTGGCGGTGGTGCACAGCACTGGCGAGCTGCACCGCTGGCTGATCGACCACGCGTGAGCGCCGGCATCGCCCCCGAGCTGGCGCGCCTGCCGCTGTGCGCGTCGGCCGAACTGGCAGAGCGTGGCCGCGCGTTCGGCTGGGCCGTGCTCGAGCACGGCCGGCCGCAGCGTGCGTTCGTGCTGCGCATCGATGGCCAAGCACGGGCCTACCTCAACCGCTGCCTGCATGTGCCGGTGGAGATGGACTGGATGCCCGGCGAGTTCCTCGACAGCGAGCGCCGCACCATCATTTGCTCGATCCACGGCGCCGCCTACGACCCGGCACACGGCCAGTGCGTGGGCGGCCCTTGCGGCCGCGGCCGGCTGACGCCGGTGCCCGTGGCCGAGGAGGGCGGGCAGGTGTATTGGTATCCTTCCAAAGACCTCCGGCCGGTGCCCGTTGATGAGCCACCGCCCGCCACCCCCGCGGTCCCACCGCCCGCCCCATGAACGCCCCCGATCCCAGCCCCCCGCCGGCCGCGCCCGCCCCGACGCCCGAGCCATTGAGCGTGACCGCCGCCGCCGCGCTGGCCGACCAGCGCACCGCCGCCAAGGCAGTGCCACCCGGCCCGTCCGGCCTGGAGGCCACCGTCGAACGACTGGGTGCGCAGTGGCTGGCCTACCAGCACAAGGAGCGCCGCTGGCGGCTGTTCTTCCGCTTCACCTGGCTCCTCGTGGTGCTGGTGGCGCTGGTGCTGCTGTTCGGGCAGTCCGCCGGGCCGTCGGCGCCCAGCACGCCGCACACGGCGATGGTCGAGGTTCGGGGCGAGATCGCCATCGGCAGCGAGGCCAGTGCCGATCGCATCATCGCCGGGCTGCGCGACGCCTTCTCTGACACCGGCGCGCAGGCCGTGGTGCTGCGCATCAATTCGCCTGGCGGCAGTCCGGTGCAGGCCGGCATCGTGCACGACGAGATCCTGCGGCTGAAGGCGCTGCACAAGAAGAAGGTTTACGCGGTGGTCGAAGAGATGGGCGCCTCCGGGGCCTACTACATCGCCGTCGCGGCCGACCAGATCTACGTCGACAAGGCCAGCCTCGTGGGCAGCATCGGCGTGCTGATGGACGGCTTCGGCTTCACCGGGCTGATGGACAAGCTCGGTGTCGAGCGCCGGCTGATCACCGCCGGCAGCAACAAGGGCATGCTCGACCCGTTCTCGCCGTTCAACCCGAAGCAGCGTGAGCTGGCGCAGGCCATGCTCACGCAGATCCACCAGCAGTTCATCAAGGTTGTGAGGCAGGGCCGCGGCGAACGTCTCCAGGGTGGCGACGACATCTTCTCGGGGCTCGTGTGGAACGGCGAGGAGGCCGTGAGGATCGGCCTTGCCGACGCGTTGGGCAGCCTGGACCACGTGGCCCGCGAAGTCATCAAGGCCGAGGACATCATCGACTACACGCCGCGCGACAACGTGGCCGAGCGGCTGGCCAAGCGTTTCGGCGCCGAGGTCGGCGCCGGGGCCGTCCGTGCGCTTGGTGCCGCTGGGGCTTTCGATGCCGGTGGTGGCGCGCCGTTGAAGTGAGAAGGTGTGAACGACGGCACTTTCGTCACGCTGCAGCACCTGCTGCCCAAGCACGCGATCACCCGGCTCGCCGGCCTGGCGGCTGGCGCGCGTGGCGGCGCGCTCACCACCGGGGCCATCCGCTGGTTCATCGGCCGTTATGGCGTGAACATGGCCGAGGCTGCCGACCCCGACCCGGCCGCCTACGCCAGCTTCAACGAGTTCTTCACCCGGCCGCTCAAGCCTGGCGCGCGGCCGTTGGCCCATGCCGAGTGGATCTGCCCGGTGGACGGCGCCATCAGCCAGTTCGGCGCCATCGACGGCGACCGCCTCTTCCAGGCCAAGGGCCACACCTACACCACAGCCGCGCTGCTCGGCGGTGATGCGCAACTGGCGCGCCACTTCCAGGGGGGCCACTTCGCCACCCTCTACCTGAGCCCGCGCGACTACCACCGCATCCACATGCCACGCGCCGGCCGGCTGCTGCGCATGCTGCACGTGCCTGGCGCGCTGTACTCCGTGAACCCGGCCACCGCCCGAGGCGTGTCGGGCCTCTTTGCGCGCAACGAGCGCGTGGTGTGCGTTTTTGACGACCCGGTCGCGCCGCCGGGCCAGCGCCTGTGGGTGCTGGTGCTGGTGGGTGCCACGGTGGTTGGCAGCATGGCCACCACCTGGCATGGCATCGTCAACCCTCCCCGACCCGACAGCGTGCGGGACTGGCGTTATGCCGACCAGCGCATCGAGCTCGCCCAAGGCGACGAGATGGGCCGCTTCCTGCTCGGCAGCACGGTGGTGATGCTGATGCCGCCCGGCCCGCTGGCCTGGAACCCGGCCTGGACGCCGGGCGGGGCCCTGCGGCTGGGCGAGCCCATGGCGACGGAGCCGAAGCTGGTGGCGCCTGCCCCGCCCGCGTGAAGCGCCGCCGATGAGCTTTGCCGCGCGCGTGGACGCCCGCGGCTGGGCGCAGCTGCTTCTGTGGGTGGTGCCGCTGCTTTGGAGCAGCAACTACGTCATCGCGCGTGCCGCCGACGGCGTGATCGCGCCGCATGCGCTGGCGGCCGGGCGCTGGCTGGTGGCGGGACTGCTGCTGCTGGTCTTCGTCTGGAAGCCCCTGCGCGAGCACCGCGCGGCGCTGCGCCGCGAGTGGGCGCACCTGCTGGTGCTGGGCCTGCTCGGCATGTACATCTGCGGCGCCTGGGTCTACCAGGCCGGGCGCAGCACCAGCAGCGCCAACATCGCGCTGATCTACGCCGTGACCCCGATGACCATCGCGGCCGCCTCGGCCTGGGCGCTGCGCGAGGCCATCAGCCGCTGGCAGTGGCTGGGCATGGCGCTGGCTCTGGCGGGGCTGCTGTTCATCATCACCAAAGGCGACCCGGCCCGGCTGCTGGCCGTGGAGTTCGTGGCCGGCGACCTGTGGATCACCGCCTGCGCCGTGGCCTGGACGGCCTACTCGGTGCTGCTCAAGCGTTGGCCCTCGGCGCTGCCGCCGCTGGTGCGGCTGGTGACCATCATCTTTGGTGGCCTGGTGGTGCTGCTGCCGGGCGCCGTGCTCGAGGCGCTGCTCGTGCCCACGCCGCCCTGGAGCTGGGCCGCAACGGGCCTGGTGGCTGTGGCGGCACTGCTGCCGGGTGTGCTGAGTTACGGTGCGCACTCGCTGCTGCAGCGCGAGCTGGGCGCCTCGCGCACGGCCATGATGCTCTACCTGGCGCCGGTTTACGGCGCGGCGCTGGCCTGGCTGCTCCTGGGTGAGGTGCCCGGCTGGTACCACGTGGTGGGCGCGGCGACGATCCTGCCGAGCATCTGGATGGCGTCGCGGCGCTGAAGCGCAGGCGCTGCGAGTCCGGCCTCTGGGTGCGCTCAAAAGCAGTTCACGTTCGACCGCCGCAGCGTCACGCCCTGGAACCCGATCGCAGCGACGCCGGACACGCGGCCAAGCCGAAGGGTGTCGGCGGCGAGGCTGCCCACGATGCCTGCCGTCGCCGCCGTGGTCCCGTCGTGAAGGCCCTCGGCGGTGGCGCGTCCGTCGAACACCCATACCGGCGCGGGCTGGCCGCGCCGGAACATCGTCACCGAGACCCGCTGGTAGTGCTGTCGCACGAACACGCCCGCCTCGGGCCCGCACCACCAGCCCGCCAACGGAGCCGGCACCACCCAAAGGTGCACGCTGCTCTTCTTGTCGCGGCCGATGGGCTTGTCCGGCGCGTCGATGACCACGCTGCGGTCGGGCTGCCAGTCGCCCAGATCCCAATCGTGGCTGACGATGCGGGTGCCCGGCCTCGAGGCGAGCAGCCGCTCGCGCAGCTGCAGGTTCACCTGCGGCAGCAGGTACATCGTGATCACGCTGTAGGGCGTGAGATCGAGCGCAAAAAGATCCTGCTCGCGGAACTCGGTGCGCGCGGCCACGCCGGCGGCCTGGGCCGCGGCGCGGCTCCTCGCGACGAGCTCGGGCACGATCTCCACGCCCAGGCCGCGCGCGCCGAAGCGCCGCGCGGCGGTGATGACGATGCGGCCATCGCCCGAGCCCAGGTCCACCAGGTGGTCGGTCGGGCCCACGCCGGCCAGCTCCAGCATCGCCAGCGTCACCGCGTCGGGCGTGGTGATGAAGGGCACCTCGTCCTGTGCCACGGCAGGGCCGGCGAGGGCGGCCAAGCACGGAGCGAAGCCGCCCAGGCGCAGCGCCAACGTGGGCTTCACACGGTGGGCAGCTGGTGCGTCTTGAACTGCTCGCGCAGCTTGTTCTTCTGCATCTTTCCGGTGCCGCCCAGCGGAATCGCGTCGGTGAACACCACATCGTCGGGTGTCCACCATTTCGCGATCTTGCCCTCGTAGAACGCGAGCAGCTCCTCACGCGTGACCGTCATGCCGGGCTTCCTGACCACCACCAGAAGCGGCCGCTCGTCCCACTTCGGGTGGTAGGCGGCGATGCAGGCCGCCATCGCCACCGCCGGGTGCGCCATGGCGATGTTCTCGAGGTCGATCGAGCCGATCCACTCGCCCCCGCTCTTGATGACGTCCTTGCTGCGGTCGGTGATGACCATGTAGCCCTCGGGCGTGATCTTGGCGACGTCGCCGGTGGGGAACCAGCCGTTGCCGTCGGCGTCCCGCACCAGTGGGTTGCCGCCTTCGCCCATGAAGTAGGTGTCGATGATCCAGGGCCCGCGCACGAGGAGATCGCCCGAGGCCTGGCCGTCCCAGGGCAGCTCGGTGCCGTCCTCGCTGGTGATCTTCATGTCCACTCCGTAGAGGGCTCGGCCCTGTGTGCTCCGCACGGCGAGCTGGCCCTCGTCGTCGAGCGCGTGATGAGCTGCCTTGAACGCGGCGGCGGTGCCGATCGGACTCATCTCGGTCATGCCCCAGGCGTGGATCACCTGCACCCCGTAGGCGTCACGGAACTTGCGGATCATCGAAGGCGGGCAGGCCGAGCCGCCGATGGCGCTCTTGCGCATGGTGCTGAAGCGCAGGCTGTTTGCTTCGACGTGCGCCAGCAGGCCCTGCCAGACGGTGGGCACCCCGGCGCTGATGGTGACGCGCTCGCTTTCGAAGAGCTCGTACAGGCTCTTGCCGTCCAGGCCCGGGCCGGGCAACACGAGCTTGGCGCCGGTCATCGGCGCCAGGTACACGATGCCCCAGCTGTTGACATGGAACATCGGCACCACGGGCAGGATGGCGTCCGAAGCGCTGCAGCCCAGGCAGTCGGGCAGCGCCGCGGCCATGGTGTGCAGGACCGTGCTCCGGTGGCTGTAGAGCACGCCTTTGGGGTTGCCCGTGGTGCCGCTGGTGTAGCACAGGCTGCTGGCCGTGTTTTCGTCGAACACCGGCCAGGCGTAGTGGTCGCTGGCCTGCTCGAGCAGCTCTTCGTAACACAGCAGATTGGGCACCTGCGCAGCCTGCTCGGCCGGCGGCATGTGCGCGCGCGCGGTCATCGCCACCCAGTGCTTCACCGTCTTGGTGCGGCCCGCCACGGCCCGGATCAGCGGCCAGAAGCTCATGTCGAAGAACATCACCTGGTCTTCGGCGTGGTCGGCGATGTAGACGATCTGGTCGGGATGCAGGCGCGGGTTCAGGGTGTGCAGCACACGGCCGCTGCCGCTGACGCCGTAGTACAGCTCCATGTGGCGGTGCGTGTTCCAGGCCAGCGTCGCGGCGCGCGCGCCGGGCGCCACGCCCAGCGTCTGCAGCGCGTTGGCCACCCGGCGGGCGCGCGCCCCGAGCTCGCGGTAGCTGATGCGGTGGATGTCGCCTTCGACGCGTCGGGACACCACGAGCTGGTCGCCGTGGTGCCGTTCGGCATGAACGATGAGCGACGAGATCAGCAGCGGCAGCTGCATCATCTGACCGAGCATGGGTGATTTCTCCTGTTGATGGACTTGCGGGGCCGTGCCCGGGTGCCGAAGAACGGCGGCACGTGCAGAACGGAACAAGGCGTCCCGCGGGCTTGAAGACGAGATTGATCGCCCGGGCAGGACAGGGTCCGATTTTCGGAGGAGCCTGCCCCTGCGCAGTCCTTTCGTCGTCGACAAGCGCGCCCGGTGTTTACCCTGAGCAGTGCTGGGTCAGCCTGCGCGCAGCGAGCCGTTGTCGATGCACCAGCGCGTCCAGATCCGCCGTCAGGAGGGCGCCATCGCGCACCACGGGACGGCCGTTCACCACGCTGAAGCCCACACGCGCCACCTGGCACAGCAGCAGCGCGGCCACCGCGTCGTCGGCGCCGGCCAGGGCGACGTCGGTCAGCGGCACACCGATCAGGTCGGAGGCCATGCCTGCTGCCAGCGCCCCCACATCGTCGCGGCCCAGCACGCGCGCGCCGCCGAGCGTGCCGATCTCGAGCATCTCGCGGGCGCTCATGGCATCGGCACCGCGGTCTGCGCGCTGCAGCAGCAGGCCCAGGCGCAGTTCGGCCAGCAGGTGGCCGCTGTCGTTGCTGGCCGAGCCGTCCACCGCAATCGCCACGGGCACACCGGCGTCGCGCATCGCGCGGATGGGCGCAATGCCCGAACCCAGCCGCATGTTGGAGCCGGGGCAGTGGGCGACGCCCGTGCCGGTGGCGGCGAAGCGGCGGATGCCGGCCTCGTCGAGCTTGACGCAGTGCGCATGCCACACGTCGGGGCCCAGCCAGCCGAGCTCGTCGGCGTACTCGGCGGGTGTGCAGTTGAACCGCTCGCGCGTGTAGGCGATGTCGCTGTCGTTCTCGGCCAGGTGGGTATGGAGCTGCACGCCGTGGCGGCGCGCCAGTGCGGCGGCCTCGCGCATCAGCTGCGGGCTCACGCTGAACGGACTGCACGGGGCGACGACGATGCGGCGCATCGAGTAGCGCCGCGCGTCGTGGTGTTGCGCGATAAGCCGCTCGGTGTCGGCGAGGATGGCTTCTTCGTCCTCCACCACCTCGTCGGGCGGCAGGCCGCCGGCGCTGGCGCCCACGCTCATGGCGCCGCGCGCGGCGTGGAAGCGGATGCCGATGTCGGCGGCGGCGTCGAGCGTGTCGTCGAGCCGGCAGCCGTTGGGGAAGAGGTAGAGGTGGTCGCTCGTGGTGGTGCAGCCCGACAGCAGCAGCTCGGCGGCGGCGAGCTGCGTGCTGACGTGCAGCATTTCGGGCGTCAGGCGCGCCCACACCGGGTACAGGCCCTGCAGCCAGGGGAACAGGGTCGCGTCCTGCACCGGGCCCATCGCCCGCGTGAGCGTCTGGTACATGTGGTGGTGGGTGTTCACCAGGCCCGGCAGAACGACGTGGTCGCGCGCGTCAATCACGGTGTCGGCCGTGGACGGCAGGGCCTCGGTGGGGCCGACGGCCTCGATGACACCGCCGCGCACGAAGACGGCGCCATCGGCGATCTCGCGCCGCTGGGTGTCCATCGTCAGCAGCTTCGCGGCGTGGCGGACGAGCAGGGTCGCGGTGGCGGGCACGGCGGTCCTCAGAGTGTGAGAGGCAATCCAATGCGCGGGTGCATTGGATTGCCTCTCACACTCTCAGCTCTCGCGCTTGGGCTGCGGCGCCGGCTGGGGATCGCTCCACAGCCGGCCGGCGGTGGCCCAGTCGCCGCGCTGCACCTCGGTGAAGATGATGTCCACCGACTCCGGCGTGGCGCCGACGGTGCGCACGGCGGCGTCGGTGAGGGCTTGCGCAAAGGCGCGCTTCTGCTCGGCCGTGCGGCCGGCAAACATCGAGACTTGGATCAGGGGCATGGTGTCTGTTCCGGGTGGGCTCAAGGGTTGCGACGGGTGGGGATGTTGACACGCTCTGGCGCCCGCACAGCCCTTTGGCGGGCGGTGCCGACGGCCCAGGTTCGCCAGCGCCTTCCGGCCTCGGGCTAGGAGCGTGGGCGGCAGAAATCCAGCCCCGCGCCGGGGCCGCCAAAGCCGCTGGCGGGTGTTGCGCCGCTGGCGCGGGCGTCAAGCCCGCGCTGCGCGACGGGCCTACGCCAGTGGCTTTGGCCGCCCCGGCGCGGGGCTGGATTTCTGCCGCCCACGCTCCTAGGATTCCCTCATGTCCTGGGCCCACACCGTCGGCGGCACCCGTTACGTCTTCAACGACCTGAAGACCCTTCTCGCCCGCGCCACGCCCGAGCGCAGCGGCGACCAGCTCGCCGGCATCGCCGCCCGCTCCGCCGCCGAGCGCATGGCCGCGCGCTGGGCGCTGGCCGATCTGCCGCTCGCGCACTTCCTCACCGAGGCCGTCGTGCCCTACGAGGCCGACGAGGTGACGCGCCTCATCGTCGACACCCACGACGCCGGCGCTTTCGCCCCGGTGTCGCACCTCACGGTGGGCGGCTTCCGCGACTGGCTGCTTTCCGATGCCGCCGACAGCGCAACGCTTGCCACGCTGGCCCCGGGCCTGACGCCCGAGATGGCCGCCGCGGTCTCCAAGCTGATGCGCTACCAGGACCTGATGCTCGTGGCCAAGAAGTGCCGCGTCGTCACGCGTTTCCGCAACACCCTCGGCCTGCCCGGCCGGCTGGCGGTGCGCCTGCAGCCCAACCATCCCACCGACGACCTGCGCGGCGTGGCTGCCAGCATTCTCGACGGCCTGATGTACGGCTGCGGCGACGCCGTCATCGGCATCAACCCCGCCGGCGACCACCTCGCCGGCATCGGCGCGCTGCTGCGGCTGATCGACGAGCTCATCCAGCGCCACGACATCCCCACCCAGGGTTGCGTGCTCACGCACGTGACGAACACGCTGCAGCTCATCGAGCTGGGCTACCCGGTCGACCTGGTGTTCCAGAGCGTTGCCGGCACCGAGGCCGCCAATGCCGGCTTCGGCATCACGCTGTCGATGCTCGCCGAGGCGCGCGATGCCGCGCTGTCGCAGAACGGCGGCAGGGGGCGCGGCACGCTCGGCGACCACGTGATGTACTTCGAGACCGGCCAGGGCAGCGCGCTCAGCGCCAACGCCCACCACAGCGTCGACCAGCAGACGGTCGAGGCCCGCGCCCAGGCCGTGGCGCGCCACTTCAAGCCCTTGCTGGCCAACACGGTGGTCGGCTTCATCGGGCCGGAGTACCTGGCCGACGGCCGGCAGATCGTGCGCGCCGGCCTCGAAGACCACTTCACCGGCAAGCTGCTGGGCCTGCCCATCGGCTGCGACGTCTGCTACACCAACCACGCCGACGCCGACAGCGACGACATGGACGCACTGATGACGCTGCTGGCTACCGCCGGCGTCACCTTCATCATGGGCGTGCCGGGTGCCGACGACGTGATGCTGAACTACCAGAGCACCAGCTTCCACGACGCGGCCGCGCTGCGCCGGCTGCTGGGCCTGCCGCGCGCGCCGGAGTTCGACGCCTGGCTGGCGCGCGTGGGCATCTGTGCGGCCGACGGCGCGTTGTTGCCGGCCCCCGCGCGGCACGCGCTGCTGGCCGATCTGTCCGACCCTCGCTGAGGCCCCGCGATGATCGCGCCCGATCCCTGGACCGCGCTGCGCCGGCACACCCTGGCGCGCATCGCGCTCGGCCGCACCGGCGCCAGCCTGCCCACGGCCGAGTGGCTGCGCTTCGCCGAGGCCCACGCCCTGGCGCGCGACGCCGTGCACACGCCGCTGGACGTCCCCGCGCTGGTGGCCGCGCTGCACCACCACGGCATCGAGCCGGCCTTGGTGGCCAGTGCGGCGCCCGACCGTGCCACCTACCTGCGCCGGCCTGACCTGGGTCGCCGCCTGGCCGATGCCTCGGCCACGGCGCTGGTGCCATGCCCCGGGGGCCTGACCGTGGTGCTGGCCGACGGGCTGAGCGCGCGCGCCACGCAAGCCCACGCGCTGCCGCTGGTGCTGGCGCTGCGTGCCCACCTGGAGGCCGTGGGTGATGCCGCGGGTGTGGCGCTGGGCGCCGTGGTGGTGGCCACGCAAGCGCGCGTGGCGCTGGGCGACGAGATCGGCGAACGGCTGGGCGCCGACGCCGTGCTGGTGCTGATCGGCGAGCGGCCGGGCCTGTCGAGCCCCGACAGCCTGGGCGCCTACCTCACCTGGGCGCCACGCCGGGGCCGCCGCGACGCCGAGCGCAACTGCGTCAGCAACATCCGCCCCGAGGGCCAGAGCCCAGCCCAGGCCGCGGCGCGACTGGCCTGGCTGCTGGGCGCGGCTCGCCGGCTCGGCGCCACCGGCGTGGCGCTCAAGGACGAGAGCGACGTCGGCGCGGCTGTTGCGGCCATCGAACGTCGCGACGATGCGCCCACACGACTTCCGGGACAATCCGCTGCATGATCCGCCAGCGCACCCTGAAAACGGAGACCCGCGCCGTTGGTGTGGGGGTGCACAGCGGCCTGAAGACCGAACTCGTGCTGCGACCGGCGCCGCCCGACACCGGCGTCGTGTTCACGCGCACCGACCTCGAGCCGCGCACACCGATCCCGGTGAACGCGTTCGCCGTGAGCGACACGCGCATGGCCAGCACCATCAGCCCGGGCGGCGACCCGAGTTTGCCCAAGGTGCAGACCATCGAGCACCTGATGAGCGCCTTGGCGGGCCTCGGCATCGACAACCTGTATGTCGACATCTCCGCCGAGGAGGTGCCCATCCTCGACGGCAGTTCGGCGGCCTTCGTCTACGTGCTGCAGAGCGCCGGCGTGGTGATGCAGGACGCGCCCAAGCGCTTCATCCGCGTGAACAAGCCGGTGCAGGTGCGCGAAGGCGAGGGCGCCACGCTCAAGTGGGCGCGACTCGATCCCTACCACGGCTATGCGCTCAGCTTCGAGATCGAGTTCAACCACCCGGCCGTCGACGCCACCGGCCGCCGCGTGGAGTTCGACTTCTCCACCGGTGTCTACAAGCGCGACATCGCCCGCGCGCGCACCTTCGGCTTTGCCAAGGACGTCGAGATGATGCGCGCCCGCGGCCTCGGCCGCGGCGGCAGCATGGACAACGTCATCGTCGTCGACGAGCAGCGGGTGCTCAACGGCGAGGGCTTGCGTTACGACGACGAGTTCGTGAAGCACAAGCTGCTCGACGCCATCGGCGACCTGCACATCGCCGGCCGCCCGCTGCTGGGGCGCTACACGGCCTACAAGAGCGGCCATGCGCTCAACAACCTGCTGCTGCGCAAGTTGCTCGCAGACGAGACCGCCTTCGAGACCGTCAGCTTCGAGCGCGACGCCGACGCGCCCGCCGGCTTCGCCGAGCTGGCGCCGGCCTGGTGAGGAGAGCGCCGCCATGATGATCTTTCGCCTGGTCTTCGGCCTGCTGCTGGTCAGCGGGCTGCTGTGCTTCGCGGTCTACATCGGCACCGGCAAGGCCGCGTGGAGGCAGCGCGGCATCGTCATCGTCAAGTGGACGGTGATCGCGGCACTGGGTTTCTTCGCCGTGCTGATCCTGGAGCGGCTGCCGCGCCTGCTGTAGCGGCCCTCAGCGCTGCCGGGCGTCGCGGTTTCGGTCGCCCACCTGCACCTTCAGCGTCAGCGCCTGGCCGCCGCGCTGCACCACCAGGGCCGCCGTGCTGCCCGGCTCCAGCGCTGCCACGGCAGCGAAAAGGTCGCTCGCTGTGCGCACCGGGCGTGAGGACACCTGCACCAGCACGTCGCCCGGCCGCAAGCCGGCCTTGGCGGCCGGGCCGTTCTGCAGCACGCCGGCGACCAGCACGCCGGTCTTGACCGGCAGCGCCAGGCTCTCTGCCAGCTCGGGCGTGATCTCGCGCGGCTCCACGCCGATCCAGCCGCGCCGCACCTCGCCGCCCGCGATGATCTTCTCCATCACGCTGCGCGCCGTGTCCACCGGCACCGCGAAGCCTATGCCCATGCTGCCGCCGCTGCGAGAGAAGATGGCGGTGTTGATGCCCACCAGAGAACCGGCCGCGTCGACCAGCGCGCCGCCGGAGTTGCCGGGATTGATGGCGGCGTCGGTTTGGATGAAGTTCTGGAACTGGGAGCCGGCGCCGGTGCGGTCGAGCGCGCTGACGATGCCCGAGGTGACCGTCTGCCCGACGTTGAACGGGTTGCCGATGGCCAGCACCGGATCGCCCACGCGCAGCGCGCGCACGTCGCCCAGGGGAATCACGGGCAGCGCGCCGGGCAGTTCGATCTTCAGCACGGCGATGTCGGTCTCCGGGTCGGAGCCCACCACGGCAGCCGCGGCGCTGCGGCCGTCGACCAACTGCACCTCGATCTGGGTGGCGTTCTCGATGACGTGGTGGTTGGTGAGCAGGTAGCCCTCGGGGGCCACGATGACGCCCGAGCCCAGGCCCAACTGGCGGCGGCTCGGGTTCCCAAAGTACTCCTCGAACCCGGGCACGCCGGCGTGAGGGTCGGCATCGCCGCGCTGGGCCCCTTTGGTGGCCATGATGCTGACCACCGCCGGCGCTGCGCGCGCGGCGGCAGCCGCAAAACTGCCGTGCAGGCCTGCCGCGCTCGACGACGCCAGGGCCGGGGCGGTGGCCTGGATCAGCGTCGGCGCCGGCAAGGGCACGCGGCCACCCGGCAGCCACTCGGGCTTGAAGGTCAGCACCACGAACAGCACCGCCACGGCCACAGTAACGGCCTGGGAGAAGACGAGCCAGCTGCGGCGCATGGAGTGGGGCGGAAGAGGGTGGGACGGGTGCAGCCCGAGCCGCGGCCTCAGAATGGCCGCATGACGACACTCAAGCATCTCGAGGCGCACCTGAACGCGATGCTGTGCCCCGACGCCTTCAAGGATTATGGGCCGAACGGTCTGCAGGTCGAGGGGCGTTCCGAGGTCCGTCGGGTGGTCTCGGGGGTCACCGCGAGCCGGGCGTTCATCGACGCCGCCATTGCCGATGGTGCCGACGCGCTTTTTGTGCACCACGGTCTGTTCTGGCGTGGGCAGGATGGCCGTCTTACCGGCTGGCTGGCCGAACGCGTCAAGCGCCTGATGCGCGCGGACGTGAGCCTGTTCGCCTACCACCTGCCGCTGGATGCCCATGCCGAATACGGCAACAACGCCCAGCTCGGCGGCCGACTGGGCCTGACGGCCGATTCGCGCTTCGGCGAGCAGCAGCTGGGCTTCTTGGGCCCTGCGGCGGCGCACGCCAGCCTGGCCGCGCTGGTGGCCGCGGTGCGCGCCGGCTTGAACCGCGAGCCCGTCGTGGTGCCGGGCGACGGCCGGCGGCTGGCGCGCATCGCCTGGTGCACGGGCGCGGCCCAGGGCTACTTCGAGGACGCCATCGCGGCCGGGGCCGATGTCTTCGTCACCGGCGAGATCAGCGAGCCGCAGGCCCACCTGGCGCGCGAAACCGGTGTGGCCTTCATCGCCGCCGGGCACCACGCCACCGAGTGTTTTGGGGCGCCGGCGCTGGCGGCCGCGGCCTGCGCCGAGCTGGGGCTGGAGCACCGCTTCATCGAGATCGACAATCCGGCATGAGCAACACGCCGCTGCTGGTCACCATGGGCGATGCCGCCGGCATCGGTCCTGAGCTCATCGTGAAGGCCTTCATGCAGGGCGAGTTGACCGACGCCGTGGTGCTGGGCAGCGTCGACGTGATGCGACGCTGCGGCGCGCCGATGACGGCACGCATCGAGGCCCCGGCCGACGTCGCTGCCGTGCCGCGAGGCTGTCTCGCCGTGCTTGAGCCCGCAGGCCTGCCGCCCGGACTGGCGGCGCTGCCCTGGGGGCAGGTCAGCGTGGCGGCCGGGGCCGCCGCCGCACGCTGCATCGAGGCCGCCGCGGCGTGGCTGGGGCGCGGCCAGGGCGCCGCCCTCGTCACGGCGCCGGTCCACAAGGAGGCGCTGGCGGCGGCAGGGGTGCCGTTCCCCGGGCACACCGAGATGCTGCAGGCCCTGGCCACGCCCGCCGGCGCCGTGCCGCCGCCGGTGCGCATGATGCTGGCCAACCCGGAGCTGCGCGTGGTGCTGGTCACCATCCATGTGGCCTTGCGGCGTGCGCTGGATCTGCTGGACCTGCAGACGGTGCTGTCGACGATCCGCATCGCCCATGCGGCGGCGCGGTCCTGGGGCCAGCCGGCGCCTCGCATCGCGGTCGCCGGGCTGAATCCGCATGCCGGCGAGGGAGGGCTGTTCGGCGACGAGGAGATCCGCTTCATCGCGCCGGCTGTGCAGTTGGCCCGCGCCGAGGGCATCGATGCGCAGGGCCCGTTCGCCCCCGACACGGTGTTCATGCGCGCACGGCGCGGGGCCTTTGACCTGGTGGTGGCGATGACGCACGACCACGGCCTGATCCCGGTCAAGTACCTCGGCGTCGAGCAGGGCGTCAACGTCACGCTGGGCCTGCCCTTCGTGCGCACCAGCCCCGATCACGGCACGGCCTTCGATATCGCCGGCCGGGGCCTCGCCGATCCGGCCAGCCTCGTGGCCGCGCTGAGGATGGCGCGGTCGCTGGCGCGCGCTTAGGGGAGCGTGGGCATCGCCCTTCCTGGCTTCGACGAAGGTCGTGGCCGTCTGCCCCGACAAGGCAATGAAGTGGTTGTTGAACTCGAGTCCGCCCATGATCTTGCCGATAAGGGGCATGACCGAAATCTTGCCCGGCTCGGGCGCGATGCCCGCGACGAGACCCTATGCGGCGCGGGCGTGGTGCGTCAACCGAAGCCGGGCCGTGACGCGGAAGCGGCGTCAGGTCGGCGCAGGGTGGTCGGCTAGAATCCCGGGTTGACCCTGTAGACCCATGGCTCCCGAGTGAGCCCCTCGAGGAACAGCATGAGCGGCACCACCACCGAGGCCGTCGCCGGCGGCGACATCGACAAAAGCAAGCGCACCTGGATCGCCATCGCCGGCTGTGCAGGCGCCGTGGGCGGCGTTGCGGTGGCGGTGCCCTTCGCCAGCACCTTTGCCCCGTCGGAGCGCGCACGGGCGGCCGGCGCCCCGGTCGAGGTGGACATTTCCGGGCTTGAGCCTGGGCAGATGCTGCGTGTCGAGTGGCGTGGCAAGCCGGTGTGGGTGGTTCGCCGCACGCCCGAGATGCTGGAGTCGCTCAAGAAGACCGATGGACAGGTCGCCGATCCGCAGTCGGCCCGCACGCAGTACCCGACCCCGGAGTACGCGCGCAACCAGTGGCGTTCAGTCAAGCCTGAGTTCTTTGTCGGCGTCGGCATCTGCACCCATCTGGGCTGTTCACCGAGCGACCGCTTCGCGCCTGGCCCGCAAGCCTCGCTGCCCAACGACTGGCTGGGCGGCTTCTTCTGCCCTTGCCACGGCTCCACCTTCGACCTCGCCGGCCGCGTGTTTCGCAACATGCCCGCGCCGGACAACCTTGAGGTGCCGCCGCACATGTACCTGTCCGACACGCGACTGCTGGTCGGCGAAGACCAGAAGGCCTGACGCCCCGCGCCAACGCCCCGCCCAAGCCACGCACTGCTGCAGCAAATCCGAAGTCCGAGGACACGATGGCTGAATTCAAGGAAGCCCCGGCCGGCGCGCCGATGGGGCAAAAGCTCCTGACCTGGGTCGACAACCGCTTCCCGGCGTCCAAGCTCTACAAAGAGCACCTGTCGGAGTACTACGCCCCGAAGAACTTCAACTGGATGTACTTCTTCGGCTCGCTGGCGATGCTCGTGCTGGTGATCCAGATCGTCACGGGCATCTTTCTGACGATGCACTACAAGCCCGACGCGAACCTGGCTTTCGCCTCGGTCGAGTACATCATGCGCGACGTTCCCTGGGGCTGGCTGGTGCGCTACATGCACTCCACCGGCGCCAGCGCGTTCTTCATCGTCGTGTACCTGCACATGTTCCGCGGCATGCTGTACGGCAGCTACCAGAAGCCGCGCGAGCTGATCTGGATCTTCGGCGTCGCCATTTTCTTGTGCCTGATGGGCGAGGCCTTCATGGGCTACCTGCTGCCCTGGGGCCAGATGTCCTACTGGGGCGCCCAGGTGATCATCAACCTGTTCGCCGCGATTCCCTTCGTCGGCAACGACCTGTCGATCCTGATCCGCGGCGACTACGTCGTCGGCGACGCCACCCTCAACCGCTTCTTTGCGCTGCACGTCATCGCGTTGCCGCTGGTCATCGTGGGGCTGGTGGTGGCGCACATCATCGCGCTGCACGAGGTGGGCTCCAACAACCCTGACGGCGTCGAGATCAAGGCCAAGAAGGACGCCTCCGGCAAGCCGCTGGACGGCATCCCGTTCCACCCGTACTACACGGTGCATGACATCCTCGGCGTCAGCGTGTTCTTGCTGCTTTTCTCGGCCGTGGTGTTCTTCGCGCCGACGATGGGTGGTTTTTTCCTCGAGTTCAACAACTTCAGCCCGGCCGACCCGCTGAAGACCCCGGTGCACATCGCGCCGGTGTGGTACTTCACGCCCTATTACTCGATGCTGCGCGCGGTGACGACGCCGTTCGTCAACGCGCTGGTCGTGCTGGTGCTGGTGGGCGGCGTGGTGGGCTACCTGTTCGCCGGTCTCAAGGGCATGTGGCGATTCGCGCCGATGGCCGCGGCCATCGGCGGAGCCGGCCTGCTGATGGCCTTCGACCCCAAGTTCTGGGGCGTGGTCGTGATGGGTGCGGCGGTGCTGATCCTGTTCCCGCTGCCCTGGCTGGACCGCAGCCCGGTGCGCAGCATCCGCTACCGCCCGACCTGGAACAAGTGGCTTTACGGCGTGTTCGTCGTCAACTTTGTGGTGCTGGGCTATCTGGGCATCCTGCCGCCCACGACGATCGGTACGCTGGTGTCGCAGGGCGGCACACTCTTCTACTTCGGTTTCTTCCTGCTGATGCCGTGGTGGAGCCGCCTGGGCGAGTTCAAGCCCGTGCCCGACCGCGTGGTGTTCCAGCCGCACTGACCCGATCCCGAGCATCCATCATGAAGCGACTACTCCTCGTCCTGCTCGCCGCGTTCACTTGGTCCGGTGCCGCCGTCGCTGCCGGTGCAGGCCTCGTGCCCTGGGACCGGTTCGATACCAAGCGCGTCACCGACGTGGCAGCGCTGCAGCGCGGCGCGCAGCTGTTCGCTAACTACTGCCTGAACTGCCATGCCGCCGGGTTCATGCGCTACAACCGGCTGCGCGACATCGGCCTGACCGACCAGCAGATCAAGGAAAACTTCGTCTTTACTGGCGCCAAGGTCGGCGACCTGATGACGAACTCGATGACCCTGGCCGACGCCAAGGACTGGTTCGGAGCGGCGCCGCCCGATCTGACCTTGATCGCGCGCTCGCGCGCCGGCTTCGGCCAGGGTGCCAACAGCGGTGCCGATTACATCTACACCTTCCTGCGCACCTACTACCGCGACGACACCAAGGCCACCGGCTGGAACAATGCCGTGTTCCCGAACGTCGGCATGCCCTTTCCGCTCTGGGAACTGCAGGGTCAGCAGCGGGCCGTGTTCGAGACGCAGGCCGACCCCCGCGATCCAAGCAGGAAGATCGAGCACCTCAAGGGGTTCGAGATGGCCAAACCCGGCTCGATGACCGAGGCCCAGTACAACGAGGCGGCGGCCGACCTGACCGCCTTCCTGTTCTGGATGGCCGAGCCGGCCGCCACGAGCCGCGTCCGCATCGGCGTGTGGGTGATGCTGTTCCTGGCGGTGTTCATCGTCATCGCCTGGCGTCTGAACGCGGTGTACTGGAAGGACATCAAGTAAGCCGGCTTGGCCCCGCGCGGCGCGCGGGGCTCCTTGCGCAGTGGGGGGCGCCCGGTCACCCACTGCGTTTTGCTTTTTTCCACGAGCGCGTCGCACCCGCCGGCCGGTGCCGCAATCCGACGCACAATCTCGACTGAAGACGATGAAAGGCCCCCAGCCATGATGGTGCTCTACTCCGGAACCACCTGCCCCTACTCGCACCGCTGCCGATTCGTGCTGTTCGAGAAGGGCATGGACTTTGAGATCCGGGACGTCGACATCTTCGCCAAGCCGGAAGACATCGCACTGATGAACCCGTACAACGAGGTGCCCATCCTGGTGGAGCGCGACCTCATCCTGTACGAAAGCCACATCATCAACGAGTACATCGACGAGCGCTTCCCGCACCCGCAGCTGATGCCCGGCGACCCGGTGGCGCGCGCACGGGTTCGCCTCTTCCTGTTCAACTTCGAGAAGGAGTTGTTCAGCAACGTCAACCTGCTCGAGGGCCGTGGCGTCAAGGCCACCGAGAAGCAGCTCGAAAAGGCGCGCGAGCAGATCCGCGACCGCCTGACGCAGCTGGCGCCGATCTTCCTGAAGAACAAGTACATGCTGGGCGACGACTTCAGCATGCTCGACGTGGCCATCGCGCCCCTGTTATGGCGGCTGGACTACTACGGCATCGACCTCAGCAAGAACGCGGTGCCGCTCCTGAAGTACGCCGAGCGCATCTTCTCGCGCCCGGCCTACATCGAGGCGCTGACGCCGTCCGAGAAGGTCATGCGCAAGTGACGGATCGCCTTCGCTGATCTTCCACTCCGAGACCATGGCCGGCCTCACCGACAACCCGGGCAGTTCGACCCGCCCCTATCTCGTGCGTGCGCTGCACGACTGGTGCACGGACAACGGCTTCACGCCCTACATCGCGGTGCACGTGGGGCCCTCGGTGCAGGTGCCGATGGAGTACGTGAAGAACAACGAGATCGTGCTCAACGTCAGCTTCGAGGCGACGTCGAACCTGCGTCTGGGCAACGACTTCATCGAGTTCAAGGCGCGCTTCGGCGGCGTCACGCGAGAGATCATCGTGCCGGTGGAGCACGTCGTGGCCATCTACGCGCGTGAGAATGGTCAGGGCATGGCCTTTCCGGTCCCGGCGGCGGCCGGTGCGGCCTCGGCCTCCGCCGCGGACGAGCCGGTTCCTGCCGAGCCCACGCGTGGTCTTCGTCTGGCCCGCTTCGAGCCGGCGCCGCCTGCCGACCCGGAAGATCCGCCCCCCGCGCCGCCTGGCGGCGAGTCGCCGCGCCCGGCCCTCAAGCGCATCAAGTGACCGCCTGCCACGACGGCGGCGCTTCGCAACCTAGAATCTTCCACAGTCCGGTCGGGCACGCCGGCTTAGCTCAGTTGGCAGAGCACCCGCCTTGTAAGCGGAAGGTCTTCGGTTCGATTCCGAAAGCCGGCACCACCCGTGCCGATGCGGCCCGGGCTGCTCAGCGCGGCGGTGCCAGCTTCACCCGAAGGGTGCGTGGTGCATGCCCAGCATTGGCCAGGGCAGCCTCGAGCTGCGGTACACACTGACGCAGTTTCGCTGCCGCGCCGGCCTGCTTGACGAGCAGGATCCAGGTCGTGTCGTCCAATGGTCCGGCTTCGACCGCATCGCGCAGCCCGAGGGGCAGCACGGGTTGGACACAGGCCAGGCGGGCCCGAGAATCCCGCACCCGCTCCAACAGCGCGCCCAGCGCCTCGTGCCGCGCGAGCGCCGTGCCCACGGCGTGCGTGGCCCACGGGGGGGCTGGCGAACCCGGCAGGTGTGGTGACCGTCCCATGGAGGAAGTCTAGCGATGCAGGTGCTCATCACCCACGGCAGCATGGCCCGGACGCGCGTGCTTCACCTTTCGCGCTGGCAGATCGCGCTGGCCGCCGCTGCGCTCGTGGCTTTGCTTTTGGCCGTGTCCGGCAGCGTCTACCACCTGGTCTTCCTGAAGGCAGCGCGCGAGGGGTGGCCGGTGGTGGCGCCTCTGGTGCGGCTGATCGTGCGCGACGAAATTGCCCAGCGCGAGCGCTTCATGCGCGACAACCTCGACGCCATCGCTCAGCGCGTGGGTGAGATGCAGGCCAAGTTGGTGAAGCTGGAGTCCATGGGCGACCGTGTCGCCGGGCTGGCCGGCCTTCGCAGCGACGAACTGCGTCCGGCGCCAACCCCCGCCGCACCCGGGGCGTCGGCGCCGGCTGCCGCGCCCGCCTCGGCCCGGGGCGGCCCCTTCGTACCGGCGCGGCGGGCCAGTCTCGCGCAACTTCAGCAGGGCGTCGAACTTCTTGGCGAGGCCGCAGACTGGCAGACCGATGTATTCACCTGGTACGAGTCGCGCCTGCAGGAGCGCCGCCTTGCGGCGCTGCTGGTGCCCAGCCAGGAGCCTGTCGATGTGCCGGCGACTTCGGGATTCGGCTTCCGGACCGATCCGTTCAACGGGCGCCTGGCTTTGCACGCGGGGCTGGACTTCCCGGCCGAGCCCGGCACGCCGATCGTGGCCGCTGCCGGCGGCATGGTGGTGGCGCGCGACTGGCACCCGGCCTACGGCAACCTGCTGGAGATCGACCACGGCAGCGGTCTGCTCACACGCTATGCCCATGCGCAGACGCTGGAGGTGCCACTGGGCGCTCTCGTGCGGCGCGGCCAGCGCATCGCCACCGTCGGCAACACCGGCCGATCGACGGGGCCGCACCTGCACTTCGAGGTCCTGGTGGACGGTGTGCCGCAGGACCCGGCGCGCTTCCTGGCCGGCGGCGCCGGCACCCCGGCGCTGCGCATGGCACCAGCGCCGTTCGCCCAACCGCCGCGGCCCCGGCCGCGGTCTGCACCCGCTGCGGCCGCAAGGAAGACAGCCGCAGCAGGCCCTGGGCAATGAACCCCCGGTGATACCATCCGCCGGTTTTGCCGTCGGCAACCCCACGTGGGCTTGCGGGCGGCGCGGGCGTCCCCACCTGATCGGGCCTCGACGACTCACCAGTCCCCGGCGGCCTGCGCGCCCTGGCCCGCCGACGAACCAGCGCCTCCCATGCTCCCCAAGTTCCTGACCCAGATTTTTGGCAGCCGCAACGAACGCCTGCTCAAGACCTACCGGCGCACGGTGGAGCAGATCAATTCCTTGGAAGGCGGCCTGGAGACGCTCTCCGACACAGAACTCGCCGCCAAGACGGTGCAGTTTCGCGAGCGCATCGCGCAGGGTGCGACGCTGGACGACCTGCTGCCCGAGGCCTTCGCCGTCGTGCGCGAGGCCGGCAAGCGCACGTTGAAGATGCGCCACTTCGACGTCCAGATGCTCGGCGGCATGGCGCTGCACCACGGCAAGATTGCCGAGATGCGCACCGGCGAGGGCAAGACACTGATGGCGACGCTGCCGGTGTACCTGAATGCGCTGTCGGGCAAGGGCGTGCATCTCGTCACGGTCAACGATTATCTCGTGCGCCGCGACGCCGAGTGGATGGGCCGCATCTACAGCTTCCTCGGCCTCACCGTCGGCATCAACGTGCCGGGCATGGACCGCGCAGAGAAGCAGCAGGCCTTCTCCGCCGACATCACCTACGGCACCAACAACGAGTTCGGCTTCGACTACCTGCGCGACAACATGGTGCAGGACCTGCGCGACCGCGTCGCCCGCGGGCTGAACTTCGCCATCGTCGACGAAGTCGACTCCATCCTCATCGACGAGGCACGCACGCCGCTCATCATCTCCGGTCAGGCCGAAGACCACACCGAGATGTACATGCGCATCAATGGCATCGTGCCCGCGCTCAAGAGGCAGATCGGCGAGGCCGACCCGCGCACCGGCGAGGGCGTCATCGAGCCGGGCGACTTCACGGTCGACGAGAAGACCCACCAGGTCTACCTCACCGAGAGCGGCCACGAGAAGGCCGAGCAACTGCTCTCCCAGGCCGGGCTGCTGCCCGATGCCGCGAGTCTGTACGACCCCTCGAACATCGCGCTGATGCACCACGTGTACGCGGCGCTGCGTGCCCACCACCTCTACAACCGCGACCAGCACTACGTGGTGCAGGGCGGCGAGGTGATCATCGTCGACGAGTTCACCGGCCGCCTGATGACGGGACGGCGCTGGAGTGACGGCCTGCACCAGGCCGTCGAAGCCAAGGAAGGCGTGCAGATCCAGAACGAGAACCAGACCTTGGCCTCGGTGACCTTCCAGAACTACTTCCGCATGTACACCAAGCTGGCGGGGATGACGGGCACGGCCGACACCGAGGCCTTCGAGTTCCAGGAGATCTACGGCCTGGAAACGGTGGTCATCCCGCCGAACCGGCCGACCATCCGCAAGGACGAGAACGACCTCATCTACAAGACGTCGAAGGAACGCTACGACGCCGTCATCGAGGACATCCGCGACTGCCACGGACGTGGCCAGCCGGTGCTGGTGGGCACGACGAGCATCGAGAACTCCGAGCTCATCAGCGGCCTGCTCGCGAAGGCCGGTCTGCCGCACCAGGTGCTCAATGCCAAGCAGCACGCCAAGGAGGCCGAGATCATCGCCCAGGCCGGCCGGCCGAAGATGGTGACGATCGCCACCAACATGGCGGGTCGCGGCACCGACATCGTGCTGGGCGGCAATGTCGAGAAGCAGATCCAGTTCCTGGAGGCCGACCCGAGCCTGCCGGACGCCGAGAAGCTGGCTCGCGCGCAACAGCTCAAGGACGAATGGCAAAGCCTGCACGAGCAGGTCAAGGCCCTGGGCGGCCTGCGCATCGTGGCCACCGAGCGCCACGAGAGCCGGCGCATCGACAACCAGTTGCGCGGCCGCTCCGGGCGCCAGGGCGACCCCGGCGCCAGCCGCTTCTACCTGAGCCTGGACGATTCGCTGATGCGCATCTTCGCGGGGGACCGCGTGCGCGCGATCATGGACCGGCTCAAGATGCCCGAGGGCGAGGCCATCGAGGCCAGCATCGTCAACCGCAGCATCGAAAACGCGCAGCGCAAGGTGGAGGCCCGCAACTTCGACATTCGCAAGCAGCTGCTCGAGTACGACGATGTCGCCAATGACCAGAGAAAGGTCATCTACCAGCAGCGCAGCGAGATCCTCGAGGCCGCCAACCTGGACAGCACGGTGAGTGGCCTGCGCCACAGTGCACTCGAAGGTGTGGTGCGCCTGCACGTGCCCGTCGAGAGCCTGGAAGAGCAGTGGAACCTGCCCGAGCTCGAGCGTGAGCTGCGCGAGGAATGGCACCTCGAGATCGGGCTGCAGGCCGAGGTCGAGAGCAGCGAGTCCATCACCGACGAGGACATCCTCGCCCGCGTGCTGGCCGCGGCCGACGCTGCGTTCGAGGCCAAAGTCGAGCTGGTGGGTGTCGAGCAGTTCACGCCCTTCATGCGCGCGGTGCTGCTGCAGAGCATCGACAGCCACTGGCGCGAGCACCTCTCAGCGCTGGACTATCTGCGCCAGGGCATCCACCTCCGCGGCTACGCCCAGAAGAACCCCAAGCAGGAATACAAGCGCGAGGCCTTCGAACTGTTCGGCCAACTGCTTGACGTCGTCAAGCGCGACGTCACGCGGCTGCTCATGACGGTGCGCATCCAGAGCCAGGCCGAGGCCGCTTTGGCCGCGCAGGAGCTGGAGCAGCAGGCTGCGCGACTGGCCAACGTCACCTACACCCACCCCGACGAGAGCGGCCAGCCGGTGCAGGAGGCCGATGCCGGCGGCCTGCTCGGTGAAGCCCCGGTGCCGCGAGTCGGTCGCAACGATCCCTGCCCCTGCGGCAGCGGCAAGAAGTACAAGAACTGCCACGGTCGCCTGGCCTGAGCTGCGCGCCATGCCGGTCAACCTGCCACCCCTGGATCCGGTGTCCCTGCACGCCGTGCCCGGTGTTCGCATGGGTGTGGCCATGGCCGGCGTGCGCAAGCCGGGCCGGCGCGATCTGGTGGTGTTCGAACTTGCCGAAGGCAGCGCCGTGGCCGGCGTGTTCACGACCAACCGCTTTTGTGCCGCGCCGGTGCAGATCTGCCAGCAGCGCCTGGCCGAGGGCCGGGCCGTGCGCGCGCTGCTCATCAACACCGGCAACGCCAACGCCGGAACCGGTGCCGACGGCCTGGCGCGCGCGCAGCGCAGCTGCCGGGCGCTGGCCGCCCTGCTGGGTGTCGGTGCCGAGCAGGTGCTGCCGTTTTCCACCGGCGTGATCATGGAGACGCTGCCGGTGGAACGCATCGAGGCCGGCCTGCCCGCGGCCCTGGCAGCACGGCGTGCCGACGGCTGGGCCGAGGCCGCCGCAGGCATCATGACCACCGACACGCTGCCCAAGGCCGCGTCGCGGCAGATCGATATCGATGGCCGCACAGTCACCGTGACCGGCATCGCCAAGGGCGCCGGCATGATCCGGCCCAACATGGCCACGATGCTGGGTTTCGTGGCCACCGATGCCGCCATCGCTCCGGCGGCGCTGCAGCAGCTGGTCCGCGAGGCGGCCGACCTCAGCTTCAACCGCATCACGATCGACGGCGACACCAGCACCAACGACTCGTTCGTGCTGGCGGCCACGCAGCGTGCCGGCCACGCGCCCATCGAGCAGCTTGACAGCGCCTCTGGCCGCGCGCTGCGCGAGGCCGTCGTGGCGGTCTCGCAACAGCTGGCGCAGGCCATCGTGCGCGACGGCGAGGGCGCCACCAAGTTCATCACCGTGCAAGTACAGGGCGGCCGTGACGAGGCTGAGTGCCGGCTGGCGGCCTATGCCATCGCGCACTCGCCGCTGGTGAAGACGGCGTTCTTCGCTTCCGACCCCAACTTGGGCCGCATCCTCGCTGCCGTGGGCTACGCCGGCATCGCCGACCTGGACCAGGGCCTGATCGACCTGCACCTCGACGACGTGCATGTGGTCGAGCGTGGCGGCCGCAAGCCCAGCTACCGCGAAGAGGACGGCCAGCGCGTCATGAAGCAGGCCGAGATCACCATCCGCGTGAACCTGCACCGCGGACCCGCCGAGACGACAGTCTGGACTTGCGACCTCAGCCACGACTACGTCAGCATCAACGCCGACTACAGGTCATGAGCTCCTCTCCGGAGTGCCTGCTGCTGCGCACCGTTCCAGGGGGGCAAGGCCAGCAGCCCGGCATCGGCGGTTCTGCGGCGTCCGCTTGAGGGGGCACCTCGCTGCGCCGTCTGCTGCCTCGACTGCCGCCGGGCGACCTGTTGCGCGACCGGGCTTATGCGCGGCTCTTCGGCTCCATCCTCACCGCCAGCTTCGGAAACCAGGTGATGATGCTGGCGCTGCCGCTGACCGCGGCGGTGCTGTTGAAGGCCACGCCGCTGCAGATGGGGCTGCTCACGGCCATCGAGTTGCTGCCCTTCCTGCTGTTCAGCCTGCCCTCGGGCGTGTGGCTCGACCGCGTCCGCAAGCTGCCCGTGTACGTGGTGGGCGAACTCACCGTGGCCGCTTGTGCCCTGAGCGTGCCGCTGGCCTGGTGGGCAGGTTGGCTGTCCATGCCGTGGCTGTATGTCATCGGCTTCGTCATCGGCAGCGTGCACACGGTATCGGGCTCGGCGGCGCAGATCGTGCTGACGCAGGTGGTGCCGCGCGAGCGCTTGGTGGAGGCCCACGCCAAGAATGCCCTGGCGACATCGGGCTCTGAGGTGATGGGCCCGGGCCTGGCCGGGTTGCTGATCAAGGCCTTTGGCGCGCCGCTGGCGATGATCGTCAACGCCGTGCTGTTGATCGGCTCGGCACTCATCCTCAAGGGCCTCCGCGTGCACGAGCGCCGCGAGCCGCGCCCCGAGGGCAGCGACACGCTGGCGCACTTCTGGCGTGACCTCGTGCTCGGCGTGCGCTTCTGCGCCGGCACGAGGCTGCTGGTGGTGCTGGCCGTGCTGATGGGCGTGTGGCAGATGGCGCACTACGCGGCGCTGGTGGTGCAGATCCTGTTCGCGACGCGCACGCTGGGCTTGAGCGAGCAGGCCGTGGGCCTGTGCTACATGGGCATGGGCGTGGGCACCATCGTCGGCAGCGTGTATGGACGGCGCCTGAGCCATGCGCTGGGACCCGGGCCTTGCCTGGTGGTGGGTTACGCCATCACCGGCAGCGGCTGGCTGATCCTGGCCGTGGCCCCGGCCAACGCCTGGGGCGTGGCGGCGTTTGCGCTGATGCTCATGATGTTCACCACCGGCGCGGTGTTCATCTTCATCAACTTCCTGGCGCTGCGTCAGGCCGTCACGCCCGAGCCGCTGCTGGGCCGCATGACGGCCACGATGCGCTGGCTCACGCTGCTGGCCGCCGGCCCGGGCGCGCTGCTCGGCGGCTGGCTCGGCGAACACGTGGGTCTGCGCGCGGCGCTGGGCTTTGCCGGCGTGACGACGCTGTCGCTGGTGGTGCTGGCCTGGCGCTTGCCCATCATCCGCAGCCTGCGTCATCTGCCCGAGCCCGAGCGCGAGAGCGAGTGGCTGGGCCTGGAGGCCGATGTGCGGCCGGCCGGCTGAGGCCGGCGTTCAGTCGAGCACGAACTCGCCCCCGGCCGCCGGGGAGAAGCGGTCCACCGCATCGGTGATGATGCCGTGCACGCCGAGTGCGACCAGGCGGCGCGCACCGGCGGGGTCGTTGACCGTGTAGCAGAGGGACCGCAACCCGAGGCCGTCGAGCGTTTGCTTCAGCGCGGCGTCCATGACGTGGTGGTTGGTCACCACCGCCACGACGTGCAGCCGGCGGGCCACGGCCTCCCAGCCGTCCCACAGTCTGTCCAGCAGCAGCGCACGCGGCACCGCGGGCGCGGCCTCCAGAGCGCCTTCCAGCGCCTCGGGCTCGAACGAGCTGAACAGCAGCGGGCTGGCGCCGGGCCAGCCGTGCTCGGCGCACCAGGTGCCCACCGTGCGGCCGGTTTCGTGCGCCTGCCCCGGCGTGGGCTTGATCTCGATGTTCAGCGCGTAGGCGTTGCGCTGCACGTAGGCGGCGATGGTGGCCAGGCTGGGCAAGGGCTCGCCCGCGTAGGCGCGCGAGTGCCAGCCGCCGGCATCGATGCGCGACAGCTCGGCCCAGGGCCGGTCGCCTGCGGTGCCGCGCTCGGGCGTGGTGCGTTCCAGCGTGGCGTCGTGCAGCAGGAAGGGCACGCCGTCGGCGCTGAGCTTCACGTCACACTCGAAGGCGCGATAGCCATGCGCAGCACCGACGCGGAAGGCGGCCAGCGTGTTCTCGGGCGCCAGCTTGCCGGCACCGCGGTGTGCGATCCATCGCGGCAACGGCCAGGGCTTGGTCAGGTGCTCAGCCATCGACGCGCTGCCCTGTGGCCGGATCGAACCAGTGCAGCCGCGCCACCGGCGCAGCGAGCTGCAGCACCTGCCCCGTGCGCGGCGGCACCAGCGTGCCGTCGATGCGCAGCGTGAACGCGCTGCCGCCGAGCCGCCCGTACACGAGCCGCTCGGCGCCCAGCATCTCGATCAGCTCCACCTCGAAGGGCCAGCCGTCGTGCTCCACCACCTGCGCGTGTTCGGGCCGCAGGCCCAGCAGCAGCGCGCCTGTGCGAGGCGCCGGGGCGGGCAGGGCCAGCGTGTGCTCGCCGACCATGAAGCGCGCGCCCTCGGCTGTGCCGGCCAGCAGGTTCATCGGCGGGCTGCCGATGAAGCCGGCGACAAACGTGGTCTGCGGCCGGCCGTACACCTCTTCGGGCGTGCCGATCTGCTCGATGCGGCCGGCGTTCATGACGATCATCCGCTCGGCCAGCGTCATCGCCTCGACCTGGTCGTGCGTGACGAAGAGCGAGGTGACGCCCAGCTCTCGGTGCAGCTTCTGGATCTCGAGCCGTGTCTGCGCGCGCAGCTTGGCGTCGAGGTTGGACAGTGGCTCGTCGAACAGGAACACCTGCGGCTGCCGAACGATGGCGCGCCCCATCGCCACGCGCTGGCGCTGGCCGCCCGAGAGCTGCCGCGGCTTGCGGTCGAGCAGGTGCGAGAGCTCCAGCGTCTTGGCGGCCTTCTCGACACGCGCCTTCACCTCGGCCTCGGGCAGCTTGCGGATGCGCAGGCCGTAGGCCATGTTGTCGAAGACCTTGAAGTGCGGGTACAGCGCGTAGTTCTGGAACACCATCGCGATGTCGCGCTCACTCGGCTCGACCCCGTTGACGACGCGGCCACCGATGGCGATCTCGCCGCCGCTGATGGCCTCCAGGCCCGCCACCATGCGCAGCAGCGTGCTCTTGCCGCAGCCGCTGGGGCCAACGATGACGACGAACTCGCCGTCGGCGATCTCGGCGTCCACGCCGTGGATCACGGGGTTGGCGGTGGCCCCGCTGCCGTAGCGCTTGACCACCTGGCGCAGGCTGATCGCTGCCATTCGTGTGTATGCCTTCCTACTTTTCCGAGTCGACCAGGCCCTTGACGAACCAGCGCCGCATCAGCACCACCACCAGCGCAGGCGGCAGCACCGCCAGCAGCGTGGTGCCCATGACCTGCGGCCAGTCGGTGGTGGCATCGCCGGTGCCGATCATCTTGGTGATGCCCACGACGATGGTGTCCAGGCGGTTGTCGGTGGTGATGAGCAGCGGCCAGAGGTACTGGTTCCAGCCGTAGATGAAGAGGATCACCGACAGGGCGGCGATGTTGGTGGCCGACAGCGGCAGCACCACGTCCTTGAAGAAGCGCAAGGGGCCGGCGCCGTCGATGCGCGCGGCCTCCACCAGCTCGTCGGGGATGGTCAGGAAGAACTGCCGGAACAGCAGCGTGCCGGTGGCGCTGGCGATCAGCGGCAGCGTCAGGCCCGTCATGCTGTTGATGAGGCCCAGGTCGCTGACGACCTCGTAGGTGGGCATGATGCGCACCTCCACCGGCAGCATCAGCGTCAGGAAGATCAGCCAGAACGCCAGCATACGGCCGGGGAACTGGAAGAACACGATGGCGTAGGCCGACAGCAGGCTCAAGGCGATCTTGCCGGCGGTGATGATCAGCGCCATCAGCAGGCTGTTCCACATCATCTGCCACACCGGCGGGCTGAGGTAGGTGCCCTGCAGGCCCTGCAGCAGGATGGTGCGGTAGGTGTCGAGGCCGTGCGGGCCGGGCACGATGGGCATCGGTGCCTGGGCCACGTCGGGCGCCGTCAGCGTGCTCGCCACGAACGCGATGTACAGCGGAAAGGCCGTGACCGCGATGCCCAGCCACAGCACGGCGTGCGCCAGCCAGGCCAGGCCGGGGCGCAGCGGGTCGGCAGCGGTGGGTGCTGCGGCGCTGCTCATCCGTAGTGCACCCGCCGCTCGACGAAGCGGAACTGCAGCACCGTCAGCGCCACCACCATCAGCATCAGCACCACGCTCTGTGCGGCGCTGCCGCCGAGGTCGAGGTTGTGCACGCCGTCCTTGTAGACCTTGTAGACCAGCGTTTCGGTGGCCGCGGCCGGCCCGCCCTGCGTGACGGCGCTGATGACGCCGAAGGTGTCGAAGAACGCGTACACCAGCCCGACCACGAGCAGGAAGAAGGTGGTGGGCGACAGCAGCGGGAAGACGATCGTCCAGAAGCGGCGCAGCGGGCGCGCGCCATCGATGGCCGCGGCCTCCAGCAGGCTCTTCGGAATGCTCTGCAGCCCGGCCAGGAAGAACAGGAAGTTGTAGGCCACCTGCTTCCAGGCCGAGGCCAGGATGACGAGCCACATGGCATCAGACCCGTCGAGCGTGGGGTTCCAGTCCACGCCCAGCGCCTTCAGCCACCACGCGAGCACGCCGATGGAGGGGTTGAACATGAAGAGCCACAACACGCCGGCCACCGCGGGCGCGATGGCGTAGGGGATCAGCATCGCGGTGGTGTAGGCCACCGAGCCGCGCACCACGCGGTCGGCCATCACCGCCAGCAGCAGCGCCGGCACCATGGCCAGCACGGTGACCGCGGCCGAGAAGTAAAGCGTGCGCCAGAAGGCCTGCACATAGCCTTCGTCGGCGAACACGGCGCGGAAGTTCTCCAGCCCCACGAATTGCACGCTGGTGCCGAAGGCGTCCTGCTGCAGCACGCTCATGTACAGCGCCTGACCGCCGGGCCAGTAGAAGAACACCAGCGTCACCGCCAGCTGCGGGGCCAGCAGCAGCCAGGGCAGCAGCTTGTGCGGGAAGACAACGCGACGTTGCATGGGCCAGTATTGCCGGCGGGTGTGGCTGGGGCCGGCCGTGTCACGCGGGCCCGCGCACACGGCGCGGGCCCACCCGTTCGCGCTGAGCCTGTCGAAGCGCCCGTGGTCCCTGGGCCTTCGACAAGCTCAGCCCGAACGGGTGGCGGGGCGGCAAAGGGCTTCGAAAGCTGCCGCCTGAGGGCTGCTTCTTCAGCCTGCGGTGCGCTCGAAGGCGCGCAGCAGCGCGTTGCCGCGGCGCTCGGTGTTGCGCAGCGCATCGGCCGGGGTCTGGCGTCCCTGCAGCGCCTTCTCGACCTCTTCGTGGAAGACGTCGCGCACCTCCGTCCAGCGGCCGAAGCGGTAGCCGTTGGTGTTGTCGCCCTTGGCGGCGTTGATCAGGCTGAGGATCGGCACATCGCGGCCCGGGTTCTTGGCGAAGAAGCCCTCGTCCTGCATGGCCTTGAACGCGCTGTTCGTGGCCGGCAGGAAGCCGGTGGTCTTGGCCCACTCCGTCATCACCCGGTCGCTGCGCAGGAAGTTCAGGAACTGCGCGACGCCGCGGTACTCGGCCGCGCTGCGGTTGGGCGCGCTGAACACCCACAGCGAGGCCCCGCCGATCGTCGTGGCGTACGGTGCGCCCTTCACGTCGGGCCAGTGCGGCAGCTGCGCGGTGCCGAAGGCGAACTTGGCGTCGCGTGCGATGGCCCCAAGGCCGCCGGAGCTCTGCGTGAGCATCGCGCACTCACCGCTGATGAACTTGGCCGCGGCGTCGTTGCTGCGACCACCGTAGTCGAAGCTCTTGTCCTTCTGCATGTCGACCAGCGCCTGCAGCTGGCGCTCGAGCAGCTTGTTGTTGGCCAACGTCAGCGACGCGCCGAGGCCGCCGCGGCCGTTGCCCTGGGTGCCGAAGGCGATGTTGTGGCGCGACGCGAACTGCTCCAGCATCACCCAGGCCATCCAGGTGGTGGTGTAGCCGCAGGCGGCGGCGTTGGTGCTGCGGATCTTCTTGGCGGCCTCGATCAGCTGCGGCCAGGTCTGGGGCGGCTTCTCGGGGTCGAGACCGGCCTTCCGGAAGGCGTCCTTGTTGTAGAACAGCACGGTGGTGCTGACGTTGAACGGCATCGACAGCAGATCGCCGTTGGGCATGCCGTAGTAGCCGCGGGCCGGAGCGATGAAGTCGGCCGGGTTGAACTGCAGTCCGGCGCGCTTGAACACCTCGCTCACCGGCACCACGGCACCCTTGGCATGCACCATGTCGCCGCTGCCGGCGTCGAACATCTGCATGATGTGCGGCGGGTTGCCGGCGCGGAACGCGGCCACGGCGGCGGCGCGCTGCTCCGGGTACTGGCCCTTGAACGACACCACGACGCGGTACTCGTTCTGCGTCTTGTTGAAGTCCTCGCCGAAGCGGGTGAGCAGCTCGCCGCCCTGGCCGGTGAGGCCCATCCACATCTGGATCTCGATCGGGCGCTGCTGGGCGGTGGCGGGCAGGGCGACGGCAGCCGCCAACGTGGCCGCCAGGGCGGCACGGCGCAGGGGCAGGAAAGGGTTGTGAACTCGCATCGGGATCTCCTCGTTGGGGCGGTCGGGCGGGCGTCTCGCGGTGCAGCGCGCCGCCACGGCCGGCGCGAGTGTGGGCGCGCCGGATGACAGTTGTGTTTCTCGCGGAGCGCGCCCTTGCCCGCAATCCGGGATAGCCCGTTCGGCACGCACCGGAGACCTTGCCTTCAGTGCGCATCGCCCCGGCGCCGTCATGGCGGGGGCTTCGACTAGCATTAACCCTCGTTGCACTGCACAGACACCAGCCTGGCGGCCGTTTGCCTGTGCGTCAGCTGCGGCCCGCAGCCCCGAGCCCCTCATGAATGCCCCTCAAGCCCTGCCCACCCCCGCTGCGCTCGCCGCTCTCGAATCCGCGCAGACCGCAGACGCCGTCCGGCTGCGCGAGATCCCCTACAACTACACCTCGTTCTCCGACCGCGAGATCGTGATCCGGCTGCTCGGGCGCCGGGCCTGGGAGGTCCTCCAGCAGCTGCGCGAGGAGCGCCGCACCGGCCGCAGCGCGCGCATGCTCTACGAGGTGCTGGGCGACATCTGGGTGGTGCAGCGCAATCCCTACCTCGAGGACGACCTGCTCGAGAACCCGAAGCGCCGGCAACTGCTGATCGACGCCTTGCAGCACCGCCTCGCCGAGGTCGCCAAGCGCCGCACGCCGGCCGACGACGCGGCGCGCGACGCGCGGGTGGGTGAGCTGCTGGACGCCGCGCGCACCGCGGTCGAGGCCTTCTCGGTGCGCTTCCGCGCCGTCTGGGACCTGCGCCGTGCCACGCGCCGCGTGCTCGGTCGCGCCACGGCCAAGGACAACATCAAGTTCGATGGCCTGTCCCGCGTGAGCCACGTGACCGACGCCACCGACTGGCGCGTCGAGGTCCCGTTTGTCGTGCTCACGCCCGACACCGAGGCCGAGATGGCCGCGCTCGTGGCCGGTTGCGTGGAGCTCGGCCTGACGATCATCCCGCGCGGCGGCGGCACGGGCTACACCGGCGGTGCGGTGCCGCTGACGTGGAAGAGCGCCGTCATCAACACCGAAAAGCTCGAGGCCATGAGCGAGGTGGAGATGATCACGCTGCCCGGTGTGTCGCACCCGGTGGCCACGGTGTACAGCGAGGCCGGCGTCGTCACGCAGCGCGTGGCCGATGCCGCCGAACGCGCGGGTTACGTCTTCGCGGTGGACCCCACCAGCGCCGAGGCCAGCTGCATCGGCGGCAACATCGCCATGAACGCCGGCGGCAAGAAGGCCGTGCTCTGGGGCACGGCACTCGACAACCTCGCCAGCTGGAAGATGGTCACGCCGCAGGCCACCTGGCTGGAGGTTGTTCGCCTCGACCACAACCTCGGCAAGATCCATGATGCGCCCGTGGCCCGCTTCGAGCTGCGCCACTACGACGCCACCGGCAAGAAGCTCGAGCGCACCGAGCGGCTCGACATCCCAGGCTCGGTGTTCCGAAAGGAAGGCCTGGGCAAGGACGTCACCGACAAGTTCCTGGCCGGCCTGCCCGGCATCCAGAAAGAGGGCTGCGACGGCCTCATCACCAGCGCGCGCTGGATCGTGCACCGTATGCCGCAGGCCGTGCGCACGGTGTGCCTGGAGTTCTTCGGCAGTGCGCGCGAGGCCGTGCCCAGCATCGTCGAGATCAAGGACTACCTGTTCTCGCTGCGCGAGCAGGGCGTGCTGCTGGCGGGGCTGGAGCACCTGGACGACCGTTACCTCAAGGCCGTGGGCTACGCCACCAAGAGCAAGCGCGTGGTGGGAGCCAACGCCCGCGCCGGCCTGCCCAAGATGGTGCTCATCGGCGACATCGTCGGCGACTCCGAGGACGCCGTGGCCCGCGCCACCAGCGAGGTCGTGCGCATCGCCAACTCGCGCAGCGGCGAGGGCTTCGTGGCCGTGAGCGCCGACGCGCGCAAGAAGTTCTGGCTCGACCGCAAGCGCACGGCGGCCATCGCCCGCCACACCAACGCCTTCAAGATCAACGAGGACGTGGTGATCCCGCTGCCGCGCATGGGCGAGTACACCGAGGGCATCGAGCGCATCAACATCGAGCTGAGCCTGCGCAACAAGCTTGAGCTGGTGGAGGCGCTGGAGGCGCTGTTTCGCCAGGGCAGGCTGCCCCTGGGCCGCAGCGACGACGCGCAGGAGATCCCGGGTGCGGAGCTGCTAGAGGACCGCGTGCAGCAGGCCCTGCAGCTGCTGGCCGAGGTGCGCGGCCTGTGGCAGCAGTGGCTCGACGGTCTGGACGTGCCGCAGCCCAACGGCGACGGCACGCCCGGCGAGACTTTCTTCGCGCAGCTCCAGGACTGGCGCCTTCGCGCCAGCTGGAAGCGCCAGATCCTGCAGCCGCTGCAGCAGATCTTCGCCGGCAGCGCCTTCAAGCCGCTGCTCGACGAGTGCCGGCGCATCCACGGCGAGGTGTTGCGCGGCCGCGTGTGGGTGGCGCTGCACATGCATGCCGGCGACGGCAACGTGCACACCAACATCCCCGTCAACAGTGACAACTACGCCATGCTGCAGACGGCCCACGAGGCCGTGGGCCGCATCATGGCGCTGGCGCGGCGCCTGGGCGGCGTCATCAGCGGCGAGCACGGCATCGGCATCACCAAGCTGGAGTTCCTGACCGACGAGGAACTGGCTTCGTTCGCCGACTACAAGCGCCGCATCGACCCCGAGGGCCGCTTCAACAAGGGCAAGCTGCTGCGCGGTGCGATGGACGGCGCCTGGTCGGCCGACCTCTCGGCCGCCTACACGCCGAGCTTCGGGCTCATGGGCCACGAGTCGCTGATCATGCAGCAGAGCGACATCGGCGCCATCGCCGACAGCATCAAGGACTGCCTGCGCTGCGGCAAGTGCAAGCCGGTGTGCGCCACCCATGTGCCGCGCGCCAACCTGCTGTACAGCCCGCGCAACAAGATCCTGGCGACTTCCCTGCTGATCGAGGCCTTCCTCTACGAGGAGCAGACGCGCCGCGGCGTGAGCATCAAGCACTGGGAGGACTTCGAGGACGTGGCCGACCACTGCACCGTGTGCCACAAGTGCGAGAGCCCGTGCCCGGTGAAGATCGACTTCGGCGATGTGTCCATGAACATGCGCAACCTGCTGCGCAAGATGGGGCAGAAAAGCTTCCGGCCCGCCGCCGCATTCCAGTCCTGGTTCATCGGCACCACCAGCCCGCAGGCCATCCGCATCGGCCATGCGGTGACCGACCTGGGCTTCAAGACCCAGCGCCTGGGTCATGACCTGCTGAAGATCGCGGCGCGGAAGCAGACCAGCGCACCCCCGGCCAGCCTGGGCGCTGCCCCGCTGAAGGAGCAGGTGATCCACTTCATCAACAAGAAGATGCCGGGCGGCCTGCCCAAGAAGACGGCACGGGCGCTGCTGGACATCGAGGATCGCGACTACGTGCCCATCATCCGCAACCCGGCCTCCACCACGGCCGACACGGAGGCGGTGTTCTACTTTCCCGGCTGCGGGAGCGAGCGGCTGTTCAGCCAGGTGGGCCTGGCCACCCAGGCCATGCTGTGGCATGCCGGCGTGCAGACCGTGCTGCCGCCCGGCTACCTGTGCTGCGGCTATCCGCAGCGCGGCAGCGGCGAGTTCGACAAGGCCGAAAAGATCATCACCGACAACCGCGTTCTGTTCCACCGCGTGGCCAACACGCTGAACTACCTCGACATCAAGACGGTGGTGGTGAGCTGCGGCACCTGCTACGACCAGTTGCAGGGCTACCAGTTCGACAAGATCTTTCCCGGCTGCCGGATCGTCGACATCCATGAGTACCTGCTGGAGAAGGGCATCACGCTGCCCGGCAGCGCGGCCGGCGGCTACCTGTACCACGACCCTTGCCACAGCCCGATGAAGCAGCAGGAGCCGATGAAGACGGTGAAGGCCCTGATGGGCGAGCAGGTGCTCGAAAGCAAACGCTGCTGCGGCGAGAGCGGCGGGCTGGCCACCAACCGGCCCGACATCTCCACCCAGATCCGCTTCCGCAAGGAAGAAGAGATCCGCGCCGGCGAGGCCGCGCTGCGCACCCGCGGCGCGGTGGGGGCGCAGGACAACATCAAGGTGCTGACTTCCTGCCCCAGCTGCCTGATGGGCCTGAACCGCTACCAGGACGACCTGAAGTCCGGCCTGCTCGAGGCCGACTACATCGTCGTCGAGATGGCCCGCGTGATCCTGGGGGAAGACTGGCTTCAGGCTTACGTCGCCAGGGCCAATGCCGGCGGCATCGAGCGCGTGCTGGTTTAATCGGGGCATGCAGTACGAGGCCCCCTCCCGTGAAGAACCGGCCGCCCACCCGACGGCCGTCACCGTGCACCAGACCTCACGGGTGCTGGAGGTGGCCTTCGACGACGGCGCTGCGTTCCGCATCCCGTTCGAGCTGATGCGCGTTTACTCGCCCTCGGCCGAAGTGATGGGCCACGGCCCCGGCCAGGAGGTCCTGCAGACGGGCAAGCGCGACGTGCTCATCACCGACATCCAGCCCGTGGGGCACTATGCGGTGCAGCCGCGGTTTTCCGACGGTCACGAAAGCGGCATCTTCACCTGGGCCTACCTGTACCGCCTGGGCCGCGACGAGGCCGCGCTGTGGCGCCAGTACGAACAGCGCCTGGCGGCCGCCGGGCGCGGTCGAGACGCGCCGATGCCGCTGGCCGCCGCAGGCACCTGCGGCCACCACTGACCCCGACCGCTTCCGAACCCATGGCGCAGACGCATTTCGGCTACCAGACCGTCGACGAGGCCGAGAAGGCGACGCGCGTGCGCGGTGTCTTCGACAGCGTTGCGGCCCGGTACGACCTGATGAACGACCTGCTGTCGTTCGGCCTGCACCGCGCCTGGAAGGCCTACGCGGTGGCCGTGGCCGACGTGCGGCCCGGCATGCGCGTGCTCGACATCGCCGGCGGCACCGGCGACCTGGCGCGGGCGTTTGCCCGCCGCGCCGGGCCCAGTGGCCAGGTGGTGCTGACCGACATCAACGAGGCCATGCTGACCGTCGGCCGCGACCGCCTGCTCGACGAGGGGCTGGCGCTGCCGACGATGGTCTGCGATGCAGAGCATCTGCCATTTGCCACCGGTGCGTCCTCGGGCGGCGTCCTGACGGGGTTCGACCTCGTCAGCGTGGCTTTCGGCCTGCGCAACATGACGCACAAGGAGGTCGCCCTGGCCGAGATGGCGCGCGTGCTGCGGCCTGGCGGCCGGCTGCTGGTGCTGGAGTTCTCAAGGCCCACGCCGGTGCTGCAGAAGCCCTACGACGCGTACTCGTTCGGCTTCATGCCGCTGATGGGGAGGTGGGTGACGGGTGATGCCGACAGCTATCGGTATCTCGCCGAGAGCATCCGCATGCACCCGGACCAGGCCACGCTCAAGGGCATGATGGTCGCCGCCGGTTTCGGCCACGTCGACGTGCACAGCCTGGCCGGCGGCATCGTCGCGTTGCACGTGGGGATCAAGTGCTGAGGCGGCTGCGCCGGCGCGTCATCGCGGCCCGCACGGCGGCGCGGGCCTGGCGGCGCTCGCGCCGAGTCCGGCGCATGAAGGGCGTGCCCGAGTTCCTGCAGGTGGCCCGCCAGAGCTTCCTGGAGCTGCAGGCTGCCTGGGACCGCGCCGACTGGCGGGCGCTGCGGCAGCTGGCCACCGAGCCGCTGCTGGCCGACCTGCGTGAGCAGCATGCGATGCGTGGCCCGGGGCCCAACCGCACCGAGGTGCTGGAGCTGCACGCCGAGCTCCTGGCGCTCGAGGAGTTGCGCGAGGCTTTTGTCGCCAGCGTCGAGTTCCGTGGCCTCATCCGCGAGGACAGCGGGTCGACCGCCGCGCCGTTCCGCGAGCTCTGGCTGCTGGCCAACGTCAAGTCGGCCGATCGCGGCTGGAAGCTGGCGCGGGTACAAGCCTTGGCCTGAACCGGGCTGCGCCGGGGCCCGCCGCCCACGCCCCTGGCACTCAGCCCGGCGGCAGCGCGGCTGCCGCCAGCCAGGGCGCCGCGGCATCCTTGGGTGCCAGGCGCGGCGGCGCACCGGTGTCGGGCCAGGCGATGGCGAGTTCGGGGTCGTCCCAGCGGATCGCCCCTTCGCAGTCCCTGGCGTAGACGTCGGTGGTCTTGTAGAGGAAGTGTGTGTCGTCTTCGAGCGCCAGGAAGCCGTGCGCGAAGCCCTCGGGGATCCAGAGCTGCCGGCGGTTCTGGGCGTCCAGCTCCAGCCCGAACCACTCTCCGAAATGCGGCGAGCCACGGCGGATGTCGACCGCCACGTCCCAGGCTCGTCCCTGCACCACGCGCACCAGCTTGCCCTGGGCGTGCGGCGGCAACTGGTAGTGCAGGCCGCGCAGCACGCCGCGCTGGCTGCAGGAATGGTTGTCCTGCACGAAGCGCCGGGGCAGCGGCTCTCCCGCGGCCTCCAGCGCAGCCAGCCACTTGGGCTCGGTGAAGCTCTCCATGAACCAGCCGCGGTCGTCGCCGAACACAGGCGCCTCGACGATCAGCACGCCGGGCAGCGGCGTCTTGGTCAGCTTCATCGTCAGTAGACCTTCTCGTTCAGGACCTGCAGCAGGTATTGCCCGTAGCCGTTTTTGCGCAGCGGTTCGGCCAGCGCCTGGAGTTGCTCGGCGGTGATCCAGCCGGCGCGGAACGCGATCTCCTCCGGGCAGGCCACCTTCAGGCCCTGGCGCTTCTCCAGCGTGGCGATGAACTGGCCGGCCTCGAGCAGGCTGTCGTGCGTGCCGGTGTCCAGCCAGGCGTAGCCCCGACCCATGATCTCCACCTCGAGCTGGCCCTGCCGCAGGTACTGGGCGTTGACCTCGGTGATCTCGAGCTCGCCGCGGGCGCTGGGCTTGATCGAGGCCGCGATGTCGCAGACCTGCTCATCGTAGAAGTAGAGCCCCGTCACGGCGTAGTTGCTCTTCGGTACCTTGGGCTTTTCCTCGATGCTGATGGCGCGGCGCCCGGCGTCGAACTCGACGACGCCGTAGCGCTCGGGGTCGTGGACGTGGTAGGCGAACACCGTGGCGCCGGTGCCTCGGCCGTTTGCCCTGGCCAGCTGCGCTGCCAGGTCGTGGCCATAGAAGATGTTGTCGCCCAGCACCAGTGCGCTCGGCGCACCACCCACGAAATCCCGGCCCAGGATGAAGGCCTGGGCCAGGCCGTCGGGGCTGGGCTGCACGCAGTACTGCAGGTTCATGCCCCACTTCGAGCCGTCGCCCAGCAGGGCCTGGAAGCGCGGCGTGTCCTGCGGCGTGCTGATGACGAGCACCTCGCGCATGCCCGCGAGCATGAGCGTGCTCAGCGGGTAGTAGACCATCGGCTTGTCGTACACCGGCAGCAGTTGCTTGCTCACGGCCAGCGTGGCCGGGTGCAGCCGCGTGCCGGAGCCGCCGGCCAGGATGATGCCCTTGCGGTTCATGGTCAGTGGTCCTCCTCGGGACGGTCGGTCAGCCCAGCACTTCGGTCAGCATGCGGTCCACGCCACGCTGCCACGGCGGCAGCACGATGCCGAAGGTGCGCTGCAGCTTGGCGGTGGCCAGGCGCGAGTTCAGAGGCCGCTGAGCCGGCGTGGGGTAGGCGCTGGTGGGGATGGCATGGATGCGATCGGGCGCCACCTTCACGGCGTGGCCGCGCGCACGCGCCCAATCGATGACGTGGGTGGCGTAGCCGTGCCAGTTCGTCTCGCCGCCGGCCACGCAGTGGTAGGTGCCCGACAGCGCGACGTGGTCGAACAGGCGCGGCAGCATCTGCGCCGTCACGTCGGCCAGCAGGTCGGCGCCGGTGGGTGCTCCCACCTGGTCCTTGATGACATGGAGCTCCTCGCGCTCAGCGGCCAGCCTGAGCATGGTGCGCGCGAAGTTGCCGCCGCGCGCCGCGAAGACCCAGCTTGTGCGCAGGATGGCGTGGTGGCAGCCGCTGGCGCGGATCAGCTCCTCGCCCTGGAGCTTGGTGCGGCCGTAGACGCTGAGCGGGCCGGTGGGCGCACGTTCGTCGCGGGCGTGCGTGCCGCTGCCGTCGAACACGTAGTCGGTGCTGTAGTGCACCAGGCAGAGGTCGCGCCGCTTCGCCTCGCGCGCCAGCACGCCCGGCGCATTGGCGTTGATGGCGCGGGCGAGCTCGGGCTCGGACTCGGCCTTGTCGACCGCCGTATGCGCGGCCGCGTTGACGATGACCTCGGGCTGGACGTGCTCCACCAGCGCCACCAGCGACTCAGGCTGGCTGAAGTCGGCCTTCAGCGGGCCCTCGCTGTCGACGTCGCAGGCCACCACCTCGCCCAGCAGCGCCAGCGAGCGCTGCAGCTCCCAGCCGACCTGGCCGTTTTTGCCCAGCAGCAGGATCTTCATCTCAGCCCCCCGTCCGGTGAGTGCGCCGGCCGATCCCCCAAGGGGATGCGGGCCGCCATGGGACGGTCCGGCGCTCGGCCCTCGAAGTCATCGCACGGCGTAGTGGGTCGCCACCCAGTCGCGGTAGCTGCCGCTTTGCACGCGCGCCACCCAGTCGGCGTGCTCCAGGTACCACTGCACCGTCTTGCGAATGCCGGTGTCGAAGGTCTCGGCCGGGCGCCAGCCGAGTTCGCGCTCGATCTTGCGCGCATCGATGGCGTAGCGGCGATCGTGGCCCGGGCGGTCCTTCACGTAGGTGATGAGCCGCGCATAGGGGCCTTCGGCCGCAGGGCGCAGCGTGTCGAGCAGCGCGCAGACGGTCTTCACGATCTCGAGGTTGGGCTTCTCGTTCCAGCCGCCGACGTTGTAAGTCTCGCCCGGGCGCCCGCCGGCCAGCACGGTGCGGATGGCGCTGCAGTGGTCCTTCACGTAGAGCCAGTCGCGGATCTGCATGCCGTCGCCGTACACGGGCAGCGGCTTGCCGGCCAGCGCGTTGACGATCATCAGCGGGATCAGCTTCTCCGGAAAGTGGTAGGGCCCGTAGTTGTTGCTGCAGTTGGTGGTGAGCACCGGCAGCCCGTAGGTGTGGTGCCAGGCGCGCACCAGGTGGTCGCTGGCGGCCTTGCTGGCGCTGTAGGGGCTGTTGGGCTCGAAGGCGTGCTGCTCCGTGAAGGCGGGGTCGCCCGGGCCCAGGCTGCCATAGACCTCGTCGGTGCTCACGTGCAGAAAGCGGAAGGCCGCCTTCTCGTCGCCGGCCAAGGTGCCCCAGTGCGCGCGCGCGGCCTCCAGCAAGGTGAAGGTGCCCTCGACGTTGGTCTTGATGAAGGCACCGGGGCCGTGGATGCTGCGGTCGACGTGACTCTCGGCCGCGAAGTGCACCAGCGCACGTGGACGGTGCTCGGCGAGCAGCCCGTCCACCAGGGCGCGGTCGCCGATGTCGCCCTGGACAAACACGTGGCGCGCGTCGCCCTGCAGCGAGGCCAGGTTCTCCAGGTTGCCGGCGTAGGTGAGGGCGTCCAGCGTGACGACGCGCTCGTCGCACCCGGCCAGCCAGTCGAGCACGAAGTTGCTGCCGATGAAGCCGGCGCCGCCGGTGACGATGATGGTCATGTCGACACTCTTCCGTAGGTGTCCTCGAAGCGCACGATGTCGTCCTCGCCGAGGTAGCTGCCGCTTTGCACCTCGATCAGCTCCAGCGGCACCTTGCCCGGGTTGCGCAGGCGGTGCTTTTCGCCCAGGGGGATGTAGGTGCTCTGGTTCTCGGCCAGCAGGATGAGCTTGTCGCCCACCGTGACTTCGGCCGTGCCGGTGACGACGATCCAGTGCTCGGCGCGGTGGTGGTGCATCTGCAGGCTCAAGGAAGCGCCCGGCTTGACCATGATGCGCTTGACCTGGTCGCGCGGGCCCTGGTCGATGCTGTCGTACCAGCCCCAGGGGCGGTGCACCTTGCGGTGCAGCGCGTGCTCGCCGCGCTGCTCGCGGCCCAGGTGGGTAACGACGTTCTTGACGTCCTGGCTGCGCTCGCGGCGCGCCACCAGCACGGCGTCGGGCGTCTCCACCACCACCACGTCGTCAAGGCCGATCACGCTGACCAGCCGGCTGGTCGCGTGCACCAGCGTGTTGCGGCAGTCCTGCACGATGGCGTCGCCCACCTGCGCGTTGCCGGCGGCGTCCTTCGGCGTCACCTGCCAGACGGCGTCCCAGGCGCCGAGGTCGTTCCAGCCGGCGGCCAGCGGCTCCATGCGGATGTCGAGCACACCGGGGCACTTCTCGAGCACCGCGTAGTCCACCGACTCCGCCGGCACGGCCGCGAACGCGGCCTTGTCCGGGCGCACGAAGGCGGCGTCGGTGCTGCGGCCGGCGAAGGCGGTGCGGCAGGCTGCCGCAATGTCGGGGCGGAAGCGCTCCAGCGCTGCCATCCACACCGAGGCCTTGAGCACGAACATGCCGGCGTTCCAGTAGTAACCGCCCTGGGCCAGGTACTTCTGCGCCGTGGCGAGGTCGGGCTTCTCGACGAACTGAGCCACCTTCGGACCGTCGGCGCGGATGTAGCCATAGCCCGTCTCGGGCTTGTCGGGCGCGATGCCCAGGATGACCACCGCGCCGTCACCCGCCGCGGCCACGGCGCGGCGCAGCGCGGCCGAGAACGCGGCCTGGTCGGTGACGGTCTGGTCGGCGGACGTCACCACCATCACCGGGTCGACCCCCGCTTCCAGCGCCTGCAACGCTGCCAGCGTCACGGCCGGCGCGGTGTTGCGGCCGACGGGCTCCAGGATCACGGCCTGCGGCTCGGCCCGCATGTCGCGCAGCTGGTCGAGCACCATGAAGCGGTGCTCCTCGTTGCCGACGACCACCGGCCGAGCCACGGCAACGCCGCTTCCGCCCAGCGCCACCAGCCGCGCCACGGCCTGCTGGAACAGGCTCTGCGAGTCATGGCCCAGCACCAGGAACTGCTTCGGGAAGCCACTGCGCGACAGCGGCCAAAGCCGCGTTCCGGAGCCGCCGGCCATGATCACCGGCCAGACGGAGATGGATGTGGTCGGCTGCTTCATTCGTACCCCCTGGGATTGTTCAACTGCCAGCGCCAGGTATCCGCGCACATGCGGCTCAAGTCGAGCCGGGCCTGCCAGCCGAGCAGATCGCGGGCGCGGGCCGGGTCGGCCCAGCAGGCCGCCACGTCGCCCGGACGCCGAGGCTGGATGTCATAGGCTACCGTGCGACCGCTGGCCGCGGCGAAGGCCGCCACCACCTCCAGCACGCTGTGGCCGCGCCCGGTGCCGAGATTGACGGTGAACGAGCCGGGATGCCCGAGCAGCCGTCGCAACGCCGCGACATGGCCCTCGGCGAGATCGACGACGTGGATGTAGTCGCGCACGCCCGTGCCGTCGGGCGTGTCGTAATCCTGGCCCCAGACCGAGAGCTTCTCGCGCCGGCCCACCGCCACCTGGCTGACGTAGGGCATCAGGTTGTTGGGTGTGCCGCGCGGGTCTTCGCCGATGCGGCCGCTGTCGTGCGCACCCACCGGGTTGAAGTAGCGCAGCACGGCGGTCTGCCAGGCCGGGTCGGATGCGCCCAGGGCGGCCAGGATCTGCTCGCCCATCAGCTTGGTGTGGCCGTAGGGGCTGGTGGCGTTGAGCGGGGCATCCTCGGTCAGCGGCAACTGCTGCGGCTCGCCGTAGACGGTGGCGCTGGAGCTGAAGACGAAACGGCCGACACTGTGAGCGCGCATCGTCTCGCACACCGTCAGCAGGCCGTCGATGTTGTTGCGGAAGTAGGCCAGCGGCTGCGCCACCGACTCGCCCACCGCCTTGAGCGCGGCGAAGTGCACCGTGGCTGCAATGCGGTGGCGCGCGAACACCCCGGCCATCGCGGCTGCGTCGCAGACGTCGGCGCGCTCGAACACCGGCGTGCGGCCGCCGAGCCCGGCCAGCCGCTCCAGCACGTGCGGCGAGCTGTTGCGGAAGTCATCCACGCCCACGACGTCGAAGCCCGCCTGCCACAGCGCCAGCCAGGTGTGCGACGCGATGTAGCCGGTGGCGCCAGTGAGCAGGATGGTGGTCATGCGGGGTTCCTGGCGCGCAGGGGCAGTGGGGCGAGGCAGCACGCAAGAGACATCGTGATCGGGGAAACACCCGTTGGACGTTGCGCGTGCCGGGCTGCGTATCCTGGCTCGGGACCAGTTGCGCAGCTGGCAGCGGCGGCGCCCGCGGGCGACGGTCAGGTCGCGGGATGGGCGGGATGGGGAAAGGCCAGGCGGTGGATTCTGGCCCATCCCCGTGCCGCCGCCAGTGGCGCGGCACCGCGCTGTGGGCGGGAACGCGCGGCCCGCGCAAGGGCTGCTGCCTACAATCAGGACATGTTGCACAGTCTCCAGGCGATGCTCGCGCCGGCACTGGCCGAACGGCTGACGCTGCTGCTCAACCACGTGCTCGCGTCGGAGGCCGTGGCGACCGAGCGGCTGCAGCCGCACCGCGGCGCGATGCTGCAGCTCACGCTTGAGCGCTGGCCGGCCCTGCTGCCGCCGCCGCCGGTGCTGTCGTGGCGGATCACGCCGGCCGGGCTGCTGCAGTGGAACGGCGCCGAGGGCCTGGCCCAGGTGGCGGCCGATGTCGCGCAGCTGCACGTCACGATCGACGCGGCCAACCCGGCCCTGCTGGTGGCGCAGGCTGTCGGCGGCGAACCGCCGGCCTTGCGCATCGATGGCGACGCCGCGCTGGCCGCCGACGTGAACTGGCTGCTGCAGAACCTGCGCTGGGACGTCGCAGCAGACCTCGAGCGCCTGTTCGGGCCCCAGGTGGCCGGCGTGCTGCATCCGTTGGGTCGCATGCTCGGGCAAGGGCTGCGCAGCGCGCTGCAGGGCCTCTCGTCGATCGGCGAAAGCCTGCGCACGTCCCGTGGTTGAGCGTTCGGGGCGCGCGTCTCGGGATCGCGGCCGGTGAAGCACCTCGTCCGGCTCGCCTTCATCGTCGTGACAGTGCTGCGCTTCGGCCTGGACGAGGTCGCGCTCAGCGCCTTCCGGCAGGGCTGGGTGCGGGCGCTGGTGCGCCTGGTCACGCTCGGCCGCCGGCTCGACCGCCCGCGCGGTGAGCGCCTGCGCCAGGGCCTGGAGCGCCTGGGGCCCATCTTCGTCAAGTTCGGCCAGGTGCTGTCGACGCGCCGCGACCTCATCCCGCTGGACGTGGCCGACGAGCTCGCCAAGCTGCAGGACCGCGTGCCGCCGTTCCCCGCCGCGCAATCGAAGGCGCTGGTGGAGAAGGCCTTCGGCCGGCCCATCGGCGACGTGTTCGCGCGTTTCGACGCCGAGCCCGTGGCCAGCGCCTCCATCGCCCAGGTCCACTTCGCCGAGCTCAAGGATGGCCGCGAGGTCGCCGTGAAGGTGCTGCGACCGGGCATGCGCGAGGTCATCGACCAGGACCTGGCCCTGCTGCACACCATCGCCGCCTGGGTGGAGCGCCTGAGCGCCGACGGCCGGCGCCTGAAGCCGCGCGAGGTGGTGGCCGAGTTCGACGGCTACCTGCACGACGAGCTCGACCTCGTGCGCGAGGCCGCCAACGCCACGCAGCTGCGCCGCAACATGGATGGCCTGGGCCTGGTGCTGATCCCCGAGATGGTGTGGGAGCTGTGCACCGAGGGCGTGATCGTCATGCAGCGCATGAAGGGTGTGCCCATCAGCCAGATCGAGCGCCTGCGCGAGGCCGGTGTCGACCTGAAGAAGCTCTCGCGCGACGGCGTCACGATCTTCTTCACGCAGGTCTTCCGCGACGGCTACTTCCACGCCGACATGCACCCCGGCAACATCATGGTCAGCCTGGATCCGGCCACCTTCGGCCGCTACATCGCGCTCGACTTCGGGATCATCGGCACGCTCACCGAGACCGACAAGGAATACCTGGCCTACAACTTCATCGCCTTCTTCCGGCGCGACTACAAGCGCGTGGCCGAGCTGCACATCGAGAGCGGCTGGGTGCCGCCCGGCACGCGGGTGGGCGCGCTCGAAGGCGCCATCCGCGCGGTCTGCGAGCCGCAGTTCGACCGCCCGCTGAAGGACATCTCGCTGGGCCAGGTGCTGCTGCGCCTGTTCCAGACCTCACGCCGCTTCAACGTCGAGATCCAGCCCCAGCTCGTGCTGCTGCAGAAGACGCTGCTCAACATCGAGGGCCTGGGCCGCCAGCTCGATCCCGAGCTCGACCTGTGGACGACGGCCAAGCCCTTCCTGGAGCGCTGGATGAACGAGCAGGTCGGCTGGCGCGGGCTCGCCGCGCGCTTGGAGCGCGAGGCGCCGCGCTACGCCCAGCTGTTGCCGGCGCTGCCCCGGCTGGTGCACGAGGTGCTCCGCCGGCAGGCTCAGCCGCCGCAGGACCGGGCCCTGCGCGATCTGGTGGTCGAGCAGCGCCGCATCCGGCGGCTCCTGCAGGCCGTGGTGTGGGGCGCGGCGGGTCTTCTGCTCTTGCTGGCGACCGCGCTGGGTGTGCTGCTCGCCGGCTGAGGCCAGCCAGACCCTGGGGGCTTGCCCGTATCATCGCGGGTTCGGTCGCTCGCGCGGCTGCCCACCTCCTCGCCGGGACGCCCTCATGCCCATCTACGCCTACCGCTGCTCAGACTGCGGCCACGCGCAAGACGTGCTGCAGAAGCTGAGCGACCCCGTGCTCACCACCTGCCCCGTCTGCGGGGCCGAGGCCTACGCCAAGCAGGTCACGGCCGCTGGCTTCCAGCTCAAGGGCTCAGGCTGGTATGTGACCGACTTCCGCAACGGCAATCAGGCCGCGCCCAAGCCCGGCGACGCTGCCAAGACTACGGCCGACGCGGCGCCGGGCGAAGCTGCGCCGGCCGCCGACAAGCCGGCTGCCGACAAGCCGGCTGCCGCGCCGCCGGCCTCCGCGCCGGCCACCGCCGCCAAGCCGGCGTCCTCGCCGGCGGCCTCACCGGCCGCCGCGCCGCCGGCCCCGAACCCCTGACACACGGCGCTCGCCTTGAAGAAATTCATCGTCGCCGGCCTGCTGGTCTGGTTGCCGTTGGCCATCACCATCGCCGTGCTGAGCTGGCTGCTCGGCGCCGTGGATGGGCTGTTCGCGTGGTTGCTCAGGGTGTCTGAGGCCTTGTTGCCCGTCAGCTCGGCAGCCAACATCGAGAGACTGCGCCATGTGCCCGGGCTCAGCGTCGTGGTGCTGGTGGCCGTGCTCGTGCTGACGGGAGTGTTCGTCACCAACATCTTTGGGCAATGGTGGGTGCGTCAGTGGGATCGGCTGATGCATCAGATTCCCATCGTCAAGAGCATCTACAGCTCGGTCAAGCAGGTCTCGGACACGCTGTTCTCGTCCAAGGGCAACGCCTTCCGCGAGGCCGTGCTGGTTCAGTACCCGCGCCCCGGCGCGTGGACCATCGCTTTCGTCACCGGCAAGCCCGGCGGTGAGGTGGCGGGCAAGCTGCCGGCGGACATGGTCAGCGTCTACGTACCCACCACCCCCAACCCGACCTCGGGCTTTTTCCTGATGCTGCCCAGGGGGGACGTTGTCGAATTGTCGATGAGCGTCGACCAGGCGCTGAAGTACGTCATCTCGATGGGCGTGGTCGTGCCCCCGCCACCCGCGGCACCAAGACCGCTGCCGGCACGAAACTGACCGGGCGGGCTGGTTCGGCAACCGGCCCGTCCTGACGGTGACCCGCCGCACCCCAGCGCCTGTCCCGAGCCGCCGGCCCTGCCCGGCCAGCAGCCCGTATCCGTCGAATCCGCTGCATCCGACTTCCGAGAAAACACCATGCGAAGCACCTACTGCGGCCTCGTCAGCGACACGCTGATGGGCCAGACCGTCACCCTCATGGGCTGGGCCCACCGCCGCCGCGACCACGGCGGCGTCATCTTCATCGACCTGCGCGACCGCGAAGGGCTGGTGCAGGTGGTGTGCGACCCCGACCGCCCCGAGATGTTCAAGGCCGCCGAGGGCGTGCGCAACGAGTTCTGCCTGCAGCTCACGGGCGTCGTGCGTGCGCGCCCCGCGGGCACCGAGAACGCCAACCTCACCAGCGGCAGGGTCGAGGTGCTGTGCCACACGCTGGAGGTGCTCAACGCCAGCGTCACGCCGCCCTTCCCGCTGGACGACGAGAACCTCAGCGAGACCGTGCGCCTGACGCACCGCGTGCTCGACCTGCGCCGCCCGCAGATGCAGCGCAACCTGCGCCTGCGCTACAAGGTGGCCATCGAGGTGCGCAAGTTCCTCGACGAGCAGGGCTTCATCGACATCGAGACGCCCATGCTCACCAAGAGCACGCCCGAGGGCGCACGCGACTACCTCGTGCCCAGCCGTGTGCACGACGGCCAGTTCTTCGCGCTGCCGCAGTCGCCCCAGCTCTTCAAGCAGCTGCTGATGGTGGCGGGCTTCGACCGCTACTACCAGATCACCAAGTGCTTCCGCGACGAGGACCTGCGCGCCGACCGCCAGCCCGAGTTCACGCAGATCGACATCGAGACCAGCTTCCTCACCGAGCACGAGATCCGTGCCATCACCGAGGCCATGATCCGCACCGTGTTCCGCAAGACGCTGGGCATGGAGCTGCCGGTCTACGCCGAGATGACGTACGGCGAGGCGATGTTCAAGTACGGCTCCGACAAGCCCGACCTGCGCGTGAAGCTGCAGTTCACCGAGCTGACCGACGTGATGAAGGACGTCGATTTCAAGGTGTTCAGCGGCCCGGCCACCACGCCTGGCGGCCGCGTGGTGGCGCTCATGGTGCCGGGCGGTGGCGAGCTGAGCCGTGGCGAGATCGACGCCTACACCGAGTTCGTGAAGATCTACGGTGCCAAGGGCCTGGCGTGGATCAAGGTCAACGACGCCGGCAAGGGCCGCGACGGCCTGCAGAGCCCGATCGTCAAGAACCTGCACGACGCGGCCATCGCGGAAGTCATCGCGCGCACGGGCTGCAAGAACGGCGATCTCCTCTTCTTCGGCGCCGACAAGGCCAAGGTGGTGAACGACGCCATCGGCGCGCTGCGGCTGAAGGTGGGCCACAGCGAGTTCGGCCGCCAGCACGGCCTGTTCGAGGACAGCTGGAAGCCGCTGTGGGTGGTGGACTTCCCGATGTTCGAGTTCGACGAGGACGGCAAGCGCTGGAACGCCGTGCACCATCCGTTCACCGCGCCCAAGGACGGCCACGATGAGCTGATGAAGACCGACCCCGGCGCCTGCATCGCCAAGGCCTACGACATGGTGCTCAACGGCTGGGAGATCGGCGGCGGCAGCGTGCGCATCCACCGCGCCGACGTGCAGGCCCGGGTCTTCGAGGCGCTGAACATCACGCCCGACGAACAGAAGGTGAAGTTCGGCTTCCTGCTCGATGCGCTGCAGTACGGCGCGCCGCCGCATGGGGGCCTGGCCTTCGGCCTGGACCGCATCGCGACACTGATGACAGGTGCCGAGAGCATCCGCGACGTCATCGCCTTCCCCAAGACGCAGCGCGCGCAGTGCCTGCTGACCGGGGCGCCGAGCATGGTCGACGAAGGGCAGCTGCGCGAGCTGCACATCCGGCTGCGCAACCCCAAGGCGGCCTGAGGCACAGGCGCGGCAGCGATGAGCGAGGCGCGCCCGTTCAAGATCCCGCGTTCGGTGCTGGTGGTGATCCACACGCCGGCGCTGGAGGTGCTGCTGATCGAGCGTGCCGACCGCCCGGGCTTCTGGCAGAGCGTGACGGGCTCGCTCGATGCCGACGACGAGCCACCCGCCAGCGCCGCCTGGCGAGAGGCCGCCGAGGAAACCGGCCTCGGCCGCGGCCAGGGCGGCGTGCTCACCGACTGGCGACACGAGATCGTGTACACGATCTACCCGCAGTGGCGGCACCGCTACGCGCCCGGGGTGAGCACCAACACCGAACACTGGTTCGGGCTGGAGCTGCCTGCGCCGCTGACGCCGGTGCTCAGTCCGCGCGAGCACACGGCCCATGCGTGGCTGCCCTGGGCGCAGGCCGCTGCACGCTGCTTTTCGCCCAGCAACGCCGAGGCCATCCGCACGCTGCCCGGCCGCATCCTGCGTTGAGCGCGCGATGATCGGGGTCATGCGACCTCGCCACACCGGCCCGCTGGCCGGGCACTCGACACTGCAATCCTCGCTGCTGCCTCCGCACACCGGCCACGGTGCCCTGCGCGTGGCCACCTACAACATCCACAAGGGCGTGCGCGGCGTCGGCCCGCGCAAACGGCTGGAGATCCACAACCTCGGCCTCGCGGTGGAGGCCTTCGACGCCGACCTCGTGTTCCTGCAGGAGGTGCGGCTGTTCCACACGCGCGAGGCCCGCCACTTCGAGCGCACACACTTCGGCTGGCCGCAGCAGGGGCAGGCCGAGTACCTGGCGCCCGACGGCTACGAAGTGGCCTACCGGAGCAACGCGGTCACGCGGCACGGCGAGCACGGCAACGCGCTGCTGGCGCGCTGGCCCATGGGTGATGTCGGCCACCACGACGTGAGCGACCACCGCTTCGAGCAGCGTGGTCTGCTGCACGTGCCGGTGGTGTGGGCCGGCACCACGGTGCACGCCGTCGTCGTGCACTTCGGCCTCGTGCACCGCAGCCGCCTGCGCCAGGTGCAGCGGCTGGCGCACTACATCGCCCACCACGTGCCGGTCGACGCGCCGCTGGTGGTGGCCGGCGACTTCAACGACTGGGGCGAACGCCTTGACGGCGTCATGCGCGCCAGCGGCCTGCAGCGCGCCCGCGCCCCGGCCGGTGGGCCCGAGGCCACCTTTCCATCCTTGGCGCCGGTGTTTGCGCTCGACCGCTTCTACCTGCGCGGCCTGGCCTGCGCCGCGACGAGGGTGCCGCGCGGGACGGCCTGGGCGCGCATGTCCGATCACCTGCCGCTGATCGCGGAGCTGGCGCTCGCATGAAGCCGCGTCTGCGCGACACGCTGCGCGAGCTGGCGGGCGTGCCGGTGCCGCGCTTCGTGGGCGGCAACCGCGTGGCGCTGCTGCAGGGCGGCGATGCGCTGTTCCCGCGCATGGTGAAGGCCATCGCGGCGGCCGAGCACGAGGTCTGGCTGGCCACCTACATCTTCCACGACGACCCGGCGGCGCAGGCGGTGGCCGGGGCGCTGATCGCGGCGGCGGCGCGTGGCGTGCGGGTGCGCGTGGTGGTCGACGGCTTCGGCAGCATCAAGTCGCTGCCCGCGGTCCGTGCGCGCTTTGCCGGCAGCGCGGTGCAACTGGAGGTGTTCCGCCCGCTCGACCGCTGGTGGGCCTGGCTGCAGCCGGGACAGCTGCGGCGGCTGCACCAGAAGCTGTGCGTCTGCGACGTGCCGGGCGGCAGCGGGCTGGTGGCCTTCGTCGGCGGCATCAACCTGATCGACGATCGCCATGACCTGAACCACGGCTGGGCCGACCAACCCCGGCTCGACTTTGCGGTCGAGCTGCAGGGGCCGCTGGCGGCCCAGGCCCGCGCCACGACCCGCGCAATGTGGGCCCGCGCCCACCTGGCCCGCCACTGGCGCCGTGAGTTCCGCGAGGCTGCCGCCAGCGAACGCCCGGTGGGCGAAACGGTGGCGCTGCTGCAGCAGCTGCGGGGCCCGCTGGCGCTGGAACGTGAGGACGGCGCCGACGACCCGCGCCCCGTCCGCGCCGCCTTCCTGGTGCGTGACAACCTGCGCCAGCGCCGCGTCATCGAACGCAGCTTCGTCGATGCCATACGGCGTGCACGTGTTTCGGTGGATATCGCCGTGCCCTATTTCTACCCGGGGCACCGCTTTCGGCGCGCACTGCGCCAGGCGGCACAGCGCGGCGTGCACGTGCGCCTGTTGCTGCAGGGCAAGGTCGACTACCGCATCGCGGCGCTGGCCGCGCAGGCCGTGTGCGACGAACTGCGTGCCCACGGCGTGCGCATCTTCGAGTACACGCCCGCCTTCCTGCACGCCAAGCTGGCGCGGGTGGACGACGACTGGGCCACGGTGGGAAGCAGCAACATCGATCCACTGAGCCTGCTGCTCAACCTGGAGGCCAACGTGGTGGTGCGCGACGCCGGCTTTGCCAGCGAGGTGGCGGCGTGCTTCGAACAGGCTTTCGCGCAGAGCACCGAGGTCGACGTGCCCATGCGCGGCGGACTGCGCGGCTGGCTGACGCGCCTGGTGGTGGCCTTTGCGGCCACCTTGTACCTGCGGGTGGCGGGCATCACCGGGCGCTACTGAACACGCAAGAGCATCGTCCCGAGCAGCCCAGCGCCCATGTACGCCGCCGACTCCGAACTCGTCGTCCTGCGCCCCGAAGGCCTGTACTGCCCGCCGGGCGGCTTCTACATCGATCCTTGGCGGCCAGTGGAGCGCGCCGTCATCACGCACGCCCACGCCGACCACGCCCGCCGCGGCCACGCCGCCTACCTGGCCACCGCGGTGAGCGAGGGCGTGCTGCGCGCCCGGCTGGGCTCGATCACGCTGCAGGGCCTGGCCTATGGCGAGACCGTGGTGATCGACGGCGTGCGCCTGAGCCTGCACCCCGCAGGCCACGTGCTCGGCTCGGCGCAGGTGCGGCTGGAGCACCGAGGCCGTGTCTGGGTGGCCTCGGGCGATTACTACTACAGCGGCCACGAGGCCGACGCCAACCCCACCTGCACGCCCTTCGAACCGGTGCGTTGCGACTGCTTCATCACCGAGAGCACCTTCGGCCTGCCGGTGTACCGCTGGCGCCCGCAAGCCGAGTTGGCGGCGGAGATCAACGCCTGGTGGGCCATGAATGCGGCGGCCGGGCGTGCCAGCCTGCTGATGGGCTACAGCTTCGGCAAGGCGCAGCGGCTGCTGGCCGCGCTGGACCCGACCATCGGCCCCATCGCCGTGCACGGCGCGGTGGCGCCCTTGAACGAGGCCTACCGCGCGGCCGGCGTGGCGCTCCCCGCGACGACGACGCTGGAAGCGCTGGCCACCGACCGCGCCGCGCTGGCGCGCGCCATCGCCATCGCTCCGCCGGCCGTGCACGGCAGCGCCTGGGCGCGGCGGCTGGGCGAGCATGCCGATGCCTTCGCCAGTGGCTGGATGCAACTGCGCGGCGCGCGCCGCCGCCAGGGCGTGGACCGCGGCTTTGTGCTCAGTGACCACGCCGACTGGCCGGGTCTGCAGCGCGCCATCGCCGCCACGGGTGCCCGCCGGGTGATCGTGACACACGGCTACGAGGCGGTCATGGTGCGCTGGCTGGAGCAGCAGGGTCTGCAGGCCGGCAGCTTCCGCACCGAGTACGGCGACGAGCGCGCGGCCGAGGACGCGCCCAAGGCAGCCCCCAGGGCTGGCCCCTGAGGAGGATCGAGTCGCGCGCATGGGGTGCGCGCTGGGGGGCCGCCCGCCACCTCACCGGAGTGCCGATGATGTGCCCCAAGCAGCCGCTGTTCGTCCTGCTGCTCGGGCGATCGCCCGTGCCTTCGACAAGCAGCCCGAGCATTTGCGGGGCCACCCAACCCCGGCGCACCGCTTGCCGGCGGGGCGCTGCCGGGCATCATCGGCACATGCAGGACTTCGCGGCGCTGTACGCCGAGCTCGACGCCAGCACCGGCACCGGCCGACAAGGTCGAGGCGCTGGTGCGCTCACTTCGCGCGCGCCGCGCCCGAGCCCGACGCGCCGCCTGGGCGGTGTACTTCCTGGCCGGCGGCAAGCCGCGCCAGGGCGTGCCCACGGCGGTGCTGCGCGAGGCCGCGTGCCGAGCAGGCCGGCATCGACCCCTGGCTGTTCGAGGCGTGCTACCAGGCCGTCGGCGACCTTGCCGAGACCATCGCCAACCTGCTGCCCGCCGGGCGTGCCCGGTCCGCCCGGCGCGGCCTGGCCGGCGTGGATGCACGACCAGCGTGCTGCCGCTGCGCGGCCTGCCGCCGACCGAGCAGCAGGCGCGGCTGGCCGCGGCCTGGGCGCGGGCTCGACGCGGCGCGGGCGCTTCCTGTTCGTCAAGCTCATCGGCGGGGGCTTTCGCGTCGGCGTGAGCCGGCTGCTCGTGCAGCGCGCGCTGGCGCCGACACACCGGCCTCGACGCGCAGCTGCTCGCGCAGCGCCTCGTCGGCTGGACCGACGCGCGCGCGCTGCCCGAGGCGGCGCGCTGGCTCGCGCTGGTGGCGCCGCCGGGGCAGGGCAGCGGCGCCGGCCGGGCAGCCGTACCCGTTCTTCCTGGCCCACCCGCTGCAGGCCGGGCCGGCCGCCCTGGGCGACCCGGCCGACTGGCTGGTGGAGTGGAAGTACGACGGCATCCGCGCCCAGGTGGTGCGGCGCGGCGGGCGGCTGCTGGATCTGGTCGCGCGGCGAGGAGCTCGTCACCGAGCGCTTCCCGGAGGTCAGTGGCCGCCGCTGCCGCCTGGCCCGAGGGCACCGTGCTCGACGGCGAGCTGCTGGTCTGGCCCGATGCCGGCGCCGACCGCCCGGCGCCGTTCCAGGCGCTGCAGTCAGCGCCTGAACCGCAAGACCCTGCCGAAGAAGCTGCTGTCTGAGGCGCCGGTCGCGTTCGTGGCCTACGACCTGCTGGAAAGCGACGCCATCGACCGTCGCGCCGAGCCGCTGAGCAGCGCGCCGGGATCGCGGCTGGACGCGCTCCAGGCGGCGGCGCCCGGCGCTGCGCGTGTCGCCGCTCGTCGAGTGCCCGCCCGCGCCTGGGCCGGCGTTGGCAGTGCCGCGCGCGCCCGCGCGCGTGAGCGCGGCGTCGAGGGCCTGATGCTCAAGGACCGCGCGGCCTCGCGCTACGGCAGCGGGCGCACCAGGCCGATGCCGGCATGTGGTGGAAGTGGAAGACCGAGCCGATGTCGCGTGGACGCGGTGCTGGTGTATGCACAGGCCGGCCATGGCCGCCGCGCCAGCGTCTACACCGACTACACCTTCGCGGTCTGGAGCCGCCCGCCGGCCGATGCCGCCGAGGCCGCCGCCGCGCTGGAGGCCGTGTCGCGGCGCGAGGCGCCACCCCAGGCTCGAGGCGGCACCGACAGCGGCGCGCTGCAGCTGCTGACCTTTGCCAAGGCCTACTCGGGCCTGAGCGACGCCGAGTTCAAGGCCGTCGACCGCGTGATCCGCGCCACCACCGTGAACCAGTTCGGCCCCGTGCGCAGCGTGCGGCCGACGCTGGTGTTCGAGATCGGCTTCGAGGGCATCGGTGCGAGCCCGCGCCACAAGAGCGGCGTGGCCGTGCGTTTCCCGCGCATGCTTGCGTCTGCGCCCCGACAAGCCGCTGCACGAGGCCGACACGCTCGGCGGCGCTGCAGGCCCTGATCGGCTAGCGGCGCGTTATCGGCAGCTCCGGCCGCCGCTTGAGCAGGTCTTCAACGGCGCCTTGATGGGCCTCAAGTCGGTGCGGGCATGGGCCGATACCCCGGGAGCCCGGGCCCAGACCCGGCTCCATCCACCCGATCGGCCCGGAGACCCGCCATGCACACCTTCGCCCGCCTCGCCCTCGCCGCCACCGTCGTGATGGCCGGTGCCGCCCACGCCAACGACCCCAAGGCCACGATCGCCGACCTCGACGCCCGACTGGCCAAGATCGGCGCGCCCAAGATCGACGGCACCGAGGTTGTGGCCGGCAAGACCGTGCCCGCCATCTTCTTCGGCGAGCGCAAGATCAACAACAACTACGACGTCGTCGACGCCGTGCGCAAGGCCCACAACGCCACCGCCACCGTGTTCGTGAAGGACGGCGACGAGTTCGTGCGCGTCTCGACCAACGTGCTCACGCCCGAGGGCAAGCGCGGTGTCGGCACGCAGCTGGCCCGCAATGCCGCCTATGCCGCCGTGGCCGCCGGCAAGCAGTACTGCGGCCCGATCGACGTGCTCGGCACGGCCTTCGACGCTTGCTACAACCCCATCAAGGACGCCAGCGGCAAGATCATCGGCGTCAGCTACATCGGCCACAAGAAGTGAGTTCGGGCCGGCTCGCCGGCATCTGTCTTCCACTGCTCTTGACCCGAGGCCCGAGATGAACAACAAGATCCGCTCCCGCAACCCCGTTTCCGCCGTCGCGGCACTACTCAATCGCCTGCCCGTCGGGCGGCAGCTGGCCCTGGCCTTTGGCCTGTTGCTGCTGCTGTCGCTGGTGATCGGTGGCTTTGCGCTGCACAGCATGCAGCAGGAGAGTGCGCGCACGCACGCGCTCGGCGAGAAGTGGCTGGCCAGCGCCGGCCACGTGGCGACGCTGCGTGAGTCGCTGCTGGCCATGCGCGAGCAGGAGGTGAAGCACAGCCGGGCCACCGACAAGAGCTACCACGGCGAGTACGAGGAGAAGATCACGGCCTCGGCCAAGTCGGTCGACGACGCCATCGCTGCGCTGAAGCCGCTGATGGAGGGCGAGCAGGAACTCGGGCTGATGAGCAAGCTCAAGGCCGGGTGGGCCGCCTACCGCAAGGCCGCCGACCAGGTGATCAAGATGGGCCGCGGCGGGCAGCAGACGGATGCCGCCGACATCTCCGACGGCGCCGCATCGATGGCCGTCGAGGAAGCGCTGCACCCGTTGGGCGTTTTCGGCACGTACGTGTTCGACCGCGCCCGCGAGTCCGTCGAGGTGTCCGACGCGGCGTTCAAGCGGGGTGCCTCGGTGATGGCGGGCCTGGTGGCTGCATCGCTGCTGATCGGCGCGGCGCTCGCGACCTTCATCACGCGGGCGCTGATGCGCCAGCTGGGTGGCGAGCCGCGTGTGGCCGCCGAGGTGGCGCGGGCAGTGGCGGCCGGCGATCTGTCCGGCCGCATCGTCGTGCGCCCCGGCGACGGCACCAGCCTGATGGCCAGCCTCGACGCGATGCAGCGTTCGCTGTCGGACGCCGTGCGCAAGGTGCGCGACGGCTCGGAGCAGGTGGCCACGGCCAGCATCGAGATCGCCCAGGGCAACAGCGACCTGAGCTCGCGCACCGAGCAGCAGGCCAGCAGCCTGCAGCAGACGGCAGCGACGATGGAGGAGCTCGGCACCACCGTGCGCCACAACGCCGACAGCGCGCGCCAGGCCGACCAGCTGGCCAAGGGTGCGGCGCAGGTGGCGTCGCAGGGCGGCAGCGTGGTTGGCGAGGTGGTGGCCACGATGCAGGGCATCCAGGCCTCCAGCCGCAAGATCAGCGAGATCATCGCCGTCATCGACGGCATCGCGTTCCAGACCAACATCCTGGCGCTGAACGCCGCGGTGGAAGCCGCGCGAGCCGGCGAGCAGGGCCGTGGGTTCGCGGTGGTGGCCAGCGAAGTGCGCAGCCTGGCGCAGCGCAGCGCCGAGGCCGCACGCCAGATCAAGGGCCTCATCGGCGACAGCGTCTCTCGCGTCGAGCAGGGCACGGCGCTGGTGGACCGGGCCGGCCAGACGATGCAGGAGATCGTGGCCGCCATCGGCCGCGTGAGCGACATCGTCTCCGAGATCAGCTCGGCCAGCGCCGAGCAGAGCTCGGGCGTCAGCCAGGTCAGTCAGGCCGTGACGCAGATGGACCAGACGACGCAGCAGAACGCCGCGCTCGTGGAAGAGAGCGCCGCCGCGGCAGAGAGCCTGCGCCAGCAGGCGCAGCAACTGGTGCAGGCGGTGGCGGTGTTCCGCGTCGCGGCAGCCTGAGTCCCGGCGCCGGCTCAGGCCGGCACGCGGTAGTCCTGCTGAGTCATCAGGTCGACGCCGAATTCCAGCGTCTCGACCCAGGCGATGAAGTCCGGCACGGCCTGCCCCGCCAGGGGTGCGCCGTGCTGCGGCACGATCATGCGGATCGGCAGTGTGCGCACCATCTGCGCCCAGAGCTTGAGGATGCGGCCGCTGGCCATGTAGCGGCGGTGGAAACCGCGCATCGCAGGCAGGTGCGGTGCCAGATCCGTGACCACCCCGCGAGGGTCGACGCCGATCGAGACGCCCAGGTCGCCCGAGAACAGGATGCCCGAGGTGGCGTCCCAGAACTGGAAGTTGCCCTCGGCGTGCAGAAAGTGCGCCGGCAGCGCCACCAGCTCGCTGCGGCCCACGGCGATGCGCAGGCCGGCGTCCGGGATGCCCTTGATGCGGCCCTCGGTCTTGCCGGGCTTGCAGAAGTGCGGGATGAAGCGCTCCCACACGGTGGAGATGTAGACCGGCGCGGTGGTGCTCGTCATCCAGCGGTCGAGGCTGGCGATGATGTCGGGGTCGGCATGCGAGGCGATCAGTGCGCACAGGCGCTGTGGCGCCAGGTGGCGGCCGATCAGCAGCTGCAGCTCGTTGTAGGCGAGGTTGCCGCCGGGGTCGATGACGGCGCCGGTCTCGCCGTCGACGACGAGGAACTGGTTGGCCTGCACGGCCTGGCCGGCGCCGGCGTGGTCGCTCAGGTCGCTCACCATCAGGCAGCGGTGGTGGCCATCGTCGAAGAGCGTCGTGAACATGGGGCGCGGGCCGTGCAGGCACGGCGGTTCGGTCAAGGCCCGCATGCTCGCGGTTCCCGGCTGGCGGGGCTTGACGGCCATCAAGCCAGCCGCGGGTGGTGACGCTGAACAGCGGGGTGCCCACCCCGCTTCTCCGCGGCTTCTTGCGCGGGGCGCTGCCTACGATCGGTTCGTATCTGCATCCCCGTGGAGGAAGCCGGATGGACTCCGCCATCGCTGAACCGACTGTTGCCGCCGACGCCCGCCTGAGCACCGCCATCCGTGACGGCAGCGCCACGCTGCAGCAGCTGATGGACGAGGCCACGCGCCTGCAGTCCGCCGGCGACGCGGCCACCGCCGCGCGCGCCTACGAGACCTGGCTGGCCACCACGCGCCAGCCGCTGCAGCACCTGGCCTGCTTCAACTGGGGCACGCTGCTGTCGGGCCAGGGCGACGAGGCCGGCGCCGAGCGCGCCTACCGCCGTGCGCTCGACATCGAGCCCGGCTTCGCGCCAGCGCTGCTGAACCTGGGCCACCTGATGGAGCGCCGCAGCGACGCCGACGCCGCCGTCGCCACCTGGCGCCAGGTGATCGACGCGGCTGTCGCGCCCGCCCTGGAGCACCGCCTGCACGCGCTGAACAACAGCGCGCGGCTGCTGGAGACGCAGCGCCGCTACCCCGAGGCCGAGGCGCTGATGGCCGCCAGCCTGGCGCTGAAGGCAGCGCAGCCCGACGTCATCCAGCACTACGTGCACATCCGCCAGAAGCAGTGCGCCTGGCCGCACGACAAGCCGGCGGGTGAGGTGACGCCGAATCAGTTCCTCACCGGCACCTCGCTCCTGGCGATGATGGGCCTCACCGACGACCCGGCGCTGCAACTGCTCGCGGCGCAGCGCTTCGTGCACGAGAAGGTTCCCAAGCCGGCGGGTGTGCCGCTCTTCCTGCGCACACCGGCGCCCACCGGCCGCATCCGCGTGGGTTACCTGAGCGGCGATCTGCACATGCATGCGGTGGGGCTGCTGGCGGCCGAGCTTTTCGAACTGCACGACCGCAGCCGCTTCGAGGTCAGCGCCTTCTGCTGGACGCCGGAGTCCGCCACGCCGCTGCGCCAGCGCATCCTCAAGGCCTTCGACAAGGTGCTGCGCATCGGCGGTGTCGACGACACCACCGCGGCCAAGCAGATCGCGCTGTCGAGCGTGGACGTGCTGGTCGACCTGCAGGGTCTGACGGCCGGCGCGCGCCCGGGCATCCTGGTGCAGCGGCCGGCGCCGGTGCAGGTGAGCTACCTCGGGTTGCCGGGTACCTCGGCCATCCCGGGGCTGGACTGGATGATCGCCGACGACTACACGATGCCGCCGGAGCTGGAGCGCTTCTGCACCGAGCGGCCGCTGCGACTGAGCGGCTGCTACCAGGTGAGCGACCGCCAGCGCGAGGTGGCGCCCCTGGCCGACCGAGCCGAGGGCCGCGCCCGCTACGGCCTGCCGAGCGACGCCTTCGTCTACTGCAGCTTCAACAACAACCACAAGTTCACCGCCGAGGTCTTCAGCAGCTGGATGCGCATCCTGGCCGCCGTGCCCGGCAGCGTGCTGTGGCTGCTGGCCGACAACGACACGGCGCGCGCCAACATGCTGGCCTGCGCCGCGGCGCATGGCGTCACGCCCGAGCGGCTGGTGTTCGCGCCGCGCGTGGCGCCGCCGGAGTACCTGGCGCGCTTCACGCTGGCCGACCTGATGCTCGACACCTTCCCGTACAACGCCGGCACCACGGCGTCCGATGCGCTGTGGATGGGCCTGCCCATCGTCACGCGCAGCGGCCGCACCATCATCAGCCGCATGGCCGGCAGCCTGCTCACCGCGGTGGGCCTGCCGGACCTCATCACCGACAACCAGGCCGACTACGAGCGGCTCGCCATCACGCTGGGCCGCACGCCGGCGCGCGTGGCCAGCCACCGCCGCTACCTGGCCGAGCATGGCCGGCAGTCGCCCCTCTTCGACGTGCCGCGCATCGTGCGCGACATCGAGGCTGCCTTCGAACGCCTGGCGCTGCGCTCGCGCGAGAAGCGTGCCGCCGGCCCGCTGAGCTGACCCACCCGCCGTGGACGCTGCCTGGGACCTGGACAACGACGCGCTGGCGCACGCCATCGCGTGGTTGACGCGTCACCACGGCCGCGAGCGCAGCCCCGAGTCGCTGCTGGCCACGCTGCCCGTGCAGGGCCGGTTGGCGCCGGACCAGGCCCTGCGCGCGCTCGCCGAGGCCGGCTTCAGCGCGGGCCTGGTGCAGCGCGCGATTCCGGAGCTCAACGAGCTGCTGCTGCCGGCGGTGCTGCTGCTGAAGGAGGGCGACGCCTGCATCGTCGTGGCGCGGCATCCCCAGACCCCGGGTGAAGGCAGCCGCTACGACATCGTCATGCCCGGCCGCGAGCACCACGCCTGCCAGGCCACCGAGGCCGAGCTGGCGGCCGAATACACCGGCGTGGCGCTGGTGGCCACGCCACGCCCGCAGGTCCACGCCGGCACCACGGAAGGCGACGCCAGGCTGCTGGCCGACCCCGCGCAGCACTGGCTCTGGGGCACCATCCGCCGCTTCGTGCCCTACTACCGCAGCGCGCTGCTGGCGGCGCTGCTGTCCAACGTGCTGATGCTGGTGACGGGCCTCGTCACCTCGGTCATCTTCGACAAGGTGATTCCGCACCAGGCCTTCGTCACGCTGTGGGCGCTGGCCATCGGCGGTGCTTTGGCGCTGGTGTTCGACCTCACTGCGCGGCAGCTGCGCACGCACCTCATCGACCTGGCCGGCCGCAAGGCCGACCTGCTGGTGGGCAGCATCCTCTTCCGCCAGACGCTGGCGCTGCGCATGGAGCAGCGGCCGCAGTCGGCGGGCGCCTACGCGCACCACCTGGCGCAGGTGGAGCAGGTGCGCGAGTTCTTCGCCTCGGCCACGCTGACGGCGATCTCCGACCTGCCCTTCATCGTTGTCTTCGTGGCCATGGTCTTCGTGGTGGGCGGGCCCCTGGGTTGGGTGCTGGTGACCGCGATCCCGCTGCTGCTGCTGGGTGCGGCGCTGCTGCAGGGCGGCCTGCGCCGCGCGACGATGGCGCAGATGCACCAGACCGCCGACCTGCACGGCGTGCTGGTGGAGGCCGTGGACGGCATCGAGGACCTCAAGGCTGCGGGCGCGCAGGGCCGCTTCCTGCGCCAGTACGAAGACGCCACCGCGATGCAGGCCAGCAGCCAGCTGCAGATGCGCCGGCTTCAGGCCCTGACCATGAACGTGGCCGCCGTCGTGCAGCAGGCCGTGACCTTGGTGCTGCTGGTGTGGGGCGTGTACCTCATCCATGCCCAGGTCATCACCGGCGGGGCGCTGATCGGGGCTGTGATGTTTGCCGGCCGCGCGCTGGCCCCGCTGTCCAGCGTGGTGCAGCTGGCCACGCGCTACCAGGGCGCGCGTGCCGCCATGCGGGCGCTCGACCACGTGATGCAGCAACCCACCGAGCGCGAGACCGGAAAGGTCTACGTGCCCCGGCGCGAGCTCACCGGCCAGCTGGCGCTGGTGGAGGCCTCGTTCGCCTACCCGGCACCGGCAATAGCCGGCGCAGCGGCGCCCGGCCAGGGCCCGCTGGTGCTGCAGCGCGCGACCCTGCGCTTCCAGCCCGGCGAGCGCGTGGCCATCCTCGGGCGCATCGGCAGCGGCAAGAGCACGGTGCTGCGCCTGCTGGCCGGGCTGTACCAGCCGGTGCAGGGCCAGGTGGAGGCCGATGGCATCGACCTGCGCCAGATCGACCCCGCGGATTACCGTGCCAAGGTGGGTTTCGTGGCGCAGGACCCGCGCCTGTTCAGTGGCACGCTCCGCGACAATGTGCTGCTCGACCGGCCGGCGGCCGACGCCGCGCGGCTGGCCGAGGTGGCCACGCTCACCGGGCTGGACCGCCTCGTGGCCAGCCACCCGCAGGGCTGGGAGCTGCCGGTCGGCGAGGGCGGTTCGCTGCTCAGCGGCGGCCAGCGCCAGCTGGTGGCGCTGGCGCGCTGCCTCGTCACGCGGCCGCGCATCCTGCTGATGGACGAGCCCACGAGCTCGATGGACGCGCAGAGCGAAATGGCCTTCCTGCGCCAGCTGCGTCAGGCGGCCCAGGACTGCACGCTGGTCGTGGTGACGCACCGCCCCGCGGTCCTGGAGCTGGTGAACCGCATCGTCGTCGTCGACGCCGGCCGTGTGGTGATGGACGGGCCGAAGGAGCAGGTGCTGGCGGCCCTGTCCGGCGCAAAGCCTTCCGCGCCGCCCGCCGGCGCGCCGAGCAACGTGCACCTGCATCCGAGCTCGCAGCCGGTGCAGCGTGAGGCATCGGTATGAGGCGGCCTGCCAACGGATCGGTGGGCGCGGCGCTTCGACGAGCTCAGCGCGAACGGTGGTTGGTTCGCATCCGCCCATCCACCACCGTTCGGGCCGAGGCACTGAACCCCGTTCGGGCTGAGCCTGTCGAAGCCCTGTCCCCCACGCCAGCGCCATGAGTCTGTTCTCCAAACCCACCGGCCGCGCGCTCGACCAGGCCGACATGCCCTATGTCAGCCCGGTGGCTGCGGCGCAGGTGGTGGAGCCGGCGCCCGCGGCGAGCTGGGCCGTCTACCTGATGCTGGCGGCGCTGGCCGTGGCGCTGGGTTGGGCCGCGCTGGCGCAGGTGGACATCGTCGCCAAGGCGCCGGCCCGCGTGGTGCCCGAAGGGCGCGAGCAGGTGATTGCCAGCCTTGAAGGCGGCATCCTGCGCGAGATGCTGGTGCGCGAGGGCCAGACGGTGGCCAAGGGGCAGCCGCTGGCGCTGCTGGACCCCACGCGCGTCGAGGCCCAGCAGGCCGAAGGGGCCACGCGCCGCGCTGCGCTGCAGGCTGCGGTCATTCGCCTCACGGCCGAGGTGAACGGCCGCGCGCCCGAGTTTCCCGGCGAGCTGCCGGGCACCGTCGTCGAGGCCGAGATGGACAGCTACTCGGCGCGGCAGCGTGTGCTGACCGAGGCACTGGCGGCCCAGCAGCGCAGCATCGCGCTGCTCGGCCGCGAGCTCGGCGTGGCCCAAGCCCTGTCGAGCAAGGGCCTGATGAGCGAGGTCGAGGTGATGCGCCTGCAGCGCCAGGTCAACGAGCTGCAGCTGCAGGTGGCCGAACGCGGCAACCGCTTCCGGCAGGACGCACAGGCCGAGCTGGTGAGGGCGCGCAACGAGTTGGCGCTGCTCGACGAGCAGATGGTGGTGCGCGACGACGCGCTGCGTCGCAGCACGCTGGTCTCGCCCGTGAAGGGCATCGTCAAGGTGATCCGCCACCACACGCCGGGCGGCGTGGTGGCCGCAGGGGCCACGGTGATGGAGGTGGTGCCGGTGGCCGACAGCGTGCTGATCGAGGCCCGTGTGCAGCCGGCCGACATCGGCTTCGTGCGCGTGGGGCAGCCGGTGGAGATCAAGCTCAGTGCCTATGAGTACACGATCTTTGGCGCGCTCAAGGGCCGGGTGGAGGTGCTGAGCCCCGACGCCCTGGGCGACCCCGAGCGCGCCGCCCAGCCCGGCGGCCACCTGGTACCGCGCGCTGGTGCGGGCCGACGCGGCCGGCCTGGAGCACCAGGGCCGCGTGCTTGCCCGTGCTGCCGGGGATGACGGGCAGCGCCGAGATCCGCACCGGCCAGCGCTCGGTGTTGGCCTTTCTGCTGACGCCGATGCGCAAGAGCAGCGAGGCCTTCCGCGAGCGCTGAGCCGGCGGCCCGCCCGCGCGCTCACGTCAGGTCCGTGACCTCGTCGCCCTCGGCCGCCACGCAGCCGTCGGCGATGGGCTGTCCAGCCCCGGCGCACGCACCATGCGGCGGTCGTCGTGTGGCAGAGCTCGAAGCGCTCGGCCTGCGGGTGCACGTCGGCTGCACGAAGGCCTCGATGGCGGCCGGCATGGCTGACCTCGAAGCGCGCCTGGGCCAGCTGCTCGCTCGGGGTGGTCGTCGCGGTTGAGCCAGGGGCTGAAGGCGGTGAGCCCGGTGAAGGTCCGCCCCGGCAGCTGGAAGTCGGTCGCCGCGGTAGCCCTGTGTCGCGCAGCCACTGGCTGGGCCGTGCTCCCGCGGCTGCGTCGCTGCGCGGCGCGCCCCAGGCCAGTCGGCCAGCAGCTCGCCCAGCCACTGGTTGCAGTTCTGGTAGACGAGGCCGTGGGCCCAGGCGTTGGCGCTGTAGCGCCGGCCCCAGCAGCGCCAGCGCCGTGCGCCGCTGAGTCCAGCGCTCGTGGCCTCCAGCGCCTGCTCCGCCTCGCGGCGGCAGCAGCACCACCGACAGGTAGCCCAGGTCGGGCTTCAGCGTGCCCATGAGGAATGCCGTCAGGCCCTGGTCGAACAGTCGCGGCTGCTGCTCGTCGCAGGCGAAGTACAGCTGGCGCACGGCCCAGGGCGTCTCGGGGCTGGCGCGCAAGGCCACGCCCGCGTGCGAGTAGCGCAGGCCGAACCAGCCCAGCGCCAAGCCCGCTGCGCGCAGACGATGGCGACCTCGGCGCCGCGGCGCGTTCGAGCTCGGCCTTGACGCGCTGGCTCACCTGCAGCAGCACGCTGCTGCTGCGCCGGCGGTGAGCGCGGCTTCTGTCGGTGCAGGAGTGCAGCGACGCCGCAACGACCGTCGGCACCGCCGTGGCGAGCGTCGCCGACAGGGCGGCCGCCCGTACCAGGGCTTGCGGCCTCACGCGCTCAGAGCGCTGAGCTTGCGCGTGGCTGAACTCGCGCTGCTGGGCGTCGTGCACGCACCAGGTAGAACGGCTCGCGGGCTTCGGTGGCGGCGCCGGCGGCGAGCTCCCAGCCGTAGCTGCGCGCGCGGGCCGTGCAGCGGAGTCGCCCACGGTGAGCGCCGCCTGTTGCACGGTCAGCGTCAGGCACGCACGAGCTCGAAGCGTCGTGCCGGCGGCGCCAGCCGTGCCCTGCCAGCGTCAGGCTGCAGCCTGCCCTGGGCTGCCCGGCCGCGGCCATCTGCGCATCGATGCCTGTAGTCGCCCTCGGCGATCTTCTTGTCGCCTTTCGACGAACTGTCGCTGCTGGCCCCGAAGGAGTCGGACACGCTGCCCGACGAAGCCGACGAGCCCTCTGACGATGCCGACGAGGCCGAGCTGGCTGCCCATGCGCCGACCAGCGGGCGGCAAGTGCCACGTGGCCGAGCAACGGCGGCTGCGAGCGGCGCGAAGCAGTTGGCGTGCGACTAAGCATGGGCAGATGCTCCTGCGGTGTGACGGGTTGACGCGTCCGATGCTACGGCGCAAACCGGCCCCGTGGCACACCGACTGCGGTGAGCCTGCAACAGCGCGTGCCGGGTTCCTCACGCCCGGGCCGGCCCCGAGGCGCCGGGCCCAGGGGGCTGACTACACTCCGCCGCGCATGGAGACAAAGTGGCTGGAGGACTTCGTGAGCCTGGCCGAGACGCGCAGCTTCTCGCGCTCGGCGCAGTTGCGGCACGTCACGCAGCCGGCGTTCTCGCGCCGCATCCAGGCGCTCGAGGCGTGGGCGGGAATCGACCTCGTCGACCGCTCCGCCTACCCCACGCGGCTCACCGCCGCCGGCGAGACGCTGCATGCGCAGGCGCTCGAGGTGCTCGAGGCGCTGCAGGCCACGCGCAACATGATGCGCAGCCACCAGGCGGCCGACCAGGACATGATCGAGTTCGCCGTGCCGCACACG